>QIBC01000074.1 GCA_003225215.1 Acidobacteriota bacterium
AGCCGCGTCAAGACTGAGCGCGATGCCGCGCTCCAGGCGGTCCAGCAAGGCTTGCTGACGCAGGCAGACATCGATCGCGCTCTGCGCCGGCTGTTTACCGCGCGCATGCGTCTGGGTATGTTCGATCCGCCGTCGCTGGTTCCCTATTCGAAAATCTCGCCGGAAGAAAACGACACCGAAGGCCATCGTCAACTGGCGTTGAAGACGGCGCGGGAATCGTTGGTTCTGCTGAAGAATCAGAACAATTTCCTTCCTCTCACGAAGAAATATTCGACGATTGCAGTAATCGGTCCCGACGCCGACAATCTCGATGCGCTGGTCGGAAACTATAACGGAACGCCATCGAGGCCAGTCACGATTCTCGAGGGCATTCGCCGGCGCTTTTCGCAATCGAAGGTGATCTACGCAGAAGGTACCGGTTTGACCGGCCCCGTGATGCATGCCATTCCCTCGGAATCACTTTTCACTGACGACTCGCGAAAAGAGCACGGCCTGAAAGGCGAGTACTTTCCAAATGTCGAGTTGAAAGATGCGCCTGTTCTCACCCGTACGGACAGCACGGTGAACTTCGCGTGGGGAGACCAGGGCATTTCGCCGCAATTGTTGAAGAACTATTCCGTGCGCTGGACCGGCGTTCTCGTTCCACCCGAGACCGGCGACTATCTGATCGGCTTCACCGGCCAGGATGGATTCCGACTTTGGATCGATGACCAGCTGATCGCGGAAGAGTGGACGATCCATCATCCTGCCGACACGCTGACGAAGCTCATGCACCTCGAGCAAGGTCATCCGTACAAGATCAAGATCGAATATTTCGAAACAATTCGCAGCGCTGAGGCACGCCTGGTCTGGAGCATGCCCGGGCAGGATGGAAAAGATGCTGTCGATGCCGCTCATCAGGCCGATCTCGTCATTATGGTTCTCGGTCTTTCGCCACGCATTGAGGGCGAGGAGATGAACGTGCACACCGAGGGTTTCGCCGGTGGAGATCGCACCAGCCTCGATCTGCCTGCGCCACAGGAAAAACTTCTGGAGCGAGTTCACGCCATCGGCAAGCCAACGATCCTCGTGCTCACCAGCGGAAGCGCAGTGGCAGTGAATTGGGCCGACGCCAAACTGCCGGCCATTGTGGAAGCCTGGTATCCCGGCGAAGAGGGAGGAACTGCCGTTGCGGAAGCGCTCGCGGGCGACTTCAGTCCCAGCGGGCGGTTGCCCGTGACTTTCTACAAGTCTGTACTTCAGTTACCCGCCTTCGAAGATTACTCGATGCGCCGCCGAACCTATCGCTACTTCGACGGCGATGCGCTGTACCCGTTTGGTTATGGGCTGAGTTACACCACTTTCGCATATCGCAACCTGCAGGTCGACAAAGAGAATGTACCGGCTGATGGATCAGTGACGATCTCCGTCGATGTGGCCAATACCGGCCGCATGCCCGGAGACGACGTGGCGCAGCTATATCTAACTCACAGCGGAATTCCCGCAGCGCCGTTGCGCTCCTTGCAGGGCTTTCAACGCGTGCATCTGAACCCCGGCGAGCAGAAGAGGATCTCTTTTATGCTTCGCGATCGCGACCTAAGCGTTGTGGACCAGGACGGGAAGCACCGTATCCTTCCCGGAAAAATCGACATCTGGATCGGCGGAGGGCAGCCTCTCGCGATATCAGGCCGGCAAGCGCCGGCAGGAGCGAGAGCGCAGTTCACCATCGGCAGCGAAGCGAGTTTGCCGGATTAGGCACACTTTTCGGAATTTGGACGGCATTTTTGCCGCAGCCTGCTGAGGCGCCGATAGGGTAGGAAAGGCCTCGCTGCCTCGTGCAAATGCCCATTTTGGCTCGATCCCAGCGTTTAAAGGACTTACATTTCGAGATCCCACCGGAATCCCAGAGGCCCTGTGGGATCGATCCCACCCCGCTCTGGGATCACGGTGGGATATCCCACAACTGCTTCCTGGGATCTCGGTGGGATTGAGGTGGGATCTCATTTTCAGTCCTTGGGATTCAACGCCGTTTGTCTTTCGCGAATCTGACTCATTTCGCTGAGCATGAGAGTCCCGGAATGCATAGCAGAGACGCAGCAGGCTGCAGACTTGTCCAAATCAGTGTTGCCATCCAAGAGCAGTGCCGCGCTTTTTGCGGCATGGTTGAGAATCGCCCGGTGGTACAACCCCGGGCGGACGTCTGTTCCGACGCCGAGTCCGGCTTCTACAGGCGGCGACAAGATGGGGGTTAATCCAAAATGGAACACTAAGGATTTACCGGCACGACTCGAAGTCGTGCCCCTCCCTACGGCGGTCTCCACGGCATTTTTCCGCAGCCTGTTCGAGCCGGACGGCTGAATTACCTTTCCCACCGGCAATCAATCCAGTCGTCCCGCAAACGACGCGGGACTCGAACCGCCATTTCCATCTGCAGCATGCTGCGTCTCTACCTCGCGCGAAGCTAAACTACTGACATGGCAAATCTCACTCTCATATACGGCATGCGCCTCTTGCCGTCCGACGAAATCAAAGCGGTAGGCGACGCTCCCGTGGAACTGAAGAACGGACATACAGCGCGGGTCACCATGCACGTGCTGGAAGGCAGCAAGGAGGAGATTGAGGCTCAGTTGCGGAATAGCGTGGAAGCCTTCTTCGATATTTATCCCGAGATTTGATCCACCCGCGAGCCCATTTACGTCGATGTAAATGCCGCCTGGATGGTCACGACTTCCTGGGACTGATTTTCGCTCTGCACTATAGCTCTTATTTTCAGTAACTTAGCGGCTTCAAGAGTCCCTAAACCCATATGTGCTGAGACACTGGGATACTTGGGTTTTGACCTCCACAAGTTCACTTCTTCACCCACTGATCCACCCACTCGCCCACGGTCTTGTACCAAAGCTGGCTGTTCTGGGGCTTCAAGACCCAATGGCCCTCATCGGGAAAGTAGAGCATCTTGGATGGGACCTTCCGTAGCTGAAGCGTAGTGAAAAGCTGAAAGCCCTCGGAGACGTCGAGCCTGTAATCAAGTTGTCCGTGGACCACCAGCGTGGGTGTCTTGAACTTTGTGACGTATTGATTAGGCGACCACTTCTTATAGGTGGTGGGATTCGTCCACGGAGTGCCCTTGAACTCCCAGATGTTGAACCACAGTTCCTCGGTTGTCCCGAAAGCGGAAACGGTGTTGAACATGCCATCGTGCGAGACCATGCACTTGAATCGGGTAGTGTGACCAAGTAGCCAATTAATGGCATATCCGCCGTACGACGCGCCCAGCGCGCATTCACGCTCTTTATCTACGAAGGGGTAGGCACTTTCGACATAATTAAGGCCATTCATCAGATCGACAATGGGCTTGCCGCCCCAGTCGCCGTTAATGCCGTCGATGAATTTCTGGCCATAACCGGTCGAGCCGCGCGGATTAATGAGGATGACAACATAGCCGCTGGCCGCCATCAGCTCCGCGTTCCAACGGTACGACCATTCCTCTCCCCACTGTCCCTGTGGCCCGCCATGGATCAAAAACTTCACCGGATATTTCTGCCCTGCGTTGAACCCTGGCGGTCTGAGCAGGAAACCCTGCACTTTTGTTTTCTCCGCGCCGGTAAATTCGAACGATTCGAGCGGAGACATAGCGATTTGGGACAGCACTGCATCGTTCAGATGACTTAATTGCTGAGCCTCTGCTGCTCCGCTTTCGCCGAGGGACGCCTTGTAGATTTCGTTTGGCGCAGCCACTGACTGGCGGCTGAAGAAGATAGTCCTGCCGTCCGGACTGACAACAGGCTCATCATTCGTGTCAGGGATCGCTTTCTCCGGGTCACCGCCGCTGAGTTTTACACGCCACAAGGGCGATCCTCCGCGGTCCTCGCCCGCAAAATAGATCGCAGATGAGTCCGGAGTCCACGTGAATGCTTCCACCCAGCGGTCAAAGTTCTTCGTCAGATCGGTAATTGTCCCGCTCTTGCGCTCGAACAATAGCAGTCGAAAGCGGTCACTTTCATATCCGGCGCGCGCCTGGGAACGATAGGCAATGTAGCGTCCGTCAGGTGAATACAGTGGAGTAGAGTCGCTTCCCGGGCTGATCGAGATCTTTTTCGGTGTGCCTCCCGTAATGGGAACAACAAACACATCGTTGTTCGTACTTGTGGCTTCCACCTCGTCGATGTTGCTGGTAAATGCCACCTCCTGCCCATCCGGAGAGATCGCATAGAGATCCTGGCCGCCGAGACTGAAGGATGGGACATCGTGATCTCCCGGAGTGATGTCGAGGGGAGTGCCTCCCTCTGGGGGAATAACGAACAGATGGCTGCGTTTGAAGCGCGTGTAACTCGACCAATGGCGGTAGAAAAGACGAGTAAACATCTTCGCTTTGATTTTGGATTTGACGAGCTCTTCGTCGCGCGCCTTGTTGCACACGTCATCTTTGCAGTCTGGATAGAGCTCCGAGACGAAGAGAATATGCTTCCCATCAGGCGCCCAGATTCCGCCATCGGCCTCTGTCGAGATAGAAGTAAGCTGACGCGCCTGGCCGGACGGGGCTCCGGAAGCGCTGTCGAAGCCCTCAATCCATATCTGTGAGCCGCCAACGGCGCTCGACGTGTACAAGAAGCTCTTGCCGTCCGGCGAAAAACGCCCGCGATTCTCGCCCGCTTCACCGCTGGTGATCTGTTTCGCGTCGCCGCCGGCAGCGGGAACAAGCCAGAGATGGGGCTTCCGCGTGTTCTCCGCGAGGTTTACATCGATGGCTGACAACATCACCCAGCGCCCATCAGGCGACAGCTGCGGGTCGCCGATGCGCTTGAGTGCCATCATGTCCTCGAAGGTAAATGGATGTTTCTGTCCTGAAGTACCGGAGTTCTGAGGCACACCTTGAGCAGTCGAGAGGCTGGCGAAGGCCAATAACAGCGAGAGCAGACGGAGCATGTGGGTCTCCTAAGGACAAACCGCACAGTGTAACAAGGCTGAAACGTTCTAACGGTAGAGACGCAGTATGCTGCGTCTCTGCGATGCGACGGATGCAAGCACAGACTGGGATGACCCGTCAGCATGGTGGAGACGCAGCATGCTGCGTCTCTACCGTTAGGTGCCTGCCGGCAGACGTTTTCGCCAATTTTGATCCGCTTGTTACTTCCAGGAAGATCGGTTTGGCTTATTTTTTGTGTGACTTTACTGTGGCCAGATAGAGGCTACAATGTCAGTCCGGGATTACACAATGCGGTTACTTAAGCGAACTTTCACGGCACTATTCGCAGTTTTTGCGGCACTTCTGTGGCTTTCCGCGGTGACTCAGGCGCAGTTTACAGTCGGATCGGGCAATACACAGCAGGTTCCCGACATCGCAAATGAGGGCTCAAGTCCGCTTGATCCGGCACAACCGAAAGGTATTTCGGTTCAGGAAATCATCCAAAAATTTACTGCGAAGGAAGACGAATTCAAGCAGGCCCGCGACCATTACACCTGGAGGGAGGACGTGAAGTACCAGACGGTCGATGGCATCAGCGTCGTCGGCGAATTCCGTCAGGTGTCAGACATCGTTTACGACGACCGCGGCCGCCGTCTCGAGAATGTAAAGTTCGCGCCACAGACCAGCCTTTACATCACGAAAGAGGACATTGACGACCTGCGCAAGCGAACCGCTTTCTCCCTGACCACGGAAGAACTTCCCAAGTACCAGGTCCTATACGTAGGACAACAGAAGGTAGACGAGCTGCAAACCTACGTCTTCGACGTGGCTCCCAAGACAATCGAAAAAGGTCAACGTTACTTCCAGGGACGTATCTGGGTAGACAATCAGGATGTGCAGATTGTCAAAACCTACGGGAAAGGTGTTCCCGATATAGGATTTAATCTAAGTCCGAAGAAAAAGAGGAAGCATCCGGAAGACGAGCAACTCTTCCCGCACTTTGTGACCTATCGAGAGCAGATCGACGGCAAGTACTGGTTTCCAACCTACAGCAAGGCCGATGAGGTGCTTCACTTCACTGGCAGCGATGCTCACGTAAAAGCCATCGTCAAATACACCGACTACAAACGCTTCGGTTCAAATGTAAACATCATCTACGGCAACGACGTAACCAAAAATAATGGTCCCCAGAAGCCCGGAGCGAAGTCGGGTCCGCAACCCAAATAGGAACATGTGTGATGAGTTTCTCCGGCGGCAGCCGCTGAGTACGTCGCTGGATCGACCAATGCTCTTCCCTTGCCGAGAGCTGAAAAACCAAAGGCTAAATCGCCGCGCGACGAGATCAACGCCATGAGCACTCCGGCCACCGCACACGAGGAACGGATCACTTGGTGGACCGTCGTCCGCGACGCCATTCGCGGCACGCATCACGATTACACTGCCGGCCCGATTGCTCGTGCCGTCGTGCTGCTCGCCATCCCGATGATCCTCGAAATGATGATGGAGTCGGTTTTCGCCGTCTGCGACGTCTTCTTCGTCTCCCGACTTGGACCTGACGCCACTGCAACCGTCGGCCTCACGGAATCCATGCTCACGATCGTGTACACCGTCGCCATCGGGCTTTCGATCGGCGTAGCGGCAACGGTCGCGCGCCGTATCGGCGAGAAGCGGCCCGAGGCTGCCGCCGAAGCGGCCGTGCAAGGCATCGCATTAGGACTCGCTGTTGCAGCGATCGTCGCAGTGGTTGGCGTCACTCTTGCTCCCCGGCTGCTCGCCCTCATGGGCGCATCGCCATCGGTCAGAACTATCGGCTCGAGCTACACGCGCGTCATGCTCGGCGGAAGCGCAAGCGTTCTCCTGCTGTTCCTCATCAATGCAATTTTCCGCGGTTCCGGCGATGCCGCCATCGCGATGCGAGTGCTCTGGCTCGCCAACGCGATCAATATCGTGCTCGGCCCTTGCCTAATCTTTGGTCTCGGTCCCTTCCCACGCCTCGGAGTCACAGGCGCCGCAGTTGCCACCACCATTGGACGCAGCACAGGCGTGCTCTTCCAGCTTTACCGCCTCACCCGCGGCGATGCTCGAGTTACCGTGCGACGAGTCAACCTCGCACTGCGGCCGGCGATTATGGCCGGCTTGATCCGACTTTCCGGATCGGGAACGTTCCAGGTGCTGGTGGGAACGGCGAGCTACATCGGCCTGGTGCGGATTCTCTCGACCTTTGGCAGTAACGCTGTTGCGGGCTACACGATCGCTATTCGACTGGTAATTTTCTGGATGCTACCGTCGTGGGGACTGTCGAATGCGGCAGCAACGATGGTAGGCCAGTCGCTCGGCGCGAAAGATCCGGAGCGCGCCGAACGCGCAGTCTGGATCGCCGCCAAATACAACATGGCCGTGCTTGGGACCGTCGGGCTCGTGTTCGTTCTGTTCGCAGGTCCCATCGTTGGAGTGTTCACTCACGATCCCGCGGCCGCCTCCATCGGAGCGCAGGCGCTGCGCACGATGAGCTACGGCTTCGTCTTCTATGCCCTCGGAATGGTGCTCACGCAATCATTCAACGGCGCAGGCGATACCTGGACTCCCACTTGGATCAACCTCTTCTGCTTCTGGCTCTGGGAGATCCCGTTGGCTTATGTCCTATCGCGAGTGCTGAACTTCGGCCCGCTTGGCGTCTTCCTCTCCAATGTTCATGTGGTGGACTTCTCGAGCATGCTGCTCGATTTTGGGAAGAAGCTCGTCTTCACTCTTTCCGCTCGCTTGCCAGTTGCAGTTGCTCTGGCCAGCGTCTGAACAGCGGAAACTCAGATTCTGATTGCTTTGGCCTGTGTTGCGCTCCGACGAAGGACCTTTCGAGACATCTTGTGGCATCTTTTTTTCCTCCCTCGCAATTGTCCCGCGAATCCAGAGCAGCAGCGGGAAAATCGAGAGCTGCTCTGCGAAGACCGAGAGGCGAACACGAAGGTCATGAAGGCAAGAGAACAAGGTCACAAGAGAATAAGCGGAGTGCATGAATCTCAGATTTGTACGCGCTGATTCTGCTACTGACTCTGCCGGTTCTCTTCGTGACCTCGGATTTCAGCCTTCGTGACCTTCGTGTTCGCCTCTCCGTTTTCGGCCCACTACTCAGTCCGCAACGCGCTCATCGGAGAAATCGATGCCGCCCGACCGGCGGGGATGATTGCAGCAAAAAACGCGCAGAAGGCAAGTGCGCTTGCAGCGAGGCTGAGCGCAAACGGATCCCAAAATGACACTCCGTATAGTTGAGCCGAGATCAAGCGTCCGGCGCCGATCGCAAGCGGCAGGCCTAATATCAATCCAATTACAACGCGGTTAAACGCGCCGCGCAGCACCAGCTCGACTACTTTCTTTCGATCAGCGCCCAGCGCCATGCGAATGCCGATTTCGTTGGTGCGTTGCGCCACCGTGTAGGCGGTCACGCCGTAGAGTCCGACTGCAGCCAGCAGCAGCGCCACAATTCCGAATAGGCTGGCAAGACTCGCTACCGCGCGTTCCTGATCGAATGTGAGGGCCACCTGCTCCTGCATTGTCCTCACGCTAATGATCGTAAGGTTGGGATCGACTTCGGCGAGCGCCCTGGTCAATAGGGGCTGGAGCTGACCGGTGGAGAGGTTGGTCACCAGCATGATTCCCTGAACGAAGTGCGACTGCAGCTCGATTCGCTTCATCACGTCATTCTTGTAATCCACGTTTTGCGCAAGCGGTACAAAGAACATCGGACGGGCTGGCCTTCTCAAGCCCCACCCGGCGAACTTCGCGTCGCGTACGATGCCCACGATGCGGAAGGTTCCAACGTTCTCCGGCATGTCGAGGCCGAAATGGTGGTCGATGGGGTCTTCGTCGCTCTTGAAGAACCGCTTTACGAAGGCTTCGTTCACGATGGTCACCGGCGCGGTGGTTTCATTGTCGGCGGCGGTGAAGTTGCGTCCGCGCAAGATCCGCATGCCGAAGTTCTGCAGATAATCGGCACTGACCCGATCCCATGAGGAGCCAGCTTCCTCATCCATCTTCTTCGCAGGATGCCCTTCGACAAGAACGAGCTCGCCCCAGTTGTCGGTGAGCGGGTTGTAAAGCGCGAGTCCTGACCCTTGCACTCCGGGGAGACGGTTGAGGCGGTCTTCCATTTGGCGATAGAGCGCTTGCAGCTTCGGCAATGAATAAGTAGCCGGCGGCGGGTTTAGGGCTACTTCGACTCGGTTTTGAATCTGGTATCCGAAGTCCTGGTGTTCCAGCTTGTTGAGACTTCTGGCCAGCATGCTTGCGCCAGCGACCAGCACGACCGACAGCGTAGCCTGCACCACAAGCAGCGCTTTACGCGCAAGAGAGGAGTGATCGCCGGTGCTGCGTCCGGATCCGCGCAATGCCTCTGCCGGATCGGTGCGCGTGGCAAACCATGCCGGAGCCGCGCCGAAGATGATTCCGGTCAGTAGCGCCAACACGAACGCAAATGCCAAAACGGGAATCGAGGGCGCAGCGCTGATCGGAAGGAAGTGTGCACTATGGAAGGCGAGAGAGAGTAGCAGTCGTGCCGCCAAAACAGCGACCACCAACCCGGCGAGACCGCCGCCAACCGCGAGCAGCACACTCTCGGTCAGCGCCTGAGTAACGATCTGCCGCCGCGTAGCGCCAACCGCCAGGCGCACCGCGGTTTGCCCACGACGCGCGACTCCGCGCGCCAGCAACAAATTCGCGACGTTGGCACAGGCGATCAGCAGTACCAACCCGCAGACTGCGAGCAGTATCTGCAGGCTGCGTCCATACTCTTCCTTCATCACTGCGACACCCGCGCCTGCCGGCACCACATTGATTACCTGCTTGGGAAGCATGCGAATCACATCGGGCATCCAGTTGGCGGGATATCCCGAGTCATGTTCCATCCATTGCCGCAGCACGCCAGTCAAACGTGGCGCCATACCAGCAGCGGAAGCTCCGGGCCGCAACCGGCCAATCATGCGCAACCAAGCACCAACCGACTGATTCAACAGCGCGCCTTGACCGGATACGAGCGGTTCCTGATGGATTGGAAGCCAGATGTCAGGCGGATCGCTGCGCAGCGTCTCTCCAAAAAATCCCGGAGGCGCAACACCGATTACCGTAAACGGATGGCCCGCCACCATGAACGTGGAGCCCACTACCGCGGGATCGGCGCCATAGGTGGTCTGCCAGGCATGATGACTCAGGACGGCCACCGGCGGAGCTGAGGACTTGTCGTCATCCGCAGTGAATACCCGCCCACCGAAGGCACCGACTCCAAGCACTGAGAAGTAATTTCCTGTCGCAAATTCGGAACGGAGAGGCCTCGCAGCGGATTCCACTCCCTCACGCCGCACGCTCAGTTGCCAGTTTCCTGCCTGAAAAGCCGTCACCTCTTCGAACTCCGGCGTCTCCGCCTTTAGACGCTCAAACAGCGGATACGAGAACATTCCCCAACGGTCCTGCGGGCCGCCCTCCACGCAGCAATCGTCGCCATCACCAACTCGGTAGAGGCCCGCCGGATCGGAAACCGGCAAAGAGCGCAGCATCACGGCATGAATCAGTGTGAAGATCGCCGTAGTTCCACCAATGCCCAGGGCCAGGGTGAAGATGGCCGCAGTAGCAAACACGGGTGACAACCGAAACTGCCGAAGCGTGTAGCGCAGATTGCTGAGCAAATTTTGCATGCAAGGGCCTCTGGTGTCTTACGAAGGCGAGTAGTCGCGGGTTCCGATCCAGTAAAGGAGAGACTCTCCCCGCCGCACGGAGTTAGCGACTTTTTATGGACGTACCGTTGGGCGGTTTGTAATCTGAGGCCAAAACCAAAAACTCACGCAGATCGACACAGACTTAGCGGATTGACGCGGATTTTCTTGGGATTGTGACGGGAACTCTATTTGGAGTCTTCTGCCGACCGGCACTCCTGAACCACAGGATTTCACCGACGGGAGTCAATCCCTAAATCGGCGTTGATCTGCGTGAGTCTTTGCAGTTGCTCTGTTCACGTGACGCCTATTCACAAGGCTTCCGAATACTCCGATTCTTCCGGCGCGTCGGTTGGACTTTCAAAGAACAACTTGTAGCCATCCGGGTCTGACACAGATGTGACCCACATAGCGTTGCCAACGAACGGGCGCTGCGCTTCCACACCTTTGGTCCTGAGTTCGCGATAGATCGCGAGGGCGTCTCTGCACGTAAAGCAGATGGAAACGCCTACGCCGAGCTTTTCAGTCGGAACATTCGCATGGTGCCCTTCGCGCCAGAACTCTTGCAGCATCAGGGCTGCTTCGCCAAGCTCAATCCAGCACCAGCGAAGCTTGCCTTCATGAATCCACTTGTTCTTCATGACGAAGCCAAGACTCTCTGTGTAGTAGCGAACCGACGTCTCGATATCTGACACTCCGAAGAACGGAACAGCCTGTCTGACATTTGCTTCCGCCTTCGCTTCTACTGTCATGGCAAACACTCCCTGACGCGTTTGCCATTTTAAAACTAATCGCGGCTTTCAGAGTCCGTCCTTCCAATCCCTGCATTCGCCCCAGGAATTCGGCTACGAAAAGTTCGCAAGAGTATCGCCGGTTCTCATTCTTCCTGCAGCGGCTGGGCCGGAGTGTGCCGGCCGATTCCACACCTGGAGGACGAAATGTCAGCTGGAAATGTGAACCACTGGAGGATCGCGAGCTGGTTCTTATTAATGCTTCTGGCCTGCGCCATCTTTCTCGGTGCTCATGGGCAGATTGAGCCGCGCACCAGAACGGTAGAGGCTCAGGAATTCGTCTTGAAGGACAGCGGCGGGCGGGTCCGGGCCAGGATGGGTATGAAGAACGATCAAGCAGCGATCGAGTTCTACGACGAGCAAGGATCCACGGTGTGGACGGTGCCGAGCAAAGGGTTCAAGCCAGTCCAGGTTCACTAAGCGGAGTCGTCAACATTCCTATGGCAGAACGCCGTATGCATTCCCAGAATAGGGTACGTCTCTACGTGCCCCATTCCACATCGTTTTCTAGACGACATCTCGCTACGTATCAAGGATTCTCGACTATGAACGCGTTTTCTATCTACCCCATCACTCAGCCGTGGTGGGCTACTGGCCGGCGTCCCGCTTTGAGGCGGGACCATTCGAACGAGCTTGCGACGCTGCAGCAAGTGAGCGACTCGAGGCGGCCGAAACCGCGCGACTTAACAACGCGGGCGACTTCAGCCGATGGCACCAGGTCTCAAAGTCGCTCGTCGGGCCCTTCCAGCGGAGATCCTCCACCGAGTCGAAGACCGGAACATCAAGTCTCAACGTTGCGAGAGTGCGAAAGAGCAAGGCGTCATTCCATGCGCCAAACAACGACTCGGACAATCCGCGGGCCTTGCGGATCGAAGGATGCCATTCGCGCCAATCCTTGGGGATATCTTCCAGATGAAAGTATTGAGAAAACGTGAGAGCCGCCGCCTTCGTGCCCCATCCCGGCAATCCCGGATAACCGTCGGCATTGTCGCCGACTACGGCCAGATAATCGGGAATCGATTGCGGCCTCACTCCGAATTTTGCGACGATCGCCGCTTCATCGCGCACAATCTCGCGCCTTCGGTCGCATTGGACTACTCGCGTGCCCACGACAGACTGAGCCAGATCCTTATCGGGAGTACAAATGATTACCTGGCTCACACGCTCGTCTTGCGCAGCATTGAACGCGGCGGAAGCTAGGGCATCGTCGGCCTCGAACTCGACCATCGGCCATACGAATACCCCCATTGCTTCGAGGGCTTCTTCCAGAATGGGAAACTGCGAGAGGAGCTCGGGAGGCACGCCTTCGCTGGTCTTATAGCCTGGATACAGCTCGTTGCGAAAGGATTCGATGACGTGATCAGTGGCCACGCCAATGTGCGTTGCGCCCTGTTCGATCATCGACAAGACGGAAGCCAGCACGCCGCGGGTTGCGCCGATTTCCTGACCCGTGACATCTGTTGACCATGGTACGGCAAAGAAATGGCGGAAGAGTTCGTAAGTGCCGTCGATTAACTGAACATCCATGCAGTGATCGGCCTTGCACGGATGTTACAGGATTTAGTTTTGCAGCGGCGTCGGCTTCCAGCCGTGCCGCCTCAAGCCAGATAGAACTAAAGCTTCATAAACGTATTGAGAAATGTTGCGGAGAACCCTTGTTAGCTGATGGCTTTCAGGATTACAGGAATGGCGGCTTCTTGGTCGTGCCGCTTCCGACGGCACGAGAAGATATGAGCGCGGCACATGGCCCCGGGTGCTCGAGGTTTTAGGGCGAGCCCTGTAAGGGCGACACTCGGTTCGAATCATGTCCGGCAGATTCGAGGCTTGCGTAACCCACGAGTGCCGCCCCGGACGGGGCTCGATCCACAAACGCAGTCCCGGAACATCAAGTGCCGGGCTCCTTCGGATCGTCCCGCGAGACGCGGCACGAATTTCTGCAGCTGCTCGAATTCGGATTTTATGCGAGTACTTTTGAATCGACTTACGCGGCTGGCGCGAGCGATCTGCTGGCAGCTTGCTGAATGAAGCGCTTCATTAACGTTGCCCACATTACTTTCTTGCGGACAGCGCTCTCCTTTACGCCACGCCCTTGGGCAAACATCGAGAGCAAGGCGCGCATTTTGAGCACGCGCAGAATCGCCTGGTCGGCGACGCCGGCGCCATAAGCCTGGAGAAAGCTCTCCTGCACACGTCCGGTGATATCGCGGTTGCAGAATGGATACTTCTCGAGTGCCTCGACCGACGCCAGGAATGTGGCGGCATCGTTGAAGGAAATTCCATCGTTGGACATCTTGCCGTAGTCACAGACACCCACTCCGTTTTCCGTAACGACAATGCTGAGCGGCGTAAAATCTTTCAGCACGGCCGAAGAAGGAATAGCCTTCCTGGCCTTCGCAAGTGAGTTCTGCGCTCCGGTGAGGATCATCTGGATCGCTTCGTTGTCGAGTCCTTCGCCCCGACAATTCAGACAAATGTTCTCGAGTTCGGCCAGCAGTTGTCGCGGGTCAAACACCTGGGTAGGTCCGGCCGTGAGCTTGTGGAAGTTGCGCAGCCACTCGCCGGCCTTGACCGCGGCTTCGCGTAACGACTTGTTGTCGTCATAACCGGGGAGGAGAGCGGCTTTCATCATCATCGATTGCAGCGGGACACCCTGGATCTTCTCGGTCACTACCGCGCCCAGCGTGCCGAAGTTCCCCAGAGGACGTGGGACACCGGGCAGCGAATGCTCCGTAAATGCCTCGTACACGCGTTCCAAATTGGCGTACTCGGCACTCGCCTGATTGCGTCCTGCCTGCGGCGATCCCTTCCCGGAACGATAAATCTTGAGCGCCATGCGCTCTGCGCCATTGGCGAAGTCGGCTACCAGGTCGTAAATAAAGTGATCGCTCTTGGGAGTGTGTCCCACAACTCGGATATTCCGCAACTCACCGCGATTCGGATATAAGGACGTTGCGCTCTCACGAAGTTCAGCAACGATCTGATCCAAAATATGCTCAGCCATTCAGACTCCCGGGGCCTCAAGGTTTTCAAGAAGATAAGGGGTGAACGCAACTCTGCTGATCGTGCTTGCCGGGCGGCACACACCAAGACTCTCAGCGATTTGCAGCAGCAGTTTTGCTTCCAACGACACTCTCCTACCGTCTGATGCAAACTGCTGAAAATACGATGAGTCACAGGTGTAACTTTTTTTGCCTTAGTCTCGCGTAAGCCATGATTTGGTATCGCGGTGCTCACATTGGGAAACAGAGTGGACAGGTTTAGCGGGAAGAGAACAGGAAGTCAGGCACACGGTTACTGGGGCTGTTTTGCTGTCCCTCGTGCCCTGGTCCCGGTCGCCTGTTTTTTCCTCTGCCACTCGCGATAGGCTTCGCTCTTGGAAAGCCCGAACTCGCGGGCTGCTTGTTTGAGTGCGTCTTTTTCCGCCAGCGACTCGGATGTCATCAATTCGTGGATGCGCTCCACTAGATTTCGTTTTGGGCTTTGCGCTTGCTGGATCTTTGACTTGCCGGCGACGATTACTGTCATTTCACCCCTGGCGGCGTCGCGTCGGCCAAATTCTGCCAAGACCTCCGACACGCTGCCTCGCACAAACTCTTCGTGAACCTTGGTAAGCTCGCGAGCGATTACTATTCGCCGATCAGGGCCGAAGACATTTTCCACATCGTGCAGCATATCGGCGATGCGATGAGGGGCTTCGTAGAAGACGAGCGTCTCAGGAACGCTTGCGAGACTCTCGAGCACGCTGCGACGCTCGCCTGAACGGGCCGGCAGGAACCCAACAAAACGGAATGTTTCAGTCGGTAATCCGCTGGCCACAAGCGCGGTGACAAGCGCCGAAGGTCCTGGTATCGCCACGACGTTGAGTCCGCGTTCCACAGCCGCGCGAATGACTCTTTCCCCGGGATCGGATATCCCCGGCATGCCGGCGTCAGAAACCAATGCGACACGCTCTCCTGCCGCGACCCGCTCCACCAGCTCCCGCGCCCGCGCGGCTTCGTTGTGCTCGTGATAACTCTGCGTCGGAATTTTGATTTCAAAATGGTTCAGCAGCTTTTGTGTATGGCGAGTGTCCTCACAAGCGATCAGGTCTGCCTGACGGAGGACGCGCAATGCCCGCAATGTGATGTCTTCAAGATTTCCGATTGGGGTAGCAACGATGTAAAGGCCCGGGGCTAGTGTCGTCGTCTGGAATTCATCCTCGCGTGAAGTAGGCACGGCGAGGGCAGTCTAACAGTTCGACAGACGTGCGCCCCAGGCTACTCTGCGCGTAGAGTAATCGCCGGATCCACGCGCGCAGCTCGCCAGGCTGGAACGCCGCATGCTAGCAGTGAGACGCTGCCCAGCATGGCAATGACGGCTATGTACGTAACCGGATCGAGGGGTGAGACTCCGAACAGCATGGCGACAATTCCCTGACTCGCTGCGGCAGCACCCAGTAAACCGATCGCCATGCCAAACGCCGTGAGAGTCATCCCCTGGCGCACCACCAGCGCAACGATGCTCTCGCGCGTTGCTCCTAGAGCCGCGCGCACTCCGATCTCGCGCATTCGCTCGGTAACGCTGCCGGACAGCACGCCGTAAATGCCCGTAGCCGCAAGCACTAGGGCCACTAGGGCAAATGCTTCAAAGATGATCAGCGCGAAGCGTCGCTGGGCCTCTGTTTGAGCGAGGAGGTTCTCCATGGTGGCAACCCGCACAACAGGCAGATCTTTATCAACCGACCAGATCGCGTTTCTCACGGGAGCAGCAAGGGACGCGGCGTCGCCGACTGTGCGCACGACCACTGACTGCGCATTATCCACCCATGCCCATTGCGCAGGCGTGGTGTAGAAGGCCTCCGCTTCGTTGACGCCCAACGACAACTGCTTCACGTCCTCGACTACGCCGACGATGGTCGCCCACGGCTTGTCGGCATGGCCCATATTGGGACCCATGCGCACGCGTTGTCCAATGGGATCCCGATCATGGAACTTGCTCTTCGCGAGCGATTCGCTGATAAGCACGGCGACAGGGGCCCCAGCCCGGTCTCCTTCGTCGAGTAAGCGTCCGCGCCGAAGTGGAATTCGCATGGCCTTGAAATAATCGGGACTGACGGCATAGCGGAAGGCCGCCTCTGCCTGACCCGAGTATGCCTCGAATTCAATCCCGTAGACTTCATAGTCGCCGCTTAGCGGCAGCTGGCTGACGAATGCTGCTGAAGCAATGCCAGGAAGATGGCGCATGCTTTCTAACGCCTGCTCGAACAAGCGCGCGCGAGCATCATCACGCGCGTATCGATTACCGGATTCCTGCACTTGCATCGTGAGGATGTGTGAGGCATCGAATCCCGGATCGATTGAGAACAATCGATCAAGACTGCGTAGCAGCAGGCCCGCGCTCACCAACAGCACCAACGCCAGCGCAACTTCAGAGACGACCAGAGAACGTCGAACACCCTGATGAGCGCCGATACTCCGGCGAGAACTTTGCTGGAGTCCTGAATGCGGATCGTTTCGCGACGCGTGAATCGCAGGAACAAGTCCGACCAGAAGTCCGATACATGTAGTGATTGCCAACGCGAAAATGAGCACTGCGCTGTCAACGCGGATCGCGGCAACCCTTGGCAGCCCAGGCGGACTGAGCGCCACTAAGACGCGAACTCCCAGCTTCGCCACTACGATGCCGAGGGTGCCCCCCAAAACGGCAAGCAGAAGGCTTTCCGTGATGAGCTGGCGCATCAGTCGCCTCTGCCCGGCCCCGAGCGCTGCGCGCACGGCGAACTCGCCGCGGCGCTGTGCCCCGCGCGCCAGCAGGAGATTCGTGACGTTTACCGATGCAATCAGGAGCACCAGAACGACCGCGCCGAGGATCGCCAGCAGCGCAGGTTTCACGTTCGAGGCCACGTGATCGTGCAGGGAAGTCACGATCACTCCAGCTGGAATTCCTCCAGCGCTTTCGAAGCCCTTGGCATGTGCCTTGCCAAATGCCGGCAGGATGGCGTCGAGTTCGCTCGCTGCTTGTTCCTTGCTGACGCCCGAGTGCAGCCGCGCAACCATGCGTAAGTGATGGCCCCATTCTCTTGAATCGGGCGGAAGCGAAGGATTGTATTGCAGCGGAGCCCAAAGTTCCGCCAACGGAGCAAGGACATTCTCAAAACCAGCGGGCATCACGCCAATTACGGTGAAACTGCTGTTCACGGCAAGCTGACTGCTGCTGTTCTCGAGCGTAATCTGGCGTCCGATGATTTGGGGGTCGCCAGAAAAGCGGCGACGCCATAATCGGTCGCTCAGGATTACGACGTTCGGTCCGTTGTACTGGTCGTCTGCGCTTTGAAAGTCTCGTCCTAACGCCGGGAGCACTCCGAGGACGCGAAAGTACCCGGCGCTTACGCGCTGTCCTTCGAACAGTTCGGGCTCGCCGATACCCACTATCGCCGGCTGCCAAGGCTTCATCGCAGCCATCGCTTCGAACGAGCGACTCCGCTCGGACAGGCCTTCGTAGGTGCCGAAACTTGGCAGGCGCTCACCGCCGTCGCGCTGCTCGAAGATCATCATGATTCGATCGGAGCGCGGATATGGCAGCGGCTTGAAAAGGATGGGATTCACTGCACTGAAGATCGCCGTGGTAGCGCCGATGCCGAGGCCAAGAATCAGGATCGCGGTCGCGGCAAAGCCTGGGTTGTTGCGCAATTGACGAGCCGCGTAGCGGAGGTCGGCGAGTAGCGTCTCGACGACGTTCTCCCATCCGGAAGCGCGGACTTGCTCGCGCACCAGGATGGCGTTCCCAATTTCCCGACGCGCTGCGCGACGCGCTTCCTCAGCTCTAAGCCCTTTGGCCTCAAAAGCTGCGGTTGTCTGGTCCAGATAGTCTTGCACCTCCTCAGCGAGATCACCGTCGGCCGCGGTTCGGTTGGTCAGCACCCGCAATCCGTGCGTGAGTTGGCGCCAGAAAGACATTCCGCTAGCCCTCGGCTTTCAAGACCCGCGCAATCGCAGAGGAGCGCCGCGTCCAATCCGCAGTCTCCACCTCGAGCTGCTTCTTTCCTGCCCGCGTAAGCGCATAGAACTTTGCGCGGCGCGAGTTCTCGGTCTGCCGCCATTCGGAATCGAGCCATCCGGCACGCTCCAGCCGCTGCAGTGCCGTAAGCAGCGATCCCGGATTGACCTTGAATACTCCCCGCGAAATCTGCTCGACCCGCCGGGCGATGCCGAAGCCGTGCATTGGTTCAAGGCTCAGCGTCTTGAGAATCAACATGTCCAGTGTGCCTTGAATAACGTCGGTGTTGGTCTCGTCCATTGCGTGAAACAATAGTCGCCCGTCATTATGATTGTCAAGATGTGACAAGCATGTGCGGGGCAGATTCGCAAACTGGACGGGCAAGCGATGAGAAAGTGCCGCGTGTGTTGCGGCACGGATGAAAGTAGCCCGGAGTGAAACTCCGGGTTCGCAGATTACCCGCTCGAGTCCCGTGTCTTTTGCGGGACGACTGGATAGGGCGCCGGCAGTAAAGGCAATTCAGTCGTCCGGCTGGAAGCCGGACTGGGTTCTGGAACAAGCGCACCCGGGGCTGCACCCCGGGCTATTCTCAACCGTGCCGCAGACACCGCGGCACTTCTCTTAGTGGAGGACGCGGCATGCATTAGGCTCGCACACATGAGCACTGTCATCCATGTGCCGCTACATGATTGATGTCACACCAAACCCGCCAACGCACTCTCCACTTTGGGCCAGATTTTCGATTCGGGGTCGACAATCTCGAAGTGTCCTGTTTTGGGAATCTCCAGCAGCCTGACCTTTTCATTCTTCTGGAGCTTCTGCTTCGCGTAGTCGCGGCTCATCTGTGCGGGAACAATGTCGTCATCAGTTCCGTGAATCAGGAGCTGCTCGCAATGTATGTTCAGCTCGGCGGGCGAGGCCTCGTGATAGTGGTCGGGAACGCGCTGTGGATCACCCCCCAGGAATTCCATGACGGCGTCATTGCTCAAATGCAGGTCCCACGCCCGACGCAGGTTCACGACTCCGGCGAGCGAGACTACCCCGCGCATGGAGTTGTGATGTGCCGCGAGCGCCAGCGCGAGTTGTCCTCCGGCAGAATGTCCGAGAACGATGATGCGCTTGGCATCGATGGGATATTTGCCTGCCAACTGGCGCAGAAATTGGTATCCCGCAGTTACGTCTTCAAAGCTGCCCGGCCATCCTCCACCGGGATTCCCGACACGGCGGTACTCGAGGTTCCAGGTAACGAAGCCGGCCTTCGTGAGTGCCGCGCAGAGAAAGCTCGCATGCTTGAGATCATAGCGGGCACGCCAAAAGCCCCCATGGACGAACATTGCAGCAGCGAATGGGCCCGCGCCTTTAGGCATCCGGAGATCGCCGAACTGATACTCATCGTTGCCGTAGCGTAGCTGCGCGTCAGCCGGCGGAGGTGCGTCGGTGAGAATGTGGTCGCTGTTCTGCATGGGCGACGAAGAGCATATCAGTCATAGTCCTCAGGGCTCATCATCATTGATTGTCATATTGCGATTGCTATTCGCGCGCTTCTCCGAGACGAACACTCTCCGCGCGGGGCTCCGGCGAGTTCGTCGGCGAGGCAGCCGGTTTATCCGGTCTTTTTACCGGAGTGAGTCTTCACGGCCTGCTCCTGCAAGAACTCCTTTAAGGCTTGCGGAATGCGTTGAGCGGGAAACTTGCCGGCGCTGGCCGCGGCTTCGAGATACACCCAGGTGAGTCCACGCATGCGATCGAGCATGGCCTTGAATTCAATCAATCTGGAAAATCCTGCTTTCGGATTCGGGCCAAGCAGGTCGCTCAAGCCCTCCTTCCGAAAATCGCCTCGTGCCAGTAATGCTTCTAAGGCTTCAAGCTTCGGCGTAAGAGTCTCCATGGTTTCCAGGATTTCCTTCATAAGAAGTCTCCGAAAACGGATTGTCTCAATTTGAGGCGTGTTTAGGTAGATTACTCCGGGCTGTGGTAGAGACGCAGCATGCTGCGTCTTCACCATGCACTATCGATTCACCCTGCTCCTCGGCACTGCCATCTGCATCGCACAGACGCAGCATGCTGCGTCTCTACCAGAGCCGGCGAGATCAGGGCTTGCAGGACCACCGCCGGTAGGAAATGCAAAAGGTTTTGTCTCCCAAGCCAATCCCGAATACTCTAAGAACGGAGTGCGATGGTGCTGTTAACGGCTGGGGAACCCGCAGCCGTTTTTGCCTCATAGGATTTCTAACTCATAGGAAATGGGCCACGAAACAGCCGAACTAACACGGTTCCTGATCCACCACGGCTACTCGGTAATTTTTTTCTGGGTGCTGGCGGAACAGGCTGGCATGCCACTGCCTTCAGTGCCGCTGCTGCTGTCTGCCGGAGCGCTCAGTGCCGAGGGCAAGATAAGCTTCCCTTTCCTTCTTCTGCTGACCTTCTTCGGAGCATTTCTCAGCGATCTGATGTGGTTCCAGCTCGGGCGAACTCAAGGAGGCAGAATTTTGAGCCTTCTCTGCCGCATCTCTATGGAGCCGGATTCTTGTGTGAAGAACACAGAGAATCTCTTCATGAAGCGGGGAGCAAATTCGCTGCTGATCTCGAAGTTCCTGCCCGGCCTAAATACCGTTGCACAGCCGATGGCCGGCATCGTGCGATTGTCCTGGCTCAAGTTTCTCGCCTATGACATTTGCGGAACGCTGTTCTGGGCAGGCACGATTCTGTTGACCGGAAGAATATTTCATCGTCAGGTGGAAGATCTTCTGTCTTTACTCCATCGCTCCGGCCTGCCGTTGTTGTTTATCGTCCTGCTGGCGGCCGCGGCTTGGATTTCGTTCAAACACGTGCAGCGAAGGCGCTTTATCCATAAGTTGCGCATTTCCCGTATTGGGCCCGAAGACCTCAAGGACGAGCTGGACAGCGGGCGCGCTGTTGTCGTCGACCTGCGCAATCAGTTCACTCTCGACGAAGACTCAGTGCAGATTCCCGGCGCGCTGCGCTTAACGCCGGAGGAGTTGGAGGTGCGTCATGAGGAGATACCACGCGATCGCGACATCATCCTCTACTGCACTTGACCAAACGAAGCGACCAGTGCCCGGGTGGCGCTGCAACTGAAGAAGAGAGGCATTACTCGCGTGCGTCCGCTGCAAGGGGGGCTGGACGGATGGATCGCGCGTGAGTTTCCGGTGGAGAAAATTGTGACCGTGCATTCAGCGAGCGCCTAAAACCCTATTTCACCACGGAGTCACGGAGTACACGGAGAACCGCGGGATGAAACCACAAAGGACACGAAGGAACACGAAGGCTAAAAGAGCCGAAGTTTTGTAGCCGTTACTCAGCTTCTCAATCACATTTTCCTTTGTGCCCCTTTGTGTCCTTTTTGGTTAGCTTTGGCGGTTCTCCGTGTACTCCGTGACTCCGTGGTGAATAGGGTTTGTGCAGGACAAATACAAAGAGCAGCCAATTGGCTGCTCTTTTTTTCTGACTAGTTTGCGTTTACGCCGGTGAGGGATGTCCCGGAGCCAGACCCGGGCTGCGGGCCGGTTCGGGCTTCAGCACCTGCTGCACGCCGTCGCCGCTGAAAGGCGCCTTGACTGGCGGAAGCTCTTTGCCTTCGATGATCATCTTGATCTCGTTGGCATCGAGCACTTCGCGCTCCAGCAGGGCCGCAGACATGCGATGCATGGCTTCCTTGTTGTTCGAGAGAATCTGCACGGCGGACTGGTAGCCTGCATCCACCAGCGTGCGTACCTCTTTGTCGATCTGCTTCGCGGTCTCCTCACTGAAGTCGCGATGCTGGTTGATCTCGCGTCCCAGGAATATCTGCTCGTCCTTCTTGCCGAAGGTGATCGGGCCGAGCGGGCTCATGCCGAACTCACAGACCATCCGCCGGGCCAGATCAGAGGCCTGCTCGATGTCATTGCCGGCCCCAGTCGTCATCTGCTGCAGGAAGATCTCTTCGGCAACACGGCCGCCCATCATGATGGC
>QIBC01000269.1 GCA_003225215.1 Acidobacteriota bacterium
CCTGCGCGACCGCGCCACTGAAACCATGCGGAAGAATTCACGATAGATCGTAGCTACGTGCTTCACCACCTCGGTTATGCCGACCGCCGCAACCTTCGCGGAGTCAACAATGGTCTCGCATCCAGCCGCCCGCATCTTCTCGCCGCCAACGCCGAAGAACTGCGTGTCCGCCCCCAGCAGCCTCCGCAGCTCCGGGACAAGCATCGCGCCATAATTCTCGCCCGAAGCCTCGCCGGCAGAAATAAGCACACGCCGCACAGCACCCATGCTGTCGAGCGCGCCAGAAACCGCGGTGTCATTGGAAGTGGCGATCAGTGTGCTCCTTAGAGAATTCTATTTGCTTCGTGCAGTGTTCGGCCGTTCACTTCACCCGATGGCCCGATCACCCGACATCTGCCTGACTACTTGTCCGTAGCTGACGGCCATCATTCAAAATCGGGAAGCTCCGTTTTGGTAAATCGAGATTATGTCCCGTCCATTCCGGGATTTTCGTCCAGATTTTCGTCCGGAAAGTATTCTTTCCAGAGCTCAATTGTGAGATCGTGCCTCGCGCGGTTCGACACGAGCGGACCTAATTCTTTTTCCCAGCGATCGTGAAACGTTTTGAAGTCCAGTTTCAGGGTGAAGATGACACGCTTGGCGTCATCCTGATCTTTGGGGCTATTCCGCGTGACTTTGGAGAGCAGAAGGTCATATGGGTCAAGTGCCCAAAGCTTCAGTTTTTCCAGGTTCAGTTTAAGTTCCTGGATTCGGGATTCGTAATCCTCCGGCAGATCCGCAATGCCGACGCCTTGAAAATATAATTTGTACTTTTTGCAAAGTGCAGATTCTCTTCCAGCGATTCGCTCGACCTCCTCTCGGGCCTTGCGGGGCACCGCCGATACGTAATCGAGATCGGCGGTAGGCCGAGCAATACCGTATAACGCCGTTAGGACGAAGCCCCCGAGACAGTGCAGATTCACTTTCTGGGAAAGTTGGGCGTCGGCCTCTTTCAAGAAATCAGACCACGGCTTCGGAAGAGAAAGAGTAGTCGCCGTGGCCATGGAATTACAGCGCGTATTGCAGAAATTCAGGCTGCCAATTCGTCAACAAATTCCAGAACTGAGCTTCTGGTGGACGATTTGCTCGAAACCACTTGCGTTCCATTTCGGTCAAAGACGCTTGACCAAATGTGTCCTCAACTGCGAGACGCCCGGCACTCAGAGTGTCAGAGAGATGGCTCAGAGCGTGGTAACGAGGAGAATTCGTTTCGCTAGTTCTCTCAAGAACCCGCCTGGCCAGATCGACTACAAACCCAAGGCGGTTCGTAAGATTCAACAAACGCGCCTGGGTTAAAAGCCAATCAGAATCGACTTCGGGGTAATGCAAAAGCAGCCAGGGCAACGCTTCCGCTAGTCGAGAATCCAGATTAGGTTGTGCAAGCGCAGTCAAAAGCACTTCCCCTGGGTTCTTCAGCCATCCGCCTCGCAAATAAGCGAAGCCCGGATAACCCAATCGACTGAGATCGCGGGCGAGCTTTTCGTTGTCCTGAGCCTGAAGTGAGCTTGTCGAAGCATCTTGTGTACGCTTTCGGCTCCTTACCTGTCCGCCGTTTTCTCGCGTTAGCTGAGTGCTGAATGCTGAGTGCTGAGAGCTTGTTAGAGGAAGCAACACTGGATTGAGCTTAAATTCCCGGACTGCTTTTCGGGCGAGGTCCGCTGGTACAGGTCGGCGGCCCTTTTCCAGCAGAGCAACATAAGCCTGCGACACGCCCAATCGCTTGCCGGCCTCTGCCTGCGTCCAGCCACGCTGTTTGCGAACTTTTCGCAGTGCTTCTCCACTCATATTCCTCACCCAGTCATTGGATGGAACAAATATTACATTGATTGTAATTTATGTCAACTGATAAATGCTTTAGATACTGTATTTTATATATTTAACATTGCTATTGTCGGCAATCGAAATGCGGTGGACCATTGCGTCTGAACGCCGTAGCTGACGGCAACTCATTCAAGATCGGGAAGCTCCGTTTTCGTAAATCGAGAGTACGTCCCGTCTGTCCTCGGGATTTCGCGTCCCCTGTAACCTGTCCCCCATGTCCAGGTGTAGATGGCATCTTCGCTGTCTCCGGTAACCTCGGCCTGCCACTCCTTTTGTCAGCTATACTACTCTGTGGTATAGTTGATTCGTGCTCTTTATCGAGTTTCGGCATTTACAGAAAGTCTGCACCGGCTCGCAAAGGATCACGCTGAGAATGTTCTGCTCGCGATTCAGGAAGATCTCCTGCGAAATCCCGAACGCGGCTCAATAGTTCCGGGGCTGGCCGGCATCCGCAAAGCTCGGGTTGAGAATCCCGCGAGAGGCAAGGGGAAGCGAGGAGGATTCCGCTATATGTATTACTTCCTGGAGCGAGACGAAGAAATCTATCTCATGTTCCTGTTCGACAAAGGAGAACAAGAGGACCTGATCGCAAGCCAAAAGGCAGCATTACGAAAAGCGGTTGCAATGCTGAAGGGAGTGTAGGAATGAACAGGAAAATCCAGATTTTCGACGACTTAATGGAAGGCTTTCGCGACGCCATTGCTCTTAAGAAGGGCCGGAAAACAGGCTTGCGAATCACCGAGATTCCCCGTGTGAAACCGATGAAGCCGCGGGAAATCAGAGGAATCAGGCTCGCCCTGGGAGCGAGTCAGTCAGTGTTTGCCCATGTGCTGAATGTCAGCCCCAAAGTGGTTCAGAGCTGGGAACAGGGCGCGCGTCGTCCCACAAGCGCAGCGCTGAAGCTTCTCAGCATCGCGCGCAGCAACCCCCAGATTTTGTTGCAACCGTAAGCAGGATGGTAGCTGACGGCTGCTCCCGTCCCCTGTAACCTGTCCCCTGTTCCCCAGGTTCTCGCCATCCTGAGTGGAGGAAGAGCCTCCGCAGCGGACGGGTGGAAGCCCGGGTGGAAGCCCCCGACTTTGAGTCGGGGGAAGCTGGACTTTTAGTCCAGCGGGAAAGAATGCGTTCTCTTTATTTGAGGGCTTTAGCCCCGGAGTACGAAGACCAGCGCTAAAGCGCAATCTCATTCGCTTCCCAATCTTCGCAAGGTTTAAAAAGCCTTGCTCCCCCGGATGAATCCGGAGGCTTCCACCGGTGCAGCCACGCCGGGCGAGGCGGGGTCCCCGGCGGACGGCGATTTTCCGTCTGCTGGGGTGCACACGAGGCGCCCGGACGCTTCCGTTTTGCCGCCTGCACCGTGTCAAGCCTTGGGTTCACTGAAACAGAGGATATAGCCGTCCGGGTCCTCGACGTAGAAATCCAGGCATGCCCAGGGTCTTTCTTCGAGGGGTTTGATCACTTCCGCGCCACGCATTTCGAACTCGCTGAACAAGCCTCGGATCCCGGAGACGGAAATGTACGCGTCCAGATGCTCGTTCTGTTTGCGGTGCGCCCGGTCCGCGGCCAGTTTCGCCGCATGCTTGAGGTGGATCGCGAATCCGTCCCGTCTGACGCCCGCATAGAACGACTGATACTTGAAATCGAGCTCAAAGCCGAGCCGGTCACAATAGTAAGCAATCGCTCGATCCAGATCGTCGACCAGAAACTGCGGAGCGATCCCGGTAATCTGCGCAGCACTACGAACTGCTACTGGAGACATCTCATGCCTCGACGCGTAATGGTATACGGAGCTTCCCCAGCTCCGTCAATGGCTGTTCCTGTAACCTGCCCCTAGGCGGCGGCATTTTCCCTGTTCCCTGTAACCTGCAACCTGTAACCTAGCTTCCCCATCCTGAGCGGAGGAGGGCTCCCACGCGTTTTCTCCAGCGTGGGAAACCGGAGTCGAAGGATCTTGTGTTTTGGTGGTGTTGGCTGCTTCCTGTGACCTGTACCCTATCCCCTGTAGCCTATGTTGCCCATGCTCCTGCTCTTGTTTGTCGCCACGCTTGCGCACGGCGAGTCTGCTCCGCCTTGCACCGAGGTGCACGCGCACGTCTCGGTGCTAACCAGGCACGACCAGATTGTTTCCGGTCTGGCCGCATCCAATTTCGTCGCCGAGCTCAACGGCAAGCCCGCGCAGGTTGAGTCCAGCATGCGCGATCCCCTGCGCCATCGGCTCGTGATCCTCGTCGATCACAGCGGCAGCATGGGCGGACTCCGCTGGCACATCGCCCGCGACGCCACGCTTGCCTTGCTCAACCGCCTGCCAACGCAGATTCCCGTCGAGGTAATCTCCTTCGACAGCGACATTCTGCGGCTCGTCTCGCTCGACACGGCCCGGCCACAAGCCATTCAGACCGTCACCCAGTTCTTCTCCAGCGTGGTTCCCAAATCGAGAACGCGCCTCTACGACGCCATCCATGCCGCCCTCGCCACTCTTCAACCTGTTCGCCCCGGCGATCTCCTGTATCTGATCAGCGACGGATCCGACAATCTAAGCAACGAGAATGGCGACCAAATGCAAAAGGAACTGCTGCAGTCGAGAATCAGAATGTTCCTCAACCTGCTGATTCCGTCAGATGAGCAATATCGAAACGATGACGAAGCCTTGTGGGCGAGAAACCTGACGCATATGGCGGAGCAAACCGGAGGCCTATATCAGACGGTCGTCGCCCGGGAATCAACCGAAATGGATTTAGGACAACGCGAGAAGGAGGCTCTTCTGAAATCCACGCTCTGGATG
>QIBC01000270.1 GCA_003225215.1 Acidobacteriota bacterium
TGCCATATCCTGCACACGCTTGGCTAGTTTTTTCGACAGCTTGGCCGGTATCAGCAGCTCCGAGCCTTCATCGAGATACTTCGCGGCGTAATCGTAGAACTCCTTTACCGGGACGATCTCGCCGGCAACGCTGGCCTTTGGATCGTCATTTCCCAACACGGAACACTCGATTTCACGTGCCTTCTTCTTACCTCCAACGCCTTGCTCGATGATGATCTTGCGATCAAAGCCGGCGGCCAGATCCATCGCCGGACCAAGCTCCTTGCGATTATGCGCTTTAGAAATTCCGACCGAAGAACCCAGGTTGGCGGGCTTTACGAAGACGGGATACCTCAACTTGGATTCGATCTGTTTTGTAGCTTTCTTCGGCTCTTTGTCCCATTGGCTGCGGAGCACGGTCACGTGTTTCACGATGGGCAGGCCAGAGGCGGCGAACAGACGCTTCATAACGTCCTTGTCCATGCCGGCGGCAGAACCAAGAACACCGGCTCCGACGTAAGGGATTCCCGCGAGCTCGAGAAGACCCTGGATAGTCCCATCCTCTCCGAAGGTTCCGTGCAGTACGGGAAAAATCACGTCGACATCGATAGCCTGGTGTGCTGGACGATGTTCCGAAGCGGCTCCGCTTTCGAAAGGAATCAGTGAGTGATGTTGTCCTCCGGGCTCGGGAGGCACGATGACGGAATCGCCGCGCGCGAGAAGGGCTGCGCCGGGTGTGCTTTCCGGATCGCCGGCGCGAAGATGCCGCGGATTGTCCTGCGCTCCGTCGCCGCTCAGCAGTTTTTGCGATTCGCCGGAAGTGAGCCATCGTCCTTCTTTGCTGATGGCGATGGGGACGACGTCATATTTACTGCGATCAATCGCATTGAGCACCGACGCCGCCGAGAGCAGTGAGACCTCGTGCTCGCCGCTGCGACCGCCGAAGAGCACGCCAATCCGGAGTTTTCTAGCCGCCATTTCCGAAATGTATCACCGACCCGTCGCCATCGACTTGTACACCTCGCCATCCTTCATCACGAAGGTGACATTCTTCAGTGCGTTGACGTCGCGCAGCGGGTCTTCATTCACGGCGACTACATCGGCATAAGCGCCGGGCGCGATTACTCCCAGCTTGCCTTGCTTGTCGAGCAGTTCGGCGGCGCGCGAGGTAGCGCTCTGAATGGCCTGCATCGGAGTCATGCCGAACTCCACTTCACGAGCAAATTCCTGCGCGATGGGTTCGTTCCAGGAGAATCCGCCGGCGTCAGTGCCGAACGCCATCTTAACTCCGGCCTTTAGAGCTTTGTTAAACGATGTGCCGTGGACGGCGGCGCGCTTGCGATCGCGGCGACCGTCATCCGTGTTCTCCGCAGCCCAGTGAGAGTAATAGACAGACATGGTCGGAACGTACCAAGTCCCCTGCTTCACCATCTGCGCGATCTGCGCGTCGGTGATTTCGAGGCCGTGCTCGATGGAATCACATCCGCCATCGAGCGCGCGTTGCAATCCGATGCCGTTGTACGCGTGGCACGCTACTTTCTTATGCCACCCATGCGTCTCGTCAACGATGGCTTTTATCTCGTCCAGGGTCAAAGTGGGCTGCGAGACGAGATTGCCTTTGTCGTCGATCCACGAGCGGTGCGTCATATAGACCTTGATCCAATCGGCGCCATTATCAAGTTGCTCGCGCGCTGCTTTGCGCGCTTCCACTGGCCCATCGACCAACTGCGCCCCTTTCGGAACTACGATCTCTGGGGCATATCCTTCCAGCGGATACCCGCCTGTCGTCGAGATCGCGCGGGTCACAACGAATAGACGCGGTCCAGGGATGTATCCGCCTTCGATCGCTTGCTTGATGCCAACATCGCCATATCCTGCGCCTTCGGTTTCAAGGTCTCGTAGTGTGGTGAAGCCTTGATCGAGCGCGCGCCGCACTGCCACCGTCGCGCGAGCGGCACGGAACGAGGCTGGATACTTCAGCAGCTGCACGTCATAGCCGCCTTCGGCTGGATCCTCGCCTTGCAGGAAGATGTGCGTGTGCGTATCGATCAGGCCGGGCAGCACCGTCGCTTGGCTGAGATCGATAGTTTGCACGTCCGCCGGAGCTTGTGCAGAACCCGCATCGCCGACGCTCACGATGCGATTTCCACGAATGACGATGAGCTGATTTTTCTTCGGCTGCGCGCTGGTGCCGTCGATCAGCGTACCAGCGCGCATGACAATCGTCTTCGCCTCAGACGTAGCATGAGTGCCCATGGTGCCGGTTGTGTTGGGACTGTTTTGAGCGATACCTGCAACGGCGAGCAGCAAGAACAGCGCTTGCAGACACTTCATCCTTTTGCCTCCGAATTTTCGGAAAGTATAGCTTCCGCTTCGATCTCGACCAGCATGCGGGGATCGAGCAGCGCCTGAATCACCAGCAGGGACGTAGCCGGACGGATATTGCCGAAGAATTCGCCATGCACCAGCGTAACTGGCTCGGCATCTTCGTGGCGCACGACGAACATGCGGGTGCGCACCACGTCTTTGAGGGAGGCTCCCGCCTTTTGCAGTGCGCGTTCGATATTGCGAATCGTCTGCCGCGCCTGAGCCGGCGCATCGCCGAGCCCAACAATCTCTCCACGTTCATTCGTCGCCGTAGTGCCGGAGAGCCAAATTTGTCGGCCAATCTTGACGGCGCGCGAATAGCCGATCACCGGCTCCCAAGGCGTACCACTTGAGTAATTAGTGCGTGACATTGTTAGTTGCCGGGACATTCTAAATGCACTGGGCCGCAACTCACATTTGCTCTAGCAGTTCGCTGCTTCGCACTCGCGTAGTCACAGTGCTAACAAACTTTAGTACGTGAACGATTTGTTATTGCGCAAGGAAACCTATCGATGTAAGTAGTGTTCTTATAAGGCAAGTACTTCTTTTAAAGCGTCCAGCCGTAGCCGCGAATCCGTACTTCAAGTGAGCGGCGGAACGCAGGAGGAGTGCAGGTGAACTCAGGATCGAAGGTGTTGCAGGACTTCTTTGGCGTGCTGGTGGCCCAGACTTTTGCCTCGACCATCGGATTGCGGGATGCTGGTCTGACCGACTACATCTCGGAGATGCTGACGAGTTTCTGCCAGGCGGAAGAACTCTACAAGATCCGCAATGCCGCCGGGCGACCGATCTCCGACGTCGGCGAACTGCTGCTCGAATCTGATCCCATTTTTGGAGGTGCGCCTTCCTTCGACCGCGAGCGCGCCGTCCGCAAACACATCGGCGACTACACCCTGTTCTTTGCCGGCATGTTCCCAGATAGCATCAATCAGACCCGGCTACGCCGCCAGCGCCTCGAGAGCCTTATTGATTTCATCCGGGCGGGCAAAGAGAGCTACTACATCGTCTCCAAATTTGACCTGTTCGAATACGCTAATGCCGCGCCGCTGTTTGGCAAATTGGCGGACCGCTTCGAAGATTGCGTCTGCGGGCTCAACATGGTCAAGAACGAGCTCGACGTGATGCAGCATCCCATCGCGAGTACGACCCGCGAATTGCTGATGTAAGAAGTTTTCAGTTCACAGTAGTCAGCTGTCAGTAAAAGCCGCGCACGCCTGGCAACCACGAGGCTGGACCTGCGGTGTGGAATCTTGAGCTTTACTGATTACTGTGAACTGAAAACTAGCTACTTCTTTTGTAAAAGCTCAGCACCGCATCTCCCTGTTGCAACCGGCGAAATCTCTGCAAAGCTCCATACCGATCGGACAGATCGGAATGCTTATCGTGCTCTGCAATCACCACACTTTTCGGAGTCAGCAATCGCGATTGAGAAAGGAAGCCTAAACTCTGCTCATAGGCAGTGCTGTCGGAGTAGGGAGGATCAATAAAGCAGAAGTCACACGCAACTGCCGAGGCATCGAGGGCCCGCAACGCCAGTACGGCCTCGCGTTCATGAACCTCGAACCCTTCGCTGATCGACAAGCTGCGGAGATTCGCGCGAATTGCCTTCGCAGCGCGTGCAGCACTTTCTATGAAGTACACCATTCGCGCTCCACGGCTCAGGGCCTCGATCCCCACCGCTCCGGAGCCTGCGAAGACGTCCAGCCACACACTGTCGGAAATCCGGGCTGAGGCAACGTTGAAGAGCGTCTCCCGTAGCCGGTCGGAAGTCGGACGCGTGTGGGATCCTGAAGGAGCGACCAACCTCCGGCTGCGATATCGCCCAGCAATCACGCGCATAGACTCATTCAATGTACAGAACCCAGACCGACTTCTTTACAATGAAGAATTGGCTCACAGAATACTTCTCAGATCGTTGATTCGCGCTTGGTCCATTCCGGTAGGCAGGTTCTTCGGCACCGAGGTACGCCTGCATCTCACCTTCTTCCTGCTGCTCGCTCTGCTGATCACGCAGACGAAGCAGGCGGGTATGGAGCCGGTTCGGGGCGTCGCGCTGTTTTTCATCATGCTGGCTGCGGTCGTGGTGCAAGAGACGGCCCGCGCGCTGTTTACCCACGGCAAACGCGATCGCTTGCAACGTCTCGTGCTGCTGCCGATCGGGGGTGTGGTCCTTGGCGAGACCTCCGAGCATGGCACCGATACTCACGCTTCCGTAGCGCAGGAGGCGCGTAGCGCTTTGGCTGGGCCGGCTGCCAACCTACTCGTTGCCGGCATCGCA
>QIBC01000271.1 GCA_003225215.1 Acidobacteriota bacterium
CCATCCCAGAGCAGTGCCGCGCCTTTTGCGGCACGGTTGAGAATAGCCCGGTGGTGCAACCCCGGGTGAACGTCGGTTCCGAAATCGAGTCCGGCTTCTAGCCGGACGGCTGAATTGCCTTTCCCGTCGGAAATCAAATCCAGTCGTCCCGCAAACGAGGCGGGACTGGAATACAAAATGCGCCAACCCGAGTTTCACTCCGGGCTGTTCTCAACCGTGCCGCAAAAGGCGCGGCAACCAGTCTCGCACGATACTCTCTTAGCAGGAGTTAATTTTGGACAGGCCTGCAGCATGCTGCGTCTCTACCTTGCTCAGCCTCATCACGCCCCGCAGCACTTCTTGTACTTTTTCCCCGAGCCGCATGGACACAAATCATTGCGACCGACCTTCTCGCCAACGCGCCGCTGCTGAACGAGTTGTTCCCCCCCGCCTGCCATCCTTGCCTGCTGGAGTTCGCGCTCTTTTTTGCGCTTGAATTCGCGCTCCATGTCGTCCATCGACGTAGCCGCTCGATGGCGATTCCCATTTCCGCTCGGCGGGGGACTGACTGGACGCCTGGGATCAAACGGAACTCCATCCATCGTGAGTCCCTCGTCCCCAGCGCTCGGCGGCGGACCCGATTCAATTACCTGCAACAGGTAGAGATAACGGACGGTTTCTTCCTGAAAGCGCTGCATCATCGCTTCAAACATCTCGAACGACTCGCGCTTGTATTCGACCAGCGGATCGTGCTGTCCGTATCCACGCAGGCCGATTCCTTCCTTGAGGTGGTCCATGCTGAGCAGATGGTCTTTCCATTGCCCATCGAGCACGCTCAGCATAATCATGCGCTCGTGATATCTCATCGCTTCGGAGCCAATCAGCTTCTCTTTGGCTTCGTAGCGCTGTTTCAGTTTTTCGAAAATCCCATCGCCCAATTCGGAACGATTCAATTTGTCGGGATCGAGCCCCTCGGCCGCGAGATCCACACCAAAGCGCGTGAAGACTTGCTGCTTTAAGGCTGTGGTGTCCCACTGCTCGGCGTGCTGCTCACGCGGCGCGTACTGGTCAAGCAAATCGCCGACGGTGCTCGATACATAATCCTCGAGGATCAAATCTTTCTGGTCGAGACCCTCGAGCAACTGATGGCGCAGCCCATACACGGCCTCGCGCTGCTTGTTCATCACGTCGTCGTACTCAAGCAGGTGTTTGCGTGACTCGAAGTTCTGCGCCTCCACCGCTTTCTGCGCGGCCTCGATCCGGCGCGAGATCAGCTTCGACTCGATCGGAATTCCTTCTTCCATTCCCAATCGCTGAAGCAGGTTCGAGACCCACTCCTTGGCAAAGATGCGCATCAAGTCGTCTTCGAGGGAGAGATAGAAGCGTGAGGAGCCGGGATCTCCCTGGCGGCCGGCGCGTCCGCGAAGCTGGTTATCGATACGCCGCGATTCGTGCCGTTCCGTGCCTAGAATGTGCAAGCCGCCCACGGCAATAACGTTCTCATGTTCTGCTTGGATATCGCGCTCGTGCCGCGCCAGCGCTTCCTGCCATTGCTGCGTCTCAACTTCGTACTCGGCGCCCTGATAGTAGAACCGCGTAAGGTTCGCGTTGGCCGCGATCGGCGCCAACTCTCCTTCGGCTGCTCCAACCGAACGCGCTAGACCCTTCTTCAGTAACTCCTGCTTGGCGATAAACTCGGCATTGCCTCCCAGCAAAATGTCGGTACCACGGCCCGCCATGTTGGTAGCGATGGTCACAGCTCCGATTCGTCCGGCTTGGGCCACGATCTCCGCTTCGCGCTCGTGGTATTTGGCGTTGAGCACCACGTGCTTTACGCCCTTTTTCTTCAGCAGCTCTGAAAGCCTTTCCGACTTCTCAATCGACGTAGTTCCCACCAACACCGGACGCTGATCCGCATTCACCTTCTGAATATCATCGGCGACCGCGAAGTACTTTTCCTTCTCCGTTCGATAGACGACGTCAGGATTCTCCAACCGCAGCAGCGGCTTGTTCGTGGGAATCACAACGATCTCGAGCTTGTAGATCTTTTCGAACTCCGCCGCTTCTGTCTCCGCGGTTCCCGTCATGCCGGCCAATTTCGTGTACATGCGGAAATAGTTCTGGAAAGAGATCGTCGCGAGCGTCTGGTTCTCGCGCTCAATCTTGACGTTTTCCTTGGCTTCCACTGCCTGGTGCAATCCATCAGACCAGCGGCGTCCCGGCATCATGCGGCCCGTGAACTCATCGACGATGATCACTTCACCGTCTTTGATCACGTATTCCGTGTCGCGACGGTAGAGTATGTGTGCCTTGATCGCGGTTTCGACGTGATGTTTCCAGCCCCAGTTCTCAGGATCGGCGATGTTGCCGATGCCGAGCATCTTCTCGACTTTCTCCCAACCCTGTTCCGTAACGGTAATCGTGCGATGCTTCTCGTCGACCGTGTAATCCCCGGTGAAGATCGTCTCCTCGAGGCTCTTCTGAATCTCCTCGCCTTTTTCCAAAGCGGGAATAATGCGATTTACTTTGTAATACTTGTCGGTCGATTCCTCGCTCTGTCCAGCGATAATCAGCGGCGTACGCGCTTCGTCGATCAGGATCGAGTCCACTTCGTCCACAATTGCGAAATGATGCCCGCGCTGCACGCAGTCCTTCAGATCGAACTTCATGTTGTCGCGCAGGTAGTCGAAGCCGAACTCGTTGTTGGTGCCGTAGGTGATGTCGGCGGCATACGCCTGGCGGCGCTCGTTGTCGTCGAGGTCATGGACGATTACGCCGACCGAGAGCCCAAGAAACGTGTAAAGCTTGCCCATCCACTCCGAGTCGCGCTTGGCGAGGTAGTCATTGACCGTAACTACATGAACGCCGCGTCCCGCTAGCGCGTTCAAGTACACAGGCAGAGTAGCGACCAGCGTCTTACCTTCACCGGTCTTCATCTCGGAGATCTTGCCCTGGTGGAGCACTGTGCCGCCGATCAGCTGCACGTCGAAGTGACGCATGTTGAGCACGCGGCGACCGGCTTCCCGCACCACAGCAAAGGCTTCAGGCAGGAGCTCATTCAGCGCCTCTTCCAGCACCGGATCACGCTTTGCCTTGCTCTTTGTGAACTCTATCGCCTGCTCGTCTACATCGTTTGGTGCGGCGCGCTGAATCGACTCCCGAAAACGCTGGCGGAATTCTTCAGTCTTGGCCCGAAGCTCGGCATCGGAGAGCTTTTGGATCGCGGGCTCCAGAGCGTTAACCTGCGCAACAATGGGCCACAAGCGCTTCAATTCGCGCTCAGTCTTGGTCCCGATAACCTTGGAGATGAGAAGTCCGATCAAAAGCCTTATTCCTTTAGCCGAATGGGCAGAGGCGGGGACACAAATTCACTGCACTAGAGACGGTACCCTAGGCGTAGAGGTCCATGGAAAAGCCTAACACATTGGATGTCGGGGATTTGCGGAGGTCGCAGCGACAATAGGGGTCCCCCGGTGGCTCTTTCGCCAGGTGTGGCACAGTCGCCCTCGCCTGTGGCCTTCGCTCTTCTGCTCGATGTTGATTCTCTCCTTGACAGCTTAGGAGAGTCACGCTAATCTCCTAATCATCTTAGGAGTGCGCATGGCCGATCAAGCCCAGCTTCTTCCCGGTACCCTCGATCTCCTCATTCTGAAAGCAGTCTCTTTAGGTCCTCTTCATGGCTACGGAGTTCTTTTGCGCATTGGGCAAATCTCCGACCGAGCGCTGTTGATCGAGCAGGGAGCGCTCTATCCCGCATTGTTCCGCTTGGTGCGGCAAGGCCTTCTGAAAGCAAGCTGGGGGACATCGGAGAACAATCGTCGCGCCAAGTTCTACGAGCTTACGACTGCGGGCCGAAAACGTCTCCGCGAGGAAACTGAGGGATGGAACCGGCTTGCCACGGCCATTGGGTCCGCACTTGCTGCCCAACCGGAGGAAGTATGAGTTTCCTCGCCTACTTTCGCTCTGCTACCGCCAAACTCTTTCATCGTTCCGAGTTCGACGAGGAGATGGAGGAGGAGCTTCGCTCACACATCCAGCATCGCGCCGATGATCTCGAGCGTACCGGCCTGAATCGTGCCGAGGCGGAACGGCGCGCGCGCATCGAGTTCGGCGCCCAAGAGCGGTTCAAGGAGGACATCCAGGACGCAGTTGGCGGCAATTTTATCGACACTCTTCTGCAGGATGTGCGCGTCAGTCTACGCGTGCTGCGCAAATCCCCTGGATTCGTGACCGTCGCCGTACTGACGCTGGCGTTGGCAATTGGGGCAAACGCTGTGGTCTTCAGCGTGATCAATGCGTTTATCTTTCATCCGCTGAATGTCCCGAAAGCGGAAAGCCTCTTTCAACTGGAGCGAGGCAGGGATAAGGCGGGCAATTCCTCCTATCCCGACTACATCGATCTGCGCGATCGCAACCGCAGCTTTGATGCTCTAGTGGCTTGGAACGTGACTGCCGTAGGCCTGGATACTGGCAAGGAGCCTTACCGTTCCTGGGTAATTGAAACGAGCGGAAACTACTTCGACGCTCTCGGCATTCAGCCCTATCTCGGGCGGTTCTTCCACAACTCCGACGAGCACGGCGTGAACAGCGCTCCCTATGTCGTACTGAGCTATGAATGTTGGCATACTCATTTTCACGATGATCGCAACATCGTCGGCCGGACCGTTCAGCTGAGTAAACATCCCTTCACCGTTCTCGGTGTAGCGCCGCCTGAGTTTCATGGCGTCTTGATGTTTTTCCATCCTGACTTGTTTATGCCCATAGTGAACCGGGAGCAAACAGATGGAGTGAGTCAGCTGGATGAGC
>QIBC01000272.1 GCA_003225215.1 Acidobacteriota bacterium
ACTCCAATTTGTCTCCCGGGCATCGATCGGCGTTTTTCTCGCCGGAGTACTCGGATCGTTGGTGGTTGTCGTAATCAGTTTTGTCGAGGATTTGGCGCTGCTGTTTGAAGAAGATGACAACCTCGACGTTGACGCTGCTACTACCCGAGCGTAGAGTTGAGCACGCAAACCACTGAACCCGGTCAGTTCTCCCCACTGATACTGGGACGAATGCGGCAGCCGGTCTGCTAAGAATGTCCTCTGGTTCCCAGATCTTACCGCCCTCCAATCGAGTACGAATCGTGGTCGCCTCCTCGGTGGCCCTCACGTTCATTTCGTTCTGGCGCGCGGCGGCGATCGTTCTCAACGATCTCGGCTCGTCCGCTTACTATGTCGGCGGCATAGCTGAAGACGCGTTTGGACGAACGGCTCCATGGTTCATCCTCGGCGTGATGCTGTTCTCTTTCGCTGTGCGCGCAGTGTACGTCGAGAGCTGCTCGATGTTCGTGCGCGGCGGCGTGTATCGCGTGGTGAAGGAAGCCCTGGGTGGAACGCTGGCCAAGCTGAGCGTCTCCGCGTTGATGTTCGACTACATCCTCACGGGACCGATCTCGGGCGTTTCCGCCGGACAATACATCGCAGGCCTGGTAAACGAGCTGTTCAGCAAAGCTGACGCCCACGGCTGGATTGGTCCGGGCATTCACGCGATGTTTCACGGCACGCCGCATATGAACGTGAATAGCACAGCGGTCGTCATCTGCCTCGCAGTGACTCTGTATTACTGGTGGGAAAACATCAAGGGCATCGAAGAATCGAGCGATAAAGCTCTGCGCGTTATGCAGATCACGACCGTTATGGTCGTCCTTCTGCTCGGCTGGGCGGTAATCACGATAATGAAGGTTGGCGGCTCCCTTCCACCTTGGCCAACTCCGTCGAACCTTCACTTCAACGAGACTTCGCTTGGATTTCTTTCTCACACTAGTCTGGCGACGAATTTCGGATTGTTTGGAATCCTCATGGCCTTCGGGCACTCCGTGCTCGCCATGAGCGGCGAAGAAACACTTGCGCAAGTAAATCGCGAAATAGCTCATCCCAAACTGAAAAACTTGAAGCGCGCAGCGATCATTGTTGCCATCTACAGCTTCTTGTTCACCGGTGTCGGCACGCTGCTCGCGGTAATGATCATCCCGCAGAGCGTTCCCGTAAGCAGCTACGAAAATAATCTTCTTGCCGAACTGGTGATGTGGTTCAACGGGCCCCTTTTGTTGAAGCTGTTGTTCCGCACCTTTGTGGTGGTTGTCGGATTCCTGATTCTGTCGGGCGCCATTAACACCTCGATCATTGGGTCGAATGGAGTGTTGAATCGCGTTTCCGAAGATGGCGTCCTCACCGACTGGTTCCGCAAACCTCAGAAGAGATTTGGAACCAGCTATCGCATCGTCAACCTGATCGTCGGCCTGCAGATCATTACCATTCTACTGAGTCGCGGCGATGTGAATGTATTGGGCGAGGCCTATGCATTCGGCGTGATTTGGAGTTTCACTTTCAACAGCGTCGCGATGTTAGTCCTGCGCTTCAAGTACAAAGGCGAGCGCGGTTGGAAGGTACCACCGAATATCACGATCGCGGGGAGAGAGATTCCTCTTGGCTTACTGTCGGTTTTCATGGTGCTCCTTACTACGGCGCTCGTGAACCTGGCGACCAAGAAGGTAGCAACCATTACCGGCATCATGTTCGCTGCGGCGTTCTTTGTCATCTTCACTATTTCCGAGCGCATAAACACGCGGAAATTCAAGCACGCGGAAAAGCAGATGAAGGAACACTTCCAGCTGCTGCACGAAGAACGCATTGAGCGCGAAGCTGTCGGGGTGCGGACGGATTCCACGATCGTCACCGTTCGTGACTACAACACGCTCTTGCAATTGCGCTGGGTCCTGCAGAATACCGACACTACAGAAAACGATGTTGTCGTATTAGCCGCGCGGCTTACAGGCCCCGGCAGCGGCGAAGTTGATCTCTCGACGGAACAGATCTTCAGCGAACACGAACAAACGCTCTTCACAAAATGTGTGAGCATCGCCGAGAGCTACGGCAAGCACATTTCCTTAATGGTCGTGCCGGCGCGCGACGTGTTCTCCGCCATCGTCCAAACTGCCAACTCACTGGTTGCGGCACGGGTTGTAGCCGGACTTTCTACCAAAATGACCTCGGAGGAACAGGCTTTTCGCATGGGACAGGCGTGGGAAGCTGCGCCTCCGCCGAAACATCAGTTTGTATTTCAGGTGGTGAAGCCCGGTCCGCAGGTACAAAGCTTCCGCATTGGTCCGCACAATCCCGATCTCAAGACTGAAGACGTGATGCTGGTGCACCGACTCTGGCTGGATGCCCGGCGTCAGTCAGGCACCGAAGAACTGCATCACCATGACATTGTCACGTTGGCGCTCACGCGTCTTGGCGCCGACTACTCGCGCGACCGGCAATCGATTCTCAAGGAACTTCGAACGCGCGGGGACGGTCTGGTGGGAAAGACTCCTCCGCGAGTTGGACCGACGGGGAAGCCTCTGCCTAATCCCGTTTCGATACCGCCGACACAGCCAAGACCCAAGTAGATTCGGATCAACCAATCAGCTTTTTAACGGCGTCATGATTGGTGACTGGCAAGTATTGGAGCGCAATGCTGGTCAATGCTTTGTAGAGTCTCAGAAGTTCGGGTTGTTCCTTAAGAACCTCGAGATGCTTGCGGAGTGTCGCAATGTCTCCGCGTCGCAGTGGGCCGCTGAATGCATGTTGAGGAGTGCTGACAAGGCAGTTGTCGGTGGTCTGGCGAACGATCGAGTCCATTAACTGGCGGGATGTGCCTGGATCGAACCCCGCGAGTTCTCCCACTCGCTGAGCCGCAGCTATCAACGCCACCAGCGCCGGAGAGGAGAAGAATCCGAACAGGTGATATGCCGGCTTCAGTTCCGCCGGAATGCGAAACGGCTTCCCTCCGAGGCTCCGCACCATCATGCTGACTGTAACGAGAGCGTTGCGATCGCCTTCGAGCGCAAATGGCACTCCCTCCAATTCCGGTTTGGAACTGCGCACGAATGTCATCAGCGGATGCGCCGAAGCAATGCCGGCGCCGGCCGTCTTGAGCGGAACGAGCGCCTCGGATCCCAGGGCTCCGCTGGAATGAATTGCGATCTTACGCGTCCAATCGCCACGCGTCGCGATCTGGCCGGCAACATCAAAAATGGCGTCATCCGGGACGCATATCCAAGTTGCCTTAGTACTGAATTGAGCCTCGAGGAGAGTGCCCACACGCGCGTCCACTCGCTTCGCGAGCTTGCGCGCACGGGAAATCGATTGTGCATTGTTTCGAGCAACGATCTCGACCACACGATGCCCGCTGCGTCGCAATGCCATAGCCAGCGCTGTTGCCAAAGTTCCGGCTCCGATGATCGTCGTATCGATGGACCGCTTGGTCGTCGCGGGTGTCATGCGGGAGAAAGTTGACTCGCGAGGGAATGTTAACCTATCGCTTCATGGGGAAAAGTACGCGCACACAAAAGAGCAAACTAACGAACTTTCCCACGCCAAAGCACGCAAAGATTCTTTCTCGCAAGATTGCATATCGCGGCAAGGTCTACACGGTCGTAGCCGATCGAGTTCGCGAGCCCGGAGGTGTCGTCGCCCTCCGCGAGATCATCCGCCATCACGGTTCTGTTGTGGTGTTGGCTGTGGATGACTCGTCGGATCCGCCGCGCGTGCTCCTCGAACGTCAATATCGTTACGCTGCCGATGCGTATTTGTGGGAGCTGCCGGCTGGCCACATCGATCCGGGCGAAAAGTCCGCCGCAGCCGCCAGACGCGAACTGCGCGAAGAGACCGGTATAACCGCCAAGCGGTGGAAGCGAGTCCTCAAGTTTTACGTTAGCCCTGGCATCCTCGACGAGACCATGGAGGTCTTTCTGGCTACCGTCCTCACGCAGGGAGAGGCGCAGTTGGAAGATGACGAGCGCATCCAGACAAGGTTCTTCCCACTTCCTGCGGCCCTGAAGATGGCACACGCCGGAACGATTCGCGATGCCAAGACGTTGACGTCGTTATTTTGGTTGGATTCAACGTATTAAGTAGTATTCCTCAACTTTTCCGACAGCTATTTCCGAGTGCTCGGAATGCGGTTACTACTTTGACAACATAGCCAATTTCTTGCATAATCGTAAGTAACCAGTAACCTCGCTAGGACCCCAAGAATTACCCTCGCGCCGTTCCCCATCTCACTTCTGGGCGTGTGATGTAAATCTCCTTGTGCAGTCCCCAAGGGTGGTCTGGAAGTTCGGGCCTCCGGCTCCCGCTGTCGGCCCTAAAAGGAATGAGTGAAAGGTATGCAAGTGACTCGCATTAAAGGCACTGTTAAGTGGTTTAACAACGCTAAGGGTTTTGGATTCATCGGTCAGGAAAGTGGACCGGACGTATTCGTCCACTACAGCGCTGTAAAGTCTGAGGGGTACAAGAGCCTTCAGGAAGGCGATCAGGTCGAATTTGAGATCGTGCAAGGCCAGAAAGGGCCGCAAGCCGACAACGTGACCAAGGTGTCCTAGTGAGATCGAAAGTCTATCCAGAACCCAGCCAAGCGGCTGGGTTTTTTGTTTCCCGGACTTCTGAAGCCCGAGGAATTTAGAATTACGACGCACTCTATGGAAAATCGCAATATCGCTGCCATCTTCTACGAAACCGCCGACCTGATGGAGATTCGCGGCGACGATCCGTTCCGTATTCGCTCCTACCGCCGCGCGGCTGAGGCCATTGAGGGACTACCGACACGCATTGCTGACATTGCGGCAGAGACGAAGAAGCTGCTCGAGATTCCTGGCATCGGCAAGAGTATGGCCGGAAACATTCAGCAGATTCTGAAGGAAGGTAATTTCTCCCTTCACGCCGAGTTGCTGCAGAAGTATCGCCCTTCCATGTTGGAACTTCTCAAGATCCAGGGACTTGGCCCGAAGACTATCGCTTTGATCTGGGACGCATACCAGGTGTGTGACATCGATGGCGTTGAGAAGCTCGCTCGTGAAGGAAAAATCCGAGAGCTTCCACGAATGGGAGAAAAGCATGAGCAGAAGATCCTGAGAGGGATCGAGGAGTATCGCCGCATCTCGGGACGCTTTCTCCTCGACGCCGCCGAACGCACAGCAGAGAAGATCAA
>QIBC01000273.1 GCA_003225215.1 Acidobacteriota bacterium
GTTTTCGGAATGACGTGATTCCGCAGGAGGCTCGAATCTGGCCACCGGATCCAAGCCCAGTTTCACTAGATCTTCGTTCAGGATTCTGGCTTTGCCATCGGCAGTCGGGAATCCACCATCGGCAAACGGCAGAAAGTGATCGCTGCCGAAGTTGAGGCGTACATGACCCTCGCTCTCCAGCCGAGCACGAGTGATTCCCTTCAACCACGGGTCCGCACTATTCAGAGCGCCATCGATCATCTCGTCTACCGACTCACGGAAGCATGGCTCAGTGAAGCCCATCCGTTGCGCGAGCTGGCTAAACATCTCGACGTTGGACTTAGATTCCCCTACAGGCGCAATCGCCTGCTCCGACATTTGCAGGTAGTAGTGACCATAAGCCGGCTGAATATCCTTCTGCTCGAAGAAGGTTGTCGCTGGCAGGACGATGTCGGCGTAGTCGGTGGAGTCGGTGAAGAACTGGTCGTGCACAACTGTGAATAGATCGGGCCGCAGAAAGCCGCGCACAACGTCGTTGTAATTAGGTGCAATCGCGGCCGGGTTGGAGTTGTAAACAAAAACGGCTTTGACCGGTGGATCGTCCAGCGCAGTAAGCGCACGTCCCAATTCGGACATATTCACTACGCGTGCCGGTCTTCCGAGCGGGCTCGTTTTCATCAAGTCTGGCCGCTCGAGGAATTCTTTGTTCAGCTTGAAGGCTCCGCTGCAGGAGAGCTGAATGCCGCCACCTGCGTGCTTCCATGCTCCAATGATGCAGGGCAGCATAGTAATCGTACGGACGTTCGTTCCACCATTCTGACTGCGCTGCACGCCGTAGTTCACGCGTATCACCGCAGGACTAGTCGTCGCATATTCCCGTGCGAGTTTCACTACGTCTTCCGCCGCAATGCCTGTCCATGCAGCGACGCGGGACGGAGAATACTCGCGCACGCGCTCCGCAAGCTGGTCAAACCCTCTGACATACTTGCTTATGTAGTCGGCGTCGCAGAGGCGCTCGGCAATGATCACGTGCATCATGCCCAGCGCCAGCGCGGTATCGGTGCCCGGGTTGATGGGCAGGTACCAATCCGCGCACTGAGCTGTACGCGTCTTGTACGGATCGATTACGACCAGCTTGGCCCCTTTGCGCCGTGCTTCTTCGATGAAGGGCCACAAGTGCACATTGGTGCCGTGAATGTTTGCGCCCCAGGCGATGATGTACTTGGCGCGCGGAAAAAGTTCCGTATCGGTACCCAGCTTGCGTCCCAGAACCGAGACCAGGGCTTCGCCGCCGGTGGTCGAGCAGATAGTGCGGTCAAGTTGGGAGGCGCCGAGGCGATGAAAGAAGCGGCGATCCATCGACCCGTAGCCGAGGGTGCCGAGGGTGCCGGCAAAGGAATACGGAAGAATAGCCTCTGGACCAAACTCGTCGCTAATCTGCCGGAATCGCCGGGATATTTCGCTGTAAGCTTCATCCCAGGAAATTCGTTTGAAAATCTCGATTACGTCTTTGGCGGTGCGCACACCGCGTCCTTTCGGAGCGATGCGTTGCAGCGGATGCAGCACGCGGTCGGGCGAGTAAACCCGGTCCAGATACTTCGCCACTTTGGCGCAAAGAAATCCGCGCGTAATTGGGTGATTTGGATCCCCACGCAGACGCGTCGCACGGCCCAGATCGTCAACGGTGATTAGCACGCCACAGGAATCTGGGCAATCGTGCGAGCACGCGGCATGAACTACTTTGGGCATGACGTAGACTCATTATAGGACCGGTCACTTGATGTTTTGCCTTGTGGAAGAGTCCCGGTCGAGTTGGATGGACGGTCCTCTACGACAACTGTTGCACTTCCCCTACCCCATCCCCATTCTTCTAGTGATCTATAACGACGGCAAAGTGCAGCAGCGACTCAACAAGGGTGGCCAAATGATCTATGACTGGGGGTTCAGGGCTTCTGGCAAGCAAGTGGCTTTCTGCACCGGAACCACGCATGGTGATTCCGGCGGCCCACTGTGAGTTACATGATCCGACAACTAGTCGCACGATTGCGGTGATCAATGGCCATCTGGATAAGGATCGCCAGCGTGGGCTAGAGGTCTCCAAAAATAGATCGGTAGGACTTTGTCGGGAGCCGCGTTCCTAATGTCCAGATGCGGCTCCGGCGACGTTAATCCCGAGTGAAGATACCAACCAGACCATATCCAAGAGACAGCGCTGCCAGGGCTGTCACGGCAGTAACCGGAGCAAAGTGCCGCCGCACGATTCGTTTTACATCAGTGCGCTCTCGCACTTCAGATCGCACTGCTGATCGAAGCTCTTGAACGTCGTTGTGCAGCGCCCGTCTTTGCTCCGCTGCACGCTGCTCCAGAATTTCTGCTGGAAGAGTTGGCTGCGTCATACCTGTGACCTCGCTTCGTTCTGGATCCAAATCTGATCCTGTTTGAGCACTCGCAGGGTTCGGCCGGGTGCAACCCCGGTCTGTGTCAGTTCGCGTTTGCCGAGATAGAACAGCCCGAAGGCAGCAATCACGTAGAAGGCGGTCACAATCAACGCTCCATAGCACCATGCGTAGGGACTCGGCTGGAATACGCCTGCTAGAAACGCCACTAACGCGAAGGTGAGGACGAGCAATGCGATTACGCCGAGCAGCCCCGCGACCACAAGCATTGGAATCGCGACCTTCCACACTTTCACTTTGTCATTCATTTCCTGCGTCAACATCTGCAATCGCGTAGAGACAAAGTCGCGTGCATCGTTCTTAAGTTCGCTCACTACTTGTCCGATAGATTTGTTGTTTTCAGTAACGACGTGCATTGTGTGCCCTCACAATTCGTAAGGAAATCCCAGCCAGAAATGCAGTTCCAGCAATAGAGCCCAATACTTCCAGTGGATGTTCCTGGACCAGGCGCTCGCCGCGCAGGCGCATTTCTTCTGCGCGCAAACGGACGTTCATACGCAATTCGCGGGAACGGTCCTCAACTTCTTGTTTGAGCCGGGTGGCCCGCTCGGCGGCCTTCCTGCTCAGGTGGTCCACTTCATCGAGTGCGACTCGCGCGCTCTCCTCGGCTCGGTCCATTAAATTGCGTGCTTTTTCCTGAGCTGTTGCTGCCAAATCGCGGGCCCGCTGTTCTGCAGTGTCTGTCACCGAAGAGGCGGAACTTGAGATGCGCTCTGCAGCCGTGCTCCCCACCCGTTGCGCGCGGTCCCGAACCAGGTGAAGCCGCTCCCGGGCGGAGTCAGGAACGCGGCGCGCCTGAGATACCGCTCGTCCGACTGCTCCTCCTAGCTGCTCGGCAGCACGGTTCAGGCGACGGCTCCCGCCTTCGGGCAGCTGCCGATCCGGGCTGACGAAGTCTAAGCCCGTATCAGTTCCGGAAACTGTTGCGCGCTTCCGAATCGGATCCTGGCGGGGAGCCTGGTAGGCAATGACTCGGCCGCGATTCTCTTCCAACTCCTCGTCCACGGATGGAAATTGAAAATTGTCCTTTTGTAAAGGATCTGCCATTTCGCCCTCCTGCAGTCGCTGTCTGCGATTCCCAGAACTAATCGTTTGGATGTGAGACTGAGGCGCAGTGTTTGCAGGGGATGGAAGTTCTTGAACAGCACCCGCAGCGGAGCTGCTGGCCGGGCTGGCGAATAGAGTTTAGACGGGATTCAGCTTCTCGCAGTGCTCAACCAGTGCGAGGCGGTCCTTCAATCCGAGATTCAGGAACTCAAGCCCAAAGTGCGCACCTTCCACATATCGGACCATTCCTTTAACGATTACCGGAGCGGCCTGTGGCAGGCGGTACTCAATTTCGATTTCGGTTTCACGAGGAAGTGGTACTTCGCATACCAAAGAAAGGCCACCTTCCGCGATCGCATATCCGCGGCAATAAACTGACTGCGTGCCCCAGGTTAATCGAACATCAAACTCAAGCGGCCACCGCACAAAAGCGCGTCGGTTGCGCTTGCGCCGCTCCAAGGCAGGCGTAGTTTTGGTTTTGCGCCGATCGCTCATATGAGAACAGCACCGGATCGCACCAATGATAATTGAGAGTGGCGGATTTGAGACAGAGCACTGCGCGTGTCGCTAATACCGGGGTCTGATGGGATTGAGGGAATCAGCTGCCGCGGGTCTGGTGGATGATCTGCTCCATCTGGTCGAGGTATCGCTCGAGAGCCTTGCGCCCGGTCGCGGTAATCCGGTATTCGGTTCGTGGTACCCGACCCTCAAAACTCTTGGTGCAGACCACATAGTTCGCGTCCTCAAGCTTGCGAGCGTGGACACTCAGGTTGCCATCCGTTGCATCCAGCAGGCGTTTTAGCTCTGAAAACGTAAGCGCATCACGGACAGCAAGCGCGCTGATTATGCCCAGGCGCATGCGCTCGTGAATGACAGGATCCAGCTCAGAGGCAGACGCCTCTTTATGAGCTGCAATCGCGCGGGCAGCAGAGCGGACATTCTCGTGAACAGTAGATTTAGACTTCAACTTCGGTTGACGCAACCTCACTAACCTCCGTGTTTCCGGGCAATAATCATGCCAAAGAGCACATGCAAACCGCCGAAACCGGCGGCCATAATTCCATTGGCCCAGCTCGCAGGAAGAGCCAGGGCAATCGTTCCAAACACCGCGAAGCAGATTCCCATTACCGGAACAACACGAACGGAAAATGCTCCACCCGTGATCACGGCTACTCCGTAGAGCATCAGCCACATTCCCGGCAGAATCCCATATAAGTGGTGGTCCATCATGATCAACGTCAGCACGCCACCAGCAGCCAGCGGAGGTACCAGGCTTAGGGCGCACTTGCGCGCGGGGATCGAAGTAGCAAGCTTTGCCAAACTGCCGGTCTTTTTGACCATGGCAACCAGGGAGATCAGTCCCGCCAGCACCGCTTCTCCAAGCCAGAGCAAGACCCAGATCACGCGAGAATCCAGGCTGCGAGCCACGAGCGCCGCAGCGATTGCAGTCAAGCCAAGCGCCACGGTTCCCCAGCCGGGAACCGCCGTGAACGAGGTTGCGCTCTCCATCGTGTGCCGAATGAAGTGCAGTTGATCGAGCGCATCTCGGGATTGAGGCGCACTTTCTTCAATTCCCGCCTGGCTCGGAACGTACCTGCGCCTGCGCGGATTTCGGCATTGCTGCATGCTAAGGAGAATGCTTCAGCGAAGATGGTCGTGTCAAGTACTTTGCAGCTAAAAGGCTAGGACGTTATTCGTTGCGCAGTTTCATGTTGCCGGGAGCTTGGGAGCCCTGATTTCTAAAAGCGAATC
>QIBC01000274.1 GCA_003225215.1 Acidobacteriota bacterium
AGCGAATTCCACCAGACGAGCTCCGCCATACTGCCATTCGAGCATCTGGCCAGGCATTAATTTGACGATGCCTTTTACCAGCGTGAGCGGCGCGGGCACGTAGTTGACGCTGAGGAATGCGTCCAGGGCCTCGAGGCACACATGTCGCGCCACATGGGGATGAGCAAAGATGCACTTCAGCTCAGAGCCAAAGAAAAGCTCTCCCTGATGCAGGCAGTAATAAAGAGGTTTGATGCCCATGCGGTCGCGCGCCAGGACAAGGCGGCGCTGCGACTGGATCCAGAGAGCGATGGCGAACATTCCGCGGAATCGTTCGAAGCAGCCGTCACCCCAATGAAGGAAGGCATTGAGAACTACTTCAGTGTCGCATCGCGTATGGAAGCGATAGCCGGATCGCTGAAGCTCGGAACGCAGCTCCTGCTGATTGAAGATCTCGCCGTTGAAGACGAGAGTCACATTGCCATCAGCACTTCTCAACGGCTGGTCACCGCCGTTCAGGTCGAGGATTCGTAAGCGCGTCGCTCCCAGCGACACCTGTTCAGATTCGAAGCATCCCTGGTGGTCCGGACCACGGTGAACGATTGACCGAAGCGCCGAATTCAGAACTCTTTCAGGAAGGCGCCTGGCGACGTGAGTGAATCCTGCGATTCCACACATAGGTTATGCCGGGTCTCCCAGGGACGAACAGGTCTCAATCCTAGACAATCCTATGAAAGGCGCGGTGGAGCGAAGCTGGCTGCGGCGTTTTTTCGCTCTGATGGGCCCAATCATGCTTCCACATATTTCCCAAAATGCCACATCGGAGTTGAAAGCTACCTGAATCATCGTTCTGGAGGTGTCCAAAAATGCCACATCGGAGCTGAAATGTAAAGGAATGTTAAGTAACCCTCGAAAGGTGTGAAGCTGTTACCTCCATGATTTTACGGGGGTTGGCGCAAAAACTCCCGCTAAATCTGGAGTTTTCATTCATGTCTTGAGGGATGGCGGAGATTAAAGCTGAATGACTGGATAGGCGAATACCACTTTAGTGGCACACGCTCGATTCCAATGAATAAAACGATAGCTGCAGGAGATGGTCGGTGGTTATGCCGCGGTATCGGCGCTCCTGTCAAAGCGGTAACCCACGCCACGGACCGTTTTTAGGTAAACCGGACGTTCGGGATCGGGTTCGATTTTCTCGCGAAGGCGGCGCACAAATACATCGATGGACCGCAGTGTGACGAAGTGAGAGTCTCTCCAGACCGCGTCGAGTAATTGATCCCGGGTAAAGACGCGTCCCACGTGGGAGGCGAGGTATTCGAGGAGTCGATACTCAGTTGGCGTGGTGCTCACGAGCTGTCCGTTCACAGAGATGCTCATCGCTTCGCCGTTAATCTCAAGCGCCCCAACCTTGATGACGGCAGGCTTCTCCGGCCGCTGAGTTCGTCGCAGGACCGCACGAATGCGAGCCACAAGTTCTCTCGGGCTAAACGGCTTAACGACGTAATCGTCGGCGCCGAGTTCAAGGCCCGCGACTCGATCTGACTCTTCGCCCTTGGCGGTGAGGAACATCACCGGTGTCATCTCGAGCTTATGGCTCTGCCGAACGCGTCGACAGACGTCCAGGCCACTTTCTCCCGGCAGCATGATGTCGAGGATAAAGAGAAGGGGCTGGGTTCGCGCGGCCTGCTCGAGCATGCCGGCAGAGGAACCGAAGCCGACTACTTCGAAGTTGGCCAGCTTCAAATGATGTTGAATGAGCCGGAGGATATCCGGATCATCCTCCAGCACGAAAATGACGCCAGGCTTTACGGCTGTTCTCGCGGGCACGGCACGCCTCTCAGTTTTCGTCACTACGCTTACATCAGCACTCATCGAGTCTCCATCGACGGCAAAAGGTCACGCTACCGAATCGGTGTGACTGCGCAATAAACGCCGTATTACGGCGGTTTGAACATTGTGTGAAAACTCTGCGACTAGTTAAGGCGGGACGGGACGATTTGTGAGCGAGTACTGCCTACAACTTTCCCTTAGCTGACCCATAGGACGAGTCATGACGGCAGGAGGGTGGCGCAACAATAATCAGCGCCAAAATGAAAGACCTCCAAGCAGGAGGCCTACCGTACTTCGGGATGAAATTCGGGATTGAAAAATGAGAAGAGCCGCTACTGCGCGTGCATTCGCGCAAAGCCCTTCACGGTAATTGGAGAATGCACCACAGGATTTCTCAACTCCGACCAGAGGATCGCGAGATGATCGGCGCAGAGATGAACATCCTTCAAACTGTCGTGAACCACTTGCACATCTACCGAGTAGCGCGCGCGATGACTGCAGCCTGACGTCTTCGCGTCAATCTTGGCGCATTCGCAGCAATGAACGGGGTTATTCTGGGTCATAAAAGGGCCTCAGTCCTTTTGTTGCTCGGTTTGCGACTGTTTCGTTTGGCGACGCGGGTTCATTCTACCGAAGACAACACAGTCGCAGGCTCAAGAACGCGGTTTTACGCCAAGGTCCAACAACTGCCGACTTACAAAACAAAGGGCTTAAGTTGCGGCAATGCACTGCTGCCGGGCGACAAAATTAACACAGTATTAACATGAACATCTCGCGAAAATGCGCACGCCGCGCACATGGATCAAGTCGGGTCCGGCTAGAATACGCGTGTGAAACGCACGATCTTTGTGGTCGAAGACGATCCCGATATCTCGCGTCTGGTGAAGCATCATCTCGAAGGCGCCGGAATCGCAACGCGTGTTTTCCCGAATTCGAAAGGCGTAATCGCCGATGCGACGCGCCAGCATCCGTCCGCCTTCCTTCTCGACATCATGATTCCCGGCGAGGATGGAATGGAACTCTGCCGCCAGATTCGCGCCACCAGTGAGCTTGCTCCCATTCCGGTAATCTTTCTTACCGCAAAGACCGAAGAGGCCGATCGACTGGCTGGTTTCGATTTGGGAGCGGATGACTACATTACAAAGCCGTTCAGTCCGCGCGAATTGGTGGCGCGCGTAAAGGCAGTGCTGCGGAGGTTTGAGCCTCCATTAACGCAGCAGAAAATTCAGATGGGAGATCTTGAGATCGATTCTGGAGCTATGAGCGTGGAGGTTCAGGGCAAGGCGGTCACCACCACTGCAACCGAATTCCGTCTGCTCGAGTACTTGGCGTCCCGTCCCGGACGAGTGTTCACACGCGAACAACTGCTCGACGCGGTATGGCGCGATACCAGCTACGTAACCCTTCGCTCCGTGGACGTGTACGTGCGCCGGATTCGCGAGAAAATCGAACAGGACCCTGAGAATCCCCGCTTTCTCCGCACGCTTCGCGGAGTGGGATACCGCTTCGAGGCGCCGAAGTGAAAAGTAGTGTCTTCCTCAAGCTACTGGGAGCCTTCCTTGCCGTCATTCTCGCCGGGACATTTGTCCTCAACGTTGAGATCGGCAGGGAGTGGGAAAAATCACTCACTTCGCAGCTCGAGAAATCTCTTCAGCAACAGACCCGGCTATTCGCCTATAGCGTCGAGAACGACACGACGCACCCTTTACAAGATGTGGTGAAGCGGGTAAGCGAAGCCACCGGCGCGCGTGCCACCATCATCGACCGAGATGGGAGAGTGCTCGCGGACTCCGAAGCTGATCCGGAGATCATGGAAAATCATGCGCAACGTTCTGAGTTCGTGGCTGCGCTGAACGGCGCAGAAGGTGAGGCGAGCCGCACAAGCAAGACTTTGGGCATCGATTTCCTGTACACCGCGGCCCCGATTAAGAACGGCGCAGTTCGTCTTGCTTATCCATTAGCCGCGATCAAGGAGAGTTCGGCAAGAATTCAGAGATCGCTCATCCGCGGCTCTCTTCTGGCTCTAGTCATCGCCGTAGTTCTTGCCGCTGCTGCTGCAGTCCTGATCTCTCGTCGCTTGCAGCGTATCGTGAGTTTCGCTGAACGCGTTGCGGCCGGCAATCTCTCTGCCCGTATTGAGGTTGATAGCGCAGACGAGATCGCGCGCGTTGCCATGGCGCTGAATACTACGGCAGAGCGTCTGGAACAGAGTTTTACTGAACTTGAGTCGAGCCGCCAGCAATTAGAAGCCGTGCTGAACAGCATGCAGGCGCCGGTGATCGCGGTGAACCGCGAGGAGCGCGTGGACTGGGTAAATGGCGCCATGAATCGTCTTATGCCCAATCGCGTGCGCTTGCACGCTGCATTGCTGGAAACCATCCGCGAACCTGATCTGCTACTGGCGGTACATGAGACCATTCAAACCCGACAAATTCACACCACTCGCGCACACGTTCTTCCCGGCAGAACTTACGAAGCAACAGTTGCTCCAATGTTCGCAGGCAGCGCCGTCGTGCTGCTGCATGACCTTACTGAAGTAGAGCGCGTGGAGAAGACGCGACGGGGCTTCATCGCCAACGTATCCCATGAATTGCGGACGCCTCTTACGTCCATTCAGGGATATGCAGAGACTCTGCTCGACCTGAGCACGAGCGATAACGCTACTCGGGAATTTCTCGAGATTATTCGCAAGAACGCGGCCCGCATGTCGCGCCTCACGGAAGATCTGCTCACGCTGGCACGCGTAGAGTCAGGCGAGCAGCGCTTTCGCATGCAGGAGATCGCCGCGTCGCAACTCATCCGCGAGGCTCAGCAGTACTTCGCTGAAATGGCTCACCTGCAAGGAAGTGAGTTGTCGATTGAGTTGAGTGAGGACGCCACGGTGAAGGCCGATCCGGAGGCCGTCCACCAGGTTTTTTCCAACTTGATCTCAAACGCGGTGAAATATTGCCCGCCTGGAACGCCCATCGTGATCGGCACCCGGCAACGCGATAACGACGTTGAGTTCTTCGTTCGCGACACGGGGCCTGGCATCGCCTCCGAGCATCTGCCGCGGCTGTTTCAGCGTTTTTATCGGGTGGACAAGGCACGCTCTCGCGAATCCGGAGGAACCGGTTTAGGCCTTGCCATCGTG
>QIBC01000075.1 GCA_003225215.1 Acidobacteriota bacterium
TTTCACAGCCGCGCCGGAGTCGCCCGTCTCGGGAGAGACGTAGCTGGTCTGCATGGCCAGAATGTGTGAGGTCGTCGCTTCCGCCGCCTTGGGAAGAAAGAGGCTGACCGCCAAGTCAGACAACGGAGGTACCTGCAAATCCACGGGATCGCTCACTACCGTGGATCGCGCAGGAATTGTGGTAGACGTCTGTCCGCCGAATTTCAGAGTTCGGTCGGAAGTGGAATCGATGTCCGCCCTGGTCGTGCGTCGCGCAATGTGCGCTGCGCCGACCAGCAATGGCTGGTCGCCATAAATATTGGAAATCTTGATCCGGGCTTTCACGCCTCCAGCGCTCGTATGCACGATGAGGCGCAGCGTCTGGCTTCGGAAGTTCTGGAGCGCACCAGGCATAAAGGGTTGCGGGGCGGTCGCCCAGGTTCCGATCCAGATTTCGCCGCGCTGCTTGGCCTCGGCGCTCGAGGGGGCAGCAGTAGTTAGCGACGCGAAAACCGCAAGCGCCGATATGAAAAGCATTGTGCTCTGCGGCGAACCTAAAAGACCCGAGGTCCGCATGCATAACCGTTTTATTTCTGATCGTAGAGACATGCAGCCTGAAGATTTTGGCCGCCGGATCGGAAGGTGTCAACAGCTTTGGGCCGAGTGACTGGCAAAATGCGTACCTCGATTCTACGTTGTACGCAGTCTCATCCAATGATCATCGCGGTGCAATTCATTGGTCGCGATTGTTGCTCTCTTATAGTTCGTCGCAATTCTTGCCCCACAGCGGGATTGGTGCCTGGGAGTCGTTTTGTCGAACGTGATAAGGCTCCTGACCGCCAATCCGCTTATTTGCCGGATGACGGGCTATCCGGAGGATACTAATTCGGGAATCCCAACTTCCGAATAGCCGACCACTCGGTAGCTAAGCGCTATCGCGACCAAAAAAATCCCGCTCCTATGGATAAAGTCCGCAATCGCTGCGGCAGCAACGGCTATGGCAACGACGGTCAATAAATCTCGCTTGGTTGCTTCAGGCAAAGACGGCAAGCGGGGTTTTGCCGGGAGTGCCCTTCGTAGGATCTGCGATCACGCGCTGCATTGTAGCAGCGGATTCCAGCGGTGCATCAGGGGTTCTAAAGAGGAAGCCACCACATGTTTTGATCTGGAGCATTAATCTCGGAGATTGGTTAGTCGTGTAGTCCGGTTTTTATTTGATCCTCTCCTGCAGTGCGGGAGCGCTGAATCCGGTGGGGCCCACGCTTAAGAGATATCTCAATCCGCCCATATGGTCGCCATGGCGGTGGGACATCACAACAAAATCCAGTTTTGTTAGATCGACTCCTTTCGCCTTTGCATTTTCAGCCAGAATTCTGGGGTTGTTTCCCGTATTGAACAAGAATCGTTTACCGCCATATTCAACAAAGGCTGCGTAGCCCCAATCCTTTTGCATTCGCGAATTCCGGCCAAAGGCGTCGTAAAGAATGGTGATTTGGGCCTGCGGAGGACTTCCGTGAGCGCTCGCGGCAACAGAATTTTGCGGATCAATTGTTGGCAAAATGAGGAATGGCGGAGAAAGCAAGATGTAGGAGCGAAGCCTCATTTCTCTCTCCTTAGCTGAAGGTTCAGATCACTTCAAGATGGGATTGCGGCAAAGTCTACATCAAGGAACGAGCTTACGGTCGTGTGGTGTACATTACCGCAGCTCTTCAGTTCTGAAATCAGAGGCAAAAGAAATGTGCGATGCATACGTCACCTATCCTTGCCCGCTAAATTGACTCTGTCTTACTCTCTTTAAGGCTCTTCGTCTGCAGGACACTCTTCGTCGTCTAGGGCGTAAAAAGCTCTTGCGGAGCGCAAGTAAACGGGAATGAATCCATTGGCCTGCTCACCGCCCGATATCAGAACCGTATCGTTTTGAAGCACCGTCGCAGAGTGCCCAGTTCGCCGCGTCGTCATACTCTCGGTGCCTGTAAACGTGCCATCACTGGGTCAAATCTTCCACTCGGATCCTGAACAGGTGTACAATTTTGGCCATTTTTGACACAACATTTCTGTTCAGAAATGAGGAGGTCACATGTTTTCTGCGAATCCGCGGAGGGGCTTTTCAGGAGCTTCACATTTAGTCCTGTTCAATGTGCTGATGCTGTCATCCATCCTACTCATGCCGTCGGCTGCGCTCGCTGGCGACGCTGGGCAGCACTCACGAATTCGGCACGTGATCCTCATCAGCCTCGACGGCTTTCATGATTTCGACCTCACTCGCTATGTCGCGGGACATCCGACTTCGGCGCTGGCTCGCCTCGTGAATACAGGTGTCACATACGCGAATGCCTACACTACAGGCCCATCGGATTCGTTCCCTGGTGCCCTCGCGTTGACTACTGGCGGAACGCCAATCTCGACCGGCATCGTGTATGACAATTCGTGGGACGATACCCTCTCGCCTCCTGGCTCGAACTGCGCCACCGTCGGTACACAGGTGCTGTACGACGAAAGCGTGAATACCGGCAATGGCGATAGTTGGACCCCGAGCATAGATCCCACACTACTGCCTCTTGATCGGAGCCAGGGATGCACACCGGTGTTTCCGCACCAATATCTAAAGGTGAACACCATCTTCAACATCGCCGCTGCCGCCAATTTGGTAACGGCGTATGCCGACAAGCATCCAACTTACGAAATCTACAACGGCCCGAGCGGTCCGCCGGCTACCGATCTCTACCTCACTGAGTCATCGGCATTCGATTCCGATACCAACCCGTCAGTGCTCGAGATTAACGATGATATGAAGGTGCAGGCAGTCTTGAACTGGATTGACGGCTTCAATCATGATCGCACTCAGCATATCGGAGTTCCGGCGATCTTCGGCATGAACTTCCAGATCCCGAATGTCGCTCAGAAGAATTACGGATACGCAGATGGAGCGGGCACGCCGACATCCAAACTTGCTGATGCCTACGACTTCGTCGATCAGGAGCTTGGGCGGATGCTCTCCGAGCTGGATGCTCGGCATCTCACAGCTTCCACTGTATTCGTCCTTGCCTCGAAGCACGGCAACTCGCCCGTGGATCCCCAGCTCAAGCGCACCACTGATGATGGTCCTTACGCAGATTTGGTCAACCGCGTGGCCCCGAATCTTCTGGCTAATTTGACCGATGATGATGAAGCCATCATCTGGCTCACTGACCACTCTAAGGCCAAGAAGGTTGCGGCAGTCCTACGCGCCAACATCGACATGGTAGGCGGCGGGACGGTATATGTGGGCAAGGACCTGGATGCGCTGTTAGGCGGAAACATGATCGCCAACCGCCGCCCAGATGTAATCGTGGAGTCGACCTTGGGCGTGATCTATTCTTCTCATCCGGCAAAGCTGGTGGAGCACGGCGGCTTCCACGAGACTGACAGGCATGTCTCGCTGGTGGTCTCAAACCCGGCGCTCGGGTCGCAGATAATTTCCAATCACGTCAGCAATACGCAGGTGGCGCCCACTGTCTTGAAGGTCCTGGGACTCAATCCGCAAGCTCTTCAGGCGGTGCAGCAGGAAAACACTTCGGTGCTGCCGGGGCTCGACGCTCTTGGAGATCAGATCTGATGTGAGCATTCACGTCCGGTCGAGACATGAAGATGCCATGCCGCTCATCGTCACCCACGGCTGGCCTGGCTCGCCCATTGAGCAGCTGAAGATCATCGATCCGTTGACCAATCCTACGGCTCACGGCGCCAGCGCGTCGGACGCCTTCCACGTGGTGATCCCGTCGATGGCCGGCTACGGGTTTTCAGGCAAGCCCACCACGCCGGGTTGGGACTGAACACTTCAGTCCGGCGGACCGCCGCCGGCTCGGCTGAGGAGCAGCGGGCATGCGAGCAGATGGCGTTCCTTTACCAGGTGATGAATTGGGGATGAGAGTTCAGTTGCGCCTCGCACCTCCGCCAGGTTGTAATCGGTCGCCCAATACCGCGCGAGCGCTTGAATGAAGGCGAGTTGCACGCCTTGGAATTGATCCGTGACCGTTTCCCGTTCCGGGTACCTGGTTGCGTTGATGCGCCTGCGCAATTCGGTCAGTTCCGCTTCCGGAAAATTCACATGAAACGGGCGAATCCCATTTTTGTCGGTTGCCTGTTTGCTGGTTTGTCGTGTAGCACCGGTTTGAGTCATGTTTTTTCTCCTTTTGAACTGCGGTTCACTTTCCCTTCTCGGTTTTCGAGACAATGGGGCTTCTTACTAGGCCAGAGAGTTGACAGCACGCTACGCTGCTGAGTTCACTGCGGCTGACCACACCGAACGGAAGCCCGTGCGAATCTCTTCTGAAAACAGTTGCGGCTGCTCCCATGCGGCAAAGTGTCCGCCCTTCGGGAGCCGGTTGTAATGGATAAGCTTCGGATACGCTTTCTCCGTCCAGGTTCGTGGAGCAGGATAGCGTTCGTCAGGGAAGACACTCACAGCAACAGGAATGGAGACGCCTTTGACATTGAAATACCCTTTGCCAAAGTACTCCCAATAGAGACGGGCGCCAGAAAGCGCAGTGTTCGTCAACCAGGTGATCGTGATGTTGTCCAGAATGTCATCGCGAGTCAGGCCTTCGATCTCTCCGGCGAACACGCGCGAGATCAGCGCGTAGCTGCGCTCGTCGTGATCAAGGAAATAAGCCGCAAGGCCGACAGGGGAATCTGCGATTCCGTAAAGCGTCTGAGGACGCAGACCCATTTGGAACCCGTAAGCGATTCCCTTTTGATATACGAAGTGCAAACGCTCGTAGGCAACCTTCTCGTCGGCTGAGAGACCCGATGGTGCCGGCTTTCCGGAAAAAGCCGCTTGGTCAATGTCGTTTGGAAAGATGCCAGGCATGTTGGTGTGGATACCGAGCAACTCCGGAGGCGCCTGCACGCCCATTAGGTCGGTGATAACCGCCCCCCAGTCGCTCCCTTGCGCCACAAAATTCGTGTATCCGAGTCGCTTCATGAGCGTGGCCCAGGCGCGTGCTATGCGATCGGGACCCCAACCGGTAGTGGTCGGCTTGCCAGAGTATCCGTAGCCTGGAATCGATGGAACCACTACATCGAAAGCGTCTGACGCACTCGCGCTATGCGCCGTGGGGTTGGTAAGTGGATCGATAATCTTCAGCTGCTCTACGACCGAACCGGGCCAGCCGTGCGTAACGATGAGAGGCAACGCATTTGCATGTTTCGAACGAACGTGAATGAAATGGATGTCCAGCCCATCGATTTCAGTGATGAATTGCGGCAAGGCGTTCAGTCTTGCCTCACACTTTCGCCAATCGTAGTCTGTGCCCCAATAGCGCGCGAGCGCTTGAGTCGTCGCGAGTTGTACGCCTTGAGTTGCATCTGTGACCGTCTCGCGTTCCGGCCACTTTGTATTGTTAATGCGTCTGCGCAATTCGGTGAGTTCCGTTTCTGGAAAACTCACTTTCGGAAACGGACGAATCGCATTTTTGTCAGCCGTTTGTTCGCTGCTTCGTTGTGTAGCAATCGCTTGGGTCATGGTGTTCTCCTTTCGAGAACTTTGGAGATTTTGATTTGAGTCCGAGACGACAGCTCTAGGGCAGCTCTGACAACGTGATGAATGTTTTTGATAGGTGCCGAGAAAATACTTGCCCGGGAAACGGTAAGCACAATTCCCGATTGGGGATTAGAGGCGACAATGAGCGCTTCCTGCGCGAGCAACTGAACTTCGCTCACGGCGGTTCGCGTAAATTCAGACTCGCTGTGCCAAGAGGCGGGGAGGAGCGCGAGCGTCGTCAGTAGCGATGTCCTTAACTGGGATTCTGGGTTGAAAGCTTGAGATATGTTTCTCAGCGGCGTTCAGATACCAGTTCTCTGCATCTGAGGGAAGTATTGAAAGGTCAAAGCTGGGTCCTCGCACGTGTCGAGGTGTACGCGACTGAATATGGCATTGCCAAGAATGTTTTTGAAGGGAAGCAAAGTCGGGCTGCACCACGTCTGCGGGTGACACTGCTGAGCAGACAACGGAAAGCACGCAAAGAACGAGCACCCATGCTAACAACATCGAGCCTGATCGATGTGAGCCGTGCGCCATTACAATGCACCTGGTTCAGACTACATTCCGGTATGCACAGAGAGTTGCTCGTGCCGAGAAACCTAACAGGCCTGCCTCATCCAGCGGGAACTTCTTCGGGTTGGACTTTTCAGAGGTAGACGAATTTTGAGCCTGAGATTTTCATCTGTCAAGCTAGAGTAGGACGGGGTTCGCGAATCGCTGATCGGACGACTGGGCAATGAGCAATCCAGCTTGTTGGAAAACCTCCCGATGTTGGGCGAGTAACGGGCAATCCGGACGTTATCGATCAAAGGGTTCCAGTTTCTGGATAGCCAGCTCGCTATTAGCGGGGTTGAAGGGCTACTCTTCCATGAAATTCTTCGGGAACCGACTGGCCCATAACTCCGCCATCTGGATGTTCGCCATCGAGCACAGCGGCTAGCAGTATGGCCAGCTTGCGGTCTACTATCGTGCGAACAACGCTGGTGCCACCGGACTCGCGGCGCTAATGCGGTAATAAGGTCCTTGAAAGTTCAAGACTGCAATTCCTGACATCCGTGTGGTCGGCCACTCTTCCCTAAAATGCACAACGGAAGGTTTGCCAGTCATCTGGAACGATTAGTTTTGCTAATCCTTATTCCTTGATTCCGACGAGGCGGAGCATCTCAGAATCAGCATCTCTCATCGTTCGTAGTAAGCGGATATTCCGGCGGGAGTTGGTTTTGAGAAGATCCGGTATCGTGTGGTTTGGCTTGTTCACGCTACTGCTGTCGGGGTGTCGTGGTGTGGACTCTCTGGTGACGGAACAATCTGCTAAAACAAACTCCGGTTTTGCGCTCGTAGTGTCAACCCATGAAAGGTGCGGATCATGCTTTCAAAACAGTGAGCTCTTTGCTTTCGACTTGACTAAGCCTCAAAAGCCGCGTCGCATGTCCTCTGCAAAGCTTCAAGACGCAGCGGGCAAACAATTTCTCTCGTTCGAGATGGACGTGGATGCGGAGGGAAACCTTTTCGCAGGCGGAGGCTATCCCGACAACCCAAATGAGCCGTTCCTTGCCAGCCACCAAGCGTTGCTGTTTTTCCCGGCAAGCAGCAGCTCCTGGTTTTCTTCCCTCTCCGCTACCGATCTGAAAGTGTACGGCATGGCGGTGGACGGACCAAGTCGGCGCGTAATTGTGACTAACTGGGATGGGCTTACGATCCTGCATTACGACTCGACTCTCGGCGAGATCGTTGCTGTGCGAGGACCGCTGCTGCCGCTGCCCGATTGGGGAATTTGGGGAGAACATCTTACTGTGGCTCCGGACGGCGAGCGTTTGTTCCTGCTCAACCACGACTTGTATCAGATCACAATGGGCGACGATGACAGCCTCGGTCCGATTAAGCGCTTGTCTTCGATGGGACTTCAAGCATATAGCGAACAGGTGACTTTCGATGCTTATCACAGTCGATGGATCGTGAACACTATCGTCGCTCCAACGGATACCCGATTCATACACGGTGAACTGCGGCTGGTCTCAGGCGATTCTTCCGATTACGTTACGTTGTACGCTGCGGACCGTAACTCGAACTCCGTGCTCGAAGGACAACTTATTCAACGCGGTGAGCGATATGTCGCTTTGGAGCATGGTTTCCGCGGCGATCAGCCTACGTGCTTCTTGCACGTCTTTGCATTGCGGAACGCAGGAACTGCACATCTGCAGAGCGGTGGCTTTGCCTGCAACTCGGTCCCAATGGCTCTGGATCCTTCAGGTCGGTTCGCATACGTCGGACTGAAAGAAGGTCTCGCTACGTTCAATGTTGAAAGCGCCGAAGACTTAGCTGAACCACCTCTGCTCGTCCCGTGGCCAGACGAGACGGAACGTGAAATCTTTGCGATGACAGTGGTCCCGCACCGGTAACTCTGGTCCCACATCGGGCAGCAGGTGCTCTGGGGAATGATTGCGGATGATCGGCGATACGCACTTACGAGATGCTAGTTAGTTTCCGTGTAACCCGTCATCCACCCAAAGTCACGGTTTGACAGCATAATCCGTTGTATAAGCGGTCGAAGTTTAATGCGGTGGGCAGTCCCTTTGCGCTTCTACACGTGCTCGTATACCTTCTTGTAGAAGCAAAAAGGGAGCGTGATGCCATCTCGACCCATTGATCTTCCGCAGGGCACGCTGGACCTGCTCATCCTCCGCACCCTTGCGTGCTGTTTGCGAGGGCAAGGCGCGCGATTTTGAGGTATTCCTCTCCCCACACATTAGTTGAAGCGGAATGAAAATCTCGGGACTGCTGTGCCCAACAAATGCTGGCGAACAAAACTATTGACATCCCAACCGCCTTCATTTTGTTCATCTCCCGATAGTTCTAAATTCCGCTCACGTTACCGGCACCGCTGCACGGTAGTCTCAGTTCAGCAGTGATGTAGCTCTCTACTATTCCGGCAATACAATCTGCCCCTTGACCTCGAAATTTCCCTCAACAGAGCCAACGCCGGCTCCGGGTTGTCCGCCGCCGATCGAGACGGTGTACTTGCCTTGCGGGACGCTGATGTCTCCCGAATCGGTAACCATGCTCAGGTCGCGCGGGTTCAGGTGAAACTCAACCTTCTCGTTGGCGCCAGGCTCGAGATGGATACGCTGGAATCCGCGGAGGGCTCGAATGGGCGCGCCTGCAACATCCGGGAACTTGAGATAGAGCTGGACTACTTCATCTCCAGCGACCTTTCCCGTATTGGTAACTGTAACAGACGCGTTCAGCGGATCGCCTGCATTAATTCCCGTTTCGGGCAGCTTGAGACCGCTATAATTGAATGTGGTGTAACTGAGTCCGTATCCGAAAGGCCAGAGCGGTTCGCCCTGGAAGTAGCGATACGTGCGACCCTTCATCGAGTAGTCCTCGAAGTGGGGGAGCTGGTGGATATCTTTATAAAACGTGACAGGAAGGCGTCCGGCAGGATTGTTCTTGCCGCTCAGGGTCTCGGCAATCGCCGCACCGCCCTCTTCGCCCGAATACCATGCTTCGACGATCGCGTTGGCGTGCGCCTTTTCCCAGTTCACACCCAAAGCGCTGCCGTTCATGAGCACGACTACAAGAGGCTTGCCGGTTGCAGCCACAGCCTGCACCAAGTCCTCTTCTGGTTTGGGCAAGTCGAGGCTGGTGCGATCTCCGCCGAGAAATCCTGGCTGGTCAACAGGCATCTCCTCGCCTTCAAGGCGACTCGTGATTCCGACCACTGCGACAACAACGTCTGCGTTCCTGGCAGCAGTAACAGCCGCGGGGTCAGGCGCATTGTTCACCGTAGCCCAGATGAGTTGCGCTTCGATCTTGCCATTCCCGAAATGGCCACAAGTCACATCGAGCTTTACGGGCTGTCCTTTCTCCAGATGAACCGGCCCGAGACTCGACCTGTTGCCCGACGAGCGGGTTACTGGCTTATCATCGACAGACACACGGGAAAAACCATCGGCTTTGATTCCAACCAGATAATCGCCGGTTGCGTTAGGCGTGAGGAACCCGGACCACTCAACAGAAAGTCCGGGACTTGCCTTGGCCTGTTGTGGAACATTGCTTTCATTCAAATCAATGTTGGATTCGACCCGGGAGGTGATCGCACTAGCTTTCGCACCACGGTCGGCGCGCGAACTGTATTCGGCTTTCACACCCGGCTTGCCGTCAGGTGTGGTTAGCAGCGACGCTGGCACCGGATTTCCGCGATCGGAAAGAAACTGCGTTCCTGGAACGTAGGTGATGGTCGCGTTCGGAAACTCAGCCTTCATTCCTTCCAGAACGCTCACTGTATGCGTCGGCGTTCCGTTGTAGTTGCCAAGCAAAACAGCAGTCTGCTCTGCGAGCGGTCCAAGCACCGCGATGCGCCTCGCAAACTTGAGCGGCAGCACGCCGTCATTCTTCAGGAGCACCATCGATTCGTTTGCCATACGCAGCGCGAGTTCGCGGTGTGCGGCACTGTCGAGTTCTTTGTCATCGATCTTGCTGTAAGGCACCATCGATGGAGGATCGAACATGCCGAGGCGCATGCGTGCGGTGAACAGGCGGATGAGTGCGGTGTCCACTGCGCTCTCGGAGAGATATCCCTGCTGCACCGCTTCGATATATGGCTTGTAGTCATGGTCGTCCGTCACCTTGGTGGTGAAATCGATACACTCGTTATCCATGCCACGTAGCAGCGAGATCGCGGAGGCCTGGGCCTGCGTTGGACGATAGTGATGATCGCGGAAGATGTTGCGCACGGCTTCGCAGTCGGAAACGACGTAGCCTTGGAACTTCCAGGCGCCACGCAGTATGTGTTGCAGCAAAAACTGACTAGCACATGCAGGCTCGCCGTTGATCGCGTTGTAGGCGCACATCACTGATCCCGCGTGCCCCTCGACGACGGCAGCGCGGAAGGCAGGAAGATAAGTGTCTTCCTGGTCGTGCTTGCTGACATCAACGTCCGCGAAATGGCGTGTAGGCTCGGGGCCGCTGTGCACGGCGAAATGCTTAGGCGTGGAGATCACGCGGTAATAATGAGGATCATCCCCCTGCATCCCAGTGACAAAAGCCACCGCCATACGCGCGCTCAGGAACGGATCTTCGCCGTAGGTCTCCTGTCCGCGGCCCCAGCGCGGATCGCGAAAGATGTTGACGTTTGGCGCCCAAAAGTCGAGCCCCTCAAAGATGTTCGAATGACCGGCGCGTTCGTCTTGAGCGTGTTTGATCCGGCCCTCGGTGGCAATCGTGGTCGCCATCTCATGAATACGGGACACGTCGAATGTCGCCGCAAGTCCGATCGGCTCGGGAAATTCTGTGGTGCCGTTCACCGAGACGCCATGCAAGGCCTCACTCCACCAGTCGTATGCCGGAACATTGAGACTCGGAATCGCGCGCGCCTGATTGACGAGCTGCGACGCTTTCTCCTCGAGCGTCATGCGGTGAACTAGATCCGCCGAGCGCTCTTCGGGCGAAAGCTTTGGATTCATGTACGGAAGCTTGGAATTGTCTTGCGCTATCGAAGTGCAGATAAGAACAATGATGCAGGCGGTTGAGACGGCTAGTATGAACTTCCCACAATGGTTCATCTATTCTCCCGGAAATGTGAAACTGTTATTTGCAACCTGCTTGAAAACATAGATTTTTGTTAAAGAAGGGCATTACATGGTTCTGAAAACGATCGGCGACTCTGCTCGTATGCGTGCCAGAATAGACTTCAAATGTGTTCGCAATGCCGTACTTGTCGAGAGCATCGTGCAGCTTCTCGGTATCGACGCGTAAGCGGTCCTGGTCGCCGACATCGATCGCGATTGTGCGATACCGGCGCAGATTCCCGATGTACTGATCGATGAAAGCGAGCGGCGCATTGGCTGTCCATTTTGCCAGCACCTCAGGCTGAGCTTCGCCGTTCTTCGTTGGCAGGTCCAGATAGAGCGGTGGCTTCTTCGGATCAGGCGACCATGCCGCCGCGCTCGCGAGTTGCGCGCGGGCAAAGAACTGCAGCTTGGCCGAATCCTCCGGCGTCTTCACCGCGTCCAGTGCCTTCTCGATCTTCGGGTTTGCCGGTGCGGCAGCGCGAGGCGACAAGCAACATGGGCTCATGATGTAGAGGCTGCCGAAGACGTCGGCATGCTTCATGCCGATGCGCGTTGCCCCGTATCCACCCATCGAATGGCCTACTAGCCCACGGCTGTCGCGGTCGGGGAGTGTTCTGTAATGGGAGTCAATGTATGCGACTAGATCGTGGGCAACGAACAGCTCGAAGTCGCCAGTAGTTACGGAGCTTGAATACATCGATCCGTTGTGCAGCGTTTTCGAATCGGGCAGGACAACAATCATTTCCTTAGCGCCCTGTGCGAAAGCACCTTCTATAGTCTGAGGCACATGGATTTCGTGAGTCCATTGTTCTGCGCCGATGGAATAACCATGAAGTGCATAGAGGACCGGATACCGCCGAGACTTCTCTTGCGCATAGTTGGGAGGCAGAAAGACAAAGACTTCCCGATCGACCGCGTCTCCCTCCAAATTGCCTTCTAGCGCCGTACCGTGAATCTTGATTCGCTCCACTGCTACCGGTTTCGCACCGGGAACCACGGCAGGAACTTCGGTTTGTAGCTGGGCGGTAAGCCGAAGTGCAAGGCCCATACCAACCAATAACGCAGTTGTAGGAAGTAGTCTCGTTGTTACCATTGTCCTTTAGGCGTGGATTCTGGAATTCGAAGGAGCTGTACGCAACCAGCAGCACAATCTGCGCCACCCTGTCCCTAGTTGAAACAAGAGGCAAAAAAGCGCGACGGAAATTCCGTCGCGCTCAAGTGTGCGTGCGTGTCGAAAATCAGAAGCTGAACTTCGCACCAAGCTGCAGAACGCGAGGATCGTATGTTGACGTCACCTTCCCGAAGTTCGGATCGGCGGAACTCGTGTTGACCCCCAAAAATTGGGTGTGGTTGAAGGTATTGAACGACTCGAATCGCAATTGAACTCGCGGCCCGTTTTCATGTGTCGTGAGGTCAATGTTCTTGAACAGGGACATATTGAAGTTAAGTAACCCTGGTCCCACGACTGCATCCTTTCTGGCGTTGCCGAAACCGTTGTTTGCACCGCCGTTCCATGGCGCAACCGGATTCGCAAATGAGCTGGCGCTAAACCAGGCATTCGCCGTGCGGGGATAACTGACGGGGGCTACCTGGTTCGGACGATTTCTGCCCACACCGCCCAAACCAAGAACGTCTGGGCCAGTGTAAGTGATGCCAAGTCCATTACCCCCTACCGGTACTCCCGATTGCGCAACCGTTACTCCAGAGAACTCCCAGCCGCCAAGAACCCCATGCAAGAGCCTGCTTGAACTCTTTGCGAAGAACGGGAGGGTGTACACGTAGTTTGCGTTGAAGATGTGACGGCGGTCGAGTGCTCCCGATCCACGGTCATAAGAAAGGTCAAACGGATTTGAAACCTGCACGAGATCGTTGCTCACGTTATCGATCTCATGAGACCAGGTGTACGCCAGTTGAACCGTGAGCCCGTGGCGGTTCTCCATGCGCACACCCGCCTGCAAGGAGTTATAGGCAAAATTGGTCTCGTTCTCTTCTACGGTGATGCTGGAGAAGCCGGGAAAAATCCGGGAGAGATTCGCATTCGCCTTGCCAGTCGCGACAAGCTGCCGATTAGTTATATCGCTCAACGGCAGAGTGTTGATCGCGCGGTCGTCGCTCTGATCCCAACCCCTGGAGCCGACATATTGCACCACGGCCACAACGGAGGTTGCGACTTGCCGCTGAATTCCGAAACTAAACATCGCCGTCCCAGGTGGTCGATACTTGTATCCCAAAACGGTCATGGTAGAGGGAAAAGTCTGAGACGTAGTCGCTCCCGTAATCGCGCTTGTGTTCGGGTTTGAGAAGTACACATTCGTCGCAGAAGGCTGGTAAGCAAACGGTGGATTCAAAGCCGCGTTATAAACATCATTGCCTTGGACGCGCTCAAAGAATAGTCCAGCACCCCCTCTTACAACCGTCTTTCCGTCTCCGCCAACATTGTAGGCAAATCCAGCTCTGGGCTCGAGGGTGTTGTAGTAATTCTGGACGTTGCCCCGTGGGAAGCCATTGACGCCCGCCAGCCTGATGCCATTCAGATAGAAGTTTTGGCCCTGGAAAGGTGTCAGTGACGATGCCTTCAGAGTCCCGTCTGCATTCATAGGATTTGGCTGCGCTCGGTCATACAGATCAGGAACGAAATTTGCGAACTGGTCATATCGTTCGAAGGCGTGCGGCAAGGCGTCGTAACGCAGTCCGAGGTTGAGAGTTAGACGTGAATTAACCCGCCAGTTGTCATTGCCATAAAACGCATAGTTATTGTTGACCCAGTGTTTCCCGGCGAGATACTGGAGTTGCGTAAAGCTGTCGGCAACTCCGAGCAGGAAATTGATGTACGAATCGCCAGAAAATGAGCCTGCACCGAATGCGGCCGTCCCTTGCGTATTGGCCTGAAGCTGCTGATTCTTCACCGCATGCAACCAGCTGAAGCCAAATTTGAATTGATGTCTTCCGCGGCTCCACGACACGTCGTCGCGAGGTTCATACCCAAAATAGGAATTCTTCCACGGGAAGTAGGCGGAGCTCCACGTGGTGTTATAGGGAGCGCCCAGGCGGACCTCAGGCAGACGGGTTCCAAAGTTGTTTGCCACCGGGAAAAAGGTTGTACCTGTCCAGCCGCTGGGCTGCACAAACGCACCGCCTGGACCGGCCGTTGGATCGAGATGGATCGTGTTCCCGCTGAACAGGAAGCTGGTCTCGTTCAGTAACGATGGAGAATAGGTCTGCGTCAGTTTAATCGTGGACGACCATGAAGGGTTGAGCATCGCCGATCCGACGGTGGGATAAGAGCTATTACCCCATAGCGGAGGGAAAACCGTTTGACTGACGGCGTCATGCAGGTAGTGGCCCATCAGCTGGAACTTGCTGGCAATGTTGTGATCGATGCGGATTACGTCTTCTCGAACATTTGTCGTCTGCGGAATCGATGAGATGTATTGGCTCGTCCCAAAGTTCGGTTTCGGGAATGTACCCGCAGCTAGTTCCCGAACCGCATTTTGGTCGATGAGGTTGGCCGGAATCGTATTGTTCGGGAA
>QIBC01000076.1 GCA_003225215.1 Acidobacteriota bacterium
ACCGTGATCGGAGAGGAGTGCCAGATCGGTCCTAACGTAACCATCTACTCCGGGACGAAGCTCGGGCATCGCGTAGTGGTGCAAGCTGGAACCGTGCTTGGATCAACCGGTTTTGGATATGCACGCGACGCCGCCGGACATTATCATCTTTTTCCCCAAGTGGGACAGGTCATAATTGAAGACGACGTTGAGATCGGCGCCAACTGTACCGTGGATCGCGGAGCACTCGACGCCACCATCATTCGCCGCGGAACAAAGCTCGACAACATGGTGCACGTGGGCCATAACGTCGAAATAGGCGAGGATGTTGTTATCGCCGCGCAGACCGGGATTTCCGGGAGTTCGCGAATTGGGCCGAGCGCGATTGTTGGGGGCCAGGTTGGTATCGGCGAGCACGTTGAGATCGAAGGCGGACTCGTTCTCGGTGGGCAAAGCGGAATCCTTAGCAAAAAGGTGCTCCGAGGAAAAGGCATCGTTTTCTGGGGAACTCCAGCTCGTCCCCTCAAGGACTACCTAAGAGAGCTCGCCACGCTTTCACGGCTCACGCGAAAAAAGGAAAGGTAGTTCTGCCGTTATGGCGCTGATCATGGTCGGTGGCCAGACGAAGAACGTCGGCAAGACTACCCTCATTTGCAATATCATTGCGGCGTTTCCCAGAGTCAGATGGACGGCGGTAAAGATCACGAATCATCTGCATGCGCCTCAGCACTGCGAAATGGTTGAGACAGGTGATGGATGGACCATTTGGAAACAGAATTCAACGAAGGATCATAGTGACACCGCTAGATTCCTTACATCGGGAGCGAATCGCGGACTTCTGGTTCAAAGCAGGGAGTCTTGCTTGAAGGAAGCGTGTGCTTCGCTGCAGTCGGAGCTCGCATCGGCTCCCACTGTAATAGTGGAGTCAGCTTCGGCAGCGGAGTTTCTCGATCCCACACTGTTGTTAGTGCTGCTAGATCCTGCGCAGAGTGATTTCAAGCAGTCGGCGAGGCAGCAATTCGAGCGCGCAGATGCCTTCATAGTTCGCAGCGCCAATTTCGAAGTTATAGAGCAGATTGATTGCACGAAGAAGCCGGTATTTGCGGCATCTCCTCATCACCTCGATCCTGCTCTTCTCTCTATGCTTGAAGCTAAAGTCGGAAGCAATGCCTAGGCTGCCCGCTCGGGGTGATCTGGGTATTGCTTTGGCATCTGCTCAGGCGTGCGCGATGGGGTTCGGACTCTATTCCCGCCTTCGAGCGCGATCTTTGCAAATGCCACATTCAACAGAAGACCGGAAAGGATATCCAGGAATTCTTCGGTGATGTGGATGGCCGCGCTGATCTCGTCGTCTGTCAGCCCGGCTTCCTGCATGCGTTCCACGCTGAGTTGCGGAGCGTTCGGAAGATCACTCGCAAGCGTCAACGCAGACTCCCGGAGCTCGTGACGACTCTCTCCGTATAGAGGAGAGAAAGCCATAAGCTTGAAGGCGTTCCAATACATGGTCAAGAAATCAGGCCAGCGCGCCAAAGCCTGATAGTCAGTGTTCACAAAGCTGACGCCCAATGTGCGCTTGATGTCTTCGTAAATCTTGCGTATCGGCGCAGGAGCACTTTCCTCGGTAATCTGCACTAGCTTCTCGGAAATTACCGGGTGAACAGCGCCGGTTTCCGCACTTCGGGGATGCGGCGGTCCATCCTCAAACGCCTGGAGTTGCATGGCTGTGATCAACAGCAAGAGCGGATTGTTGTAATGGAACAGCTCCACCACGTCTGTGAGTTCATGCTGGGCTCCCGTTGAGAAATGAATCTCGCGAATGGTGCTGCACAGGTCGGGAACGAGGAAATAATTATGAGTACGCGTGTAAGCTTCGGCCCTCAGGCGGTCGGCGTCCTGAAAAAATTCCCGTGTCTCAACGGCCGGCCGCATCGCCTTCCACATGCAATCGAGAAATCTGGGACAGGCAGCGTAAGCCTGGAAGATAAGGTTTACATGCGGAACTCCAAGCGCAGCTTTCATTTCCTGGAAAATTTCCAGTGTTCTGCCCGATGCGTCGCCTTCGCGCACGAGTGGCAGCCTGCGTTTGCGACTCAGAGGCATGCCCATATCTGATGACGCATCCTGGCGCACAGATGTCATCGGCGAAAATCGCTCGCAGAATTGCAGCTACTCTGCAAGACTTAGAGAAGTAGTGTTAAGGCCGAGAACGTTTGCAGGCAATTTCGGATGAAGCCTGGTGCTAATCCTCTCGGCCAAGCAAATGTCCAAGCTTTTCCTTTTTTGTTTTGAGGTATGCGGCGGAACGTTCGCCGACGAGTGGCTCACAGGGAACGCGCTCTACTACTCGGATTCCAGCGGATTCGAGTGCAGCGACCTTCTGAGGATTGTTGGAGATCAGACGCACTTCGTCGATTCCCATCGCCTGCAACACGGCTGCGGGTAGCTCAAACTCGCGGTGGTCAGCTTTGAATCCGAGTTTCTCGTTGGCTTCGACGGTGTCGAGCCCCTGATCCTGGAGTTCGTAAGCTTGCAGCTTGGCAATTAAGCCAATTCCTCGTCCTTCCTTCTGTTCATAGAGAAGGATTCCCGCTCCAGCACCGGCAATCAACTGCAGCGCCAGTTCAAGTTGCTGCCGGCAGTCGCAACGAAGTGAGTGGAAGACATCTCCTGTAAGGCACTGTGAGTGGATGCGGACTAGCGGAGGCTCGGCTTGGATATCGCCCATTACCAGGGCGACGGCCGCTTCTGGTCGGGCGGTTTCGGGATCCAGGCAACTGCCCTCGAAGCCGAGTATCCGGAAATGCCCGAATTTAGTGGGAAAATCCGCTTCCGCGCGTTTTCTTGCTTCGAGTTTCGCCACAGATGCCTTCATCGCTCAATTATAGCCAGCCATTCCTGCTAGGCTTACATCTACGTGGACCAGAAGTTAATACTTATCACTCTGCTTATCAGGCTTGGCGTGGTTGCCGCCATTGCCAGCGCCGTAGTGCGTTCGCGTTATTTCAAGTCCATTCTGTTTCGCAATGAGATTCGCAGCACGCGCCAGCAGATTCAAATCGTCTTGTTCGTCGGTATTCCCGTTGCGCTCGGCGTCTGGGTTCGAGCCACGGTTCCGAGCTTCTCTGCTGCCGATGTTGCATTCGAGAGCGCAATCATCGTGGGCGTGATGGGTGGCCGCCTCGCGGGAGTTGCACTGGCTGCATTGTGTGCGATCCCGGAATTGTGGAGGCACGAGTTCCTGGCATTTCCCTTGGATGCGCTGGCCGGATATGTTGCCGGAGCATTTCGGGAATACGCGGCGAATCGCGAAGACATCTGGTCGTTCTCTCCTATGGTCGATCTGAGCGTCTACCGCTGGATTCGCCGAAATTTTCCGCGTCCTCGACACGACTGGCAGGTGGCTTTCTTTGTTGGAATTCTGCTCTTGCAGTTTCTACGTGAGCAGATTGGGCGTGCATTTCCCGGTCGATTGTTTTTTTTACGCGGCGACACCTTTTGGGTGGAGGTGGCGGTTTACGCCGGAACTATCGCGGCCGTGGCTATTCCGATCAAGATTTGGAATGCCACGCGCATCGAACTGAAGCTGGAAGAACAGGAACGGCTGCTGTTGCAAGCCCGCTTGGACGCGCTGCAAAGCCAGATCAACCCTCATTTCCTTTTCAACACATTGAACTCAATTTCTTCGCTCGTACGTGTTCGCCCAGAGCAAGCTCGCGAACTGATCGTGAAGCTGGCCAACATTCTGCGTTCGCTGCTCAGGAAACACGACGCGTTCGTTCTGCTGCGAGAAGAGGTGGAGTTCATCGACAACTATCTTGATATCGAAGTTGCCCGTTTTGGTCCCGAGAAGCTTCAGGTACTCAAGGACCTCGATTCCCAGACTCTGGATGTAATCGTGCCCAGCATGATGCTGCAACCGATCGTTGAAAACGCAATCAAGCACGGCCTTGCCCCCAAGATCGAGGGCGGGAAAATCACGGTTCGCAGCCGATTGCAGCCTCAGCATCGCCTCCGCATTGAGATTGAGGACGACGGCGTTGGAATGGCGGCAGTCAACGGCCGTTTTGGCGAGCGTCGCCGTTACCCGCGCGAGGACAGCGATGGGGCTGAGCTGCATACCGAAGGAATCGGCATGCACAACGTCGCCGAGCGTCTGCGGGTGCTCTACGGCGCAAATGCGCACATGGCAGTCCAAAGTAGTCCCGGAAGAGGAACGCGGATTTCCATAGAGCTGCCGCTGCTGCAGACGGATAAGGAGTTCTCAGCAGCGTCTGCGATTTACGAGGCGCGCTCCAGTATGCGCTCATAGAACGTCTCGTATTGGGGGATAATCTTCGACGAGCAAAAGCGCGATTGGGCTTCAAAGCGGGCAAGTTTGCCCATCTCGCGAAGACGCTCTTCATTCGCCAAGATTTCGATCGCGGCGCGTGACATTCGTTCTACGTCGCCTATGTCAGCAAGAATGCCGTTCTTGCCATCTTCGATCACTTCGGGCAATCCGCCCACGTTCGTTGCGATTGCCGGTACTTCGCACGCCATGGCTTCCAACGCGGCCAGTCCAAACGACTCAAGCTGACTCGGCAACAGCATCAAGTCTGCGATTGCGAGCTTTTCGTGCACGTTGTCCTGTTTGCCAAGAAAGTGGACACGATTCAACAGCCCCAGCCGTCGCACCTGCCACTCCGCCGCGGAACGCTCCGGGCCGTCTCCGATCATGATCAGGCGTGAGGGGACCTCCTTCTGCACTCGATCAAAGATTTCGATCACGTCACCAATGCGCTTCACTGGCCGGAAATTTGACAGGTGAACAAGTATCTTCTCTTCCGGCTCCGCGAAGATGGAACGATCGGCACTTATGTCTTTCGGCCGTTTGTACAAATCGCAATTCACGAAGTTGTAGATCACTTCGATCGGATTGCGAACGGCGAATTCCTGCACTGTGCGCTCGCGGAGGTAATTTGAAATTGAGGTCACGCCATCGCTTTGTTCGATGGAAAATCTGGTTACCGGGAGATAGGAGGGATCCTGTCCAACCAGGGTGATGTCTGTGCCGTGCAGCGTGGTTACGTAAGGCAAGTGGCGCGGGAAGGTAGCGTTGGCCAACATCTGTCGCGCGAGCATCGCGCTTACCGAATGGGGAATCGCGTAGTGCACGTGCAGAAGATCGAGGTCATAAATCTCCGCTACTTCCGCCATTCGCGTGGCCAGCGCCAGATCATAGGGCGGGTACTCGAACAACGGATACTGCGAAACCGTAACCTCGTGATATCGAATGTTGTCGTGCAGTGTAGTAAGTCGGAAGGGCTGCGAATATGAAATGAAATGGATTTCGTGCCCACGCTGAGCGAGTTCGATTCCCAGCTCGGTGGCCACAACTCCGCTTCCACCGTATGTGGGATAGCACGTGATTCCAATTTTCATGCAGTTTTAGCAGGATACTCGCGATTGGATGTGTGCAGAGGAGGTGCGCCGCAAAAACTTTGGATTCACGTTTCGAAGCTATTTCCCGATGATTTTTATGATGACCCGCTTTTCCCGCTGTCCATCGAACTCGGCGTAGAAGACTCGTTGCCACGTTCCCAGATCCAGCTTGCCCTTTGTGATCGGCAAGGTCACCGACTGATGCAGCAGCAGACTCTTGAGGTGCGAGTCGCCATTGTCCTCACCGGTTTGATGGTGGCGGTAGGTCTCGCGAAACGGCGCGAGCTTCTCCAGCCACTCGTCGATATCCTGAATCAAGCCAGATTCGTTATCGTTCACATAGACGGCGGCGGTAATGTGCATCGCTGAGACGAACGCCAGACCTTCCTCCACCCCACTTTTCTTTACAGCCGCCTCTACCTGCGGAGTGATGTGGATGTAATCTCGATGCTTTTTGGTGTGGAACTTCAGGTACTCGGTATGCGCTTTCACCAGACGAGAATAGCAGCGTTACCACTGACAATCACCGCGTGCGTCATTTAGATTAGCTGTATGGCCACAGGGGAAAAGTTTGAACGAGCGGTGAATATTATGGCGCGCCTCCGGGCGCCGGGCGGCTGTCCCTGGGACCGTGAGCAGACTTTCGATTCGATCAAGCCTTACACACTGGAAGAGACATACGAAGTGTTCGAGGCAATAGAGAATCGCGACTGGAAGGAACTGCCGGGTGAGTTAGGCGACCTGCTCCTTCAAGTGCTCTTTTACGCAGAAATGGCGAAGGAGTCCGGCTATTTTTCGATTGATGACGTGATTGATCGCCTTTCCGAGAAGCTGGTGCAACGTCATCCGCACGTTTTCGGAGACACGAAAGCTGATACTGCGCACGAGGTCGTCCGCAATTGGGAAGCTCTCAAGAAAGCGGAAGCATCGCAAAGGAGTCGGGTATCTGCTCAAGGCGATCGGCAATCTCTCTTAAGTGGAATCTCCCGCGCTATGCCTGCGCTTCTCGAAGCGACGAAACTGAGTCGTAAGGCTGCCTCCGTCGGATTTGATTGGCCAGAGATATCCGGCATCTTTGAAAAACTCGACGAAGAGGTAGCCGAACTAAGACACGATATAGCAGACCTTCCGCAGCCGATCAAACCCGCAGGTGGGCACGCGGGTTCGAGAACACATCAGGTTTCTCCTAACCTTCAAGAGCGAGTTGAGGCAGAAGTCGGAGATTTGTTCTTTGTGCTGGTAAATCTTGCTCGCTTTCTCGATGTCGATCCTGAATCGGCGCTGCGTCGCACCACGCAGAAGTTCCGCCGACGCTTCGAAGGCATGGAGAACCAATCGCACGAGCAAGGACGACGTCTCGAGGAGATGAACATCGACGAAATGGAAACACTCTGGCAGAGCTCGAAGGCCGAAGAGGTGGACCGGTGACAGCTTCACCCGACCAGAATTCAGATTCCATCGAACTGCGGCATTGCCGCGAGGTCGCCGAATTTCAAGCCTGCGTCGATTTGCAGCGTGAAGTCTGGGGCTTCTCTGACGCGGACTTGATACCGGTTCGCATGTTCGTCGTCGCCAGCAAGATTGGCGGACAAGTCATCGGGGCCTTTGCGGGACAGACGATCGTCGGTTTTGCTCTGTCGATTCCAGGCTCGCGGGACGGCCGCACGTATCTTCATTCGCACATGCTCGCAGTGCGTGAGGGATATCGGAATTCCGGTCTTGGCCGCCGATTGAAGCTGGCGCAGCGTGATGATGCGATTGCACGAAAGTTCGAACTCATGGAATGGACTTTCGATCCGCTGGAGATCAAGAATGCTTATCTCAATATCGAGAAGCTGGGTGCGATCGTCAGGCGTTACACCATCAACCAATACGGGATCTCGTCCTCCCGACTACAGGGTGGATTGCCGACTGATCGCTGCATCGCAGAGTGGTGGCTTAACTCAAACAGAGTGCGGCAAGTTCTGGAAGGTGGACGGTCCATTAACGTTGAGCCAGAGATGGTCATCAGGGTGCCTGCTCATATCTACCAATGGAAGAATGATCCAGCGAGTCGCGACCGTGCCCGTGATACTCAGCTTGCGAATCGCGAAGAGTTTCTCAAAGCGTTCTCCCGGGGAATGGCGGTATTGGGCTACGGGCGCGACGGGGAGGGCAACGGCAGCTTCTTGCTAGCACATCCGGAAGAACAGTTCGAGTTTAGTTCCGAGACGGAGCGAGAGACGGCGTCGTCATGCACATAGAGTCCATCACTATGCACGAGCTGCATATGCCGCTTGTGCACTTTTTCGAAACCAGCTTCGGTCGCACGACCGAGCGTCGCGTCTTGCTGGTCGAATTGAAGATCGATGGAGTCTCGGCCTGGGGCGAATGCGTTGCGGGGGAGCATCCGTATTACAGCGAAGAATCGCTTGAGACCGCCTGGTACGTGATTCAGGATGAGCTCGCTCCGGCCCTGCTCGGCCGCGATATTGATTCGGGCCGTGAGGTTCCCGGTCTGCTGAAGCGGGTTCGCGGTCACCGCATGGCCAAGGCTGCGCTGGAGAATGCTGTCTGGGAAGCCGAAGCAGAATCCAAGGGTGTTCCACTGTGGAACCTTCTCGGCGGAGTACGCCGCGAGATCGCCTGTGGCGTCTCACTGGGCATTCAAAACTCGATCGAACAACTGCTGCACAAGATTGAAGAGGAGTTGGCTGCTGGGTATCAGCGTATCAAGCTAAAGTGCAAGCCGGAATGGGATCTCAAGGTCTTCGAACGTGTCCGCGCGCGCTGGCCGCAAATCCTCCTGAGTTGTGATGCCAACTCGGTTTATACGCTCGATGACGTCGAGCATCTCAAAGAATTCGATCGTTTCAATCTGCTTATGATCGAGCAGCCTCTATGGAATGACGACTTTTACTTTCATGCCGCTCTGCAGAAGCAGCTCAAGACGCGCATCTGCCTCGACGAAGCGATCCATCATGCTCGCAGTGCGCGCGCCGCGATTGAATTAGGCTCGTGCGGCATTATCAACATCAAGGTTGGTCGCGTGGGTGGTTTTAGCGAAGCGATTGCTATTCATGATGTGGCCGCAGCCAACAACATTCCGGTATGGTGCGGCGGGATGCTGGAGAGCGGCATAGGACGCGCTCACAACGTGGCGCTCTCGACTCTGCCAAACTTCTCGCTTCCAGGCGATGTCTCGGCGGCGAAACGGTATTGGAAAGAAGACATCGTCGAGCCAGAAATTACAGTTTCCCAAAAAGGGACGATCACGGTGGGTGACAAGGCCGGAAGGGGATATGAATTGCGTCCAGATCTGATCGAACGCCTTACCGCGCGTAGGAAAACCATTAGCCAAGCGGCTGCCGTAAGAGTCTGAAGCTTATTGTCCGTTCTTCTGCGCGATTTCAGGGGCGCCTTTTTTCAGGATGTCCGCACCTTCGGACAGGCTTACGTGATCGGGTAATCGGCGAAAATCGGTTTCGTATTCCTGCTCATCGTAAAGAAGCGATTTGAATAAGAGAGCTTTACCTCTCAGATCGAGTTTCAGAACTGTGGTGTCCCAGTGACTTCCGTCCACCTGCTCCTGCTCAACCATGAAGCTGCCACCTTTGTAGAGTCTTCCCAAAATGCCCCAACCGAAGTCGACGTCGTGGAACAGATGTGCATCGATTTTCCGTAATCGCTGTTGCGGAAGATTCAGCCAAAGCTCGCCTGCCATTCCGGTGTAGATCGATTCTTCCCGAGATTGTGGCTGATAGTTCGGATCGGGACGGAAGCGGAGCTTCACCGTGTCGCGATCGCGTCCAATCTCCTGGTAAAAGAAGGCATTCGGCAGGGCCCTTACCATGATCTGGGCCCGATATTCATCTTCCTTCTCGCGCTTTTGGCGTCGCTTTTGCTCGTCCTGGTCGCCAATGAGCTTCTGGATTTTTTGCTCTTCCGCTTGGCACACCTCATCTGCCGGTGGCTTCCCGTCAAGCAGCAGCGTTCTGGCGATGCTGCCTTGATCGGTTTGCACAATCTGCTGAACTCTCGTGCCCTTTGGAGTCACCTTCTTCAGCTTAAACGAGTAGCGCGATTTGTCGAGTTCTTCCTGCTTAAGTTCATGGGCCACAACTTCGCGGACCAAGTCGCGAGCTTGAGCATTCGGTTGAAAGTCAGACGATTGGTCAGCATTCCCATCAGCGGAAGCCAATGCCGCAGAGCTGCAGGATAGAGCGCAGGCGATGAGCAACAGAGAAGCCCTGCGCACGGAAGGTCGGCGAATACTAATCACCATACGGGACCCGTGGAAAACCTGAGTACATTATGACTATATAGCCATTAGACGCGATTTCGGTGCTGCTTTGTTGCAATGCCACACGAGTCGGCAAGGCGGTTCGACCTACCGATTGCACCCCGAATATTGCGGAGATGGCTCATTCGCGAGACCGATTCCTCACGAAAACAGCTCGCCTTTTCAGAAGTTTACGCAGTCCGGGGGAGGAAAATTCTGGCCGCCAAGCGTGCGATCGGAGATCAGGATTAGATAGTCGTCGGCTCAATCGGAAGAAGGCAGTCCCATTGGCTGTTTTTGACCGCTGACGATGGCAGAACCGCTGTTCCCCTGGTTCTTCGGTCCTGTTACTGACAGCGACATTCCGACTGAGCCGACTGCACTTTCCTGTGCAAGAAGATGACCAAATCGTGAAGTCACAAATCGCAGTAAACACAAGCCTTTGCTGATCGTGCGACCACCAGCCCTCAAACCTGAGTACATCAGAGAAGGGCAAACTTGAGTAGCAACGTGCCGCAAGTGAGTAGCGCGATTCCATATTCGTTTGCGATCTCCGAACATGAGCGCACAGGCTGAGCCTATAATGCTGCTCAGGCGGCAATAGCCCTTTCGATCCCAAACACACCGTCCGTTGCGTTTCGGGGTGCCTGCTCTGTATAGTTTGCGGCAAACTGTGCTGCTCCGGTAGCTTGTAAGTTCTGCGACGGCAGCATTGGATAGCACTATCTTGCGATTGCACACTGGGACGCGGAATCTTCGTCCTGAGATCGAAGGGCCAGTATTTTGACCGCCGGCTCTGGCCGGCACTAGGAATCAGGAGGTCGGTTCCGTGGATACGTATCGAACCAGCGAGCAGACTCGTACCGATGTTGCCCACATTGGCAAATCCGTAGTGGTGAAGGGCGAACTTTCCGGCAGTGAAGATCTGTTTGTTGACGGAGAAGTAGAAGGCAGCATCGAACTGCACGATCACAGCCTCACGGTTGGCCCCAACGGACGCATTCGCGCGAACATCACAGCGAAGGAAGTCGTAATTCATGGCCGGGTCGACGGCAACATCAGTGGCAAAGATCGTGTGGAGCTGAGAAAATCGGCTGTGCTTGCAGGCGATATCGTGACGCAGCGCATCCTCATCGAGGATGGGGCATACTTCAAAGGCGGCATCGACATCAGCAAAGACCAGACTCCGCGGCGCGAACAGCAGGCTGGTCATGCGACCTCAACTCCGGTGACTCCTGTGACCACGCCGTCTTCCTCGCCAGTGCCTGCAGCGCCGGCATCCTCAACGAGAGGATAGAGGTAATAAACGACGACCGGTGGCAAATCCTTTTTCGCGCTTCTTCCGCGGCAAGTCATCAGCCGAAAACCAACAAGCGGTGCAGGGAACTGACGCCGGATTCCGGCGTTCCAGCGGACTCGGCGAACTAACACGGTTGCTCAAGGGCTCCGAAGGGCTCGCCATTCTCGATTTGGGACCAACCTCTCCCGCGAACATCACTCACTTTACCGAACTTGGTCATCGCGTTTACAACGAAGATGTCTTGCTCGCAGCGCAAAACGCCGACTACAAAGCGAAGGACGCGAACGGAAACCCAACCATTGACGCCGACCACTTCTTTCGCGAGAACCTCCTCTTCCGAAACGTAAAGTTCGACGCGGTCCTGTGTTGGGACATTCCTGACTACCTTGCGGAACCGCTTGTGAAGCCCATGGTGGAACGCATTGCTTCGGTCCTAAATCCCAAGGGCTATCTCCTTGCCTTCTTCCATACCAAGGACGCAGGTCCGGACGCTCCGTACTACCGCTATCACATCAATGGGCTTGATAACTTGCGTCTTCAGCGCGGTCCTCAATTCCGGCTGCAGCGTGTGTTCAACAATCGGCACATCGAAAATCTCTTTCACGACTACGCTTCGCTCAAGTTCTTCCTGGCTCGCGACAACGTGCGCGAAGTCCTCGTTGTGCGTTAGTTCCTGAGACTTCCCTAACCACCTTTGTTGATGCGTTGCGGAAAATGGGCATTCTGATACAATCCCGATTCCGTTTTCCCAATTTTCCCAATCCGGACATCCCAGAATGAATCCGGCTGTTCTCAAAGAAGTATTGGCCCTCCACGGCGGCATGCCCGTGCGGACCAAACCTCTGCCTGCCTGGCCGGACTTTGCTGAAGACGAAATCTCGGCAGTAGCCGATGTAATGCGCAGCGGCAACGTGAACTACTGCACCGGAGAGCAGGGAAAAGCCTTTGAGCGGGAATTTGCCGATGCTTGCCGCACGAAGCACGCGGTTGCGGTGGCGAATGGAACCGTCGCCCTCGAATTGGCACTGCGTTCGGTTGGCATTCGATCTGGGGATCAGGTCGTCACCAGCAGCCGTACTTTCTGTGCTTCGGCGAGCTGCATTGCCATGTGGGGCGCGATTCCAGTGTTTGCGGACGTGGACCGCGACACTCAGAACGTCACCGTGGATACGATCCGGGCAGTTTTGACTCCGGAGAGCCGCGCGATCCTTGTCGTTCACCTGGGCGGAAACCCCTGCGACATGGAGTCCATCGTGCAATTCGCCAGGGAGCGAAATTTGTTCCTGATTGAGGATTGTGCGCAAGCTCAAGGCGCTACCTATCATGGACGCCCGGTAGGCTCCTTTGGACACGTTGCGGCTTTCTCATTCTGCCAGGACAAGATCATGACAACAGTCGGTGAAGGCGGAATGCTGACAACAAATTTCTCCGAACTCTGGGAGAGGGCCTCGGCGTTTCGCAATCACGGCACCCATCCTCAAAGTTCTGCTCCGACCACGAAGGGCAATGGCTTCCGCTGGATTCACAGCTCGATCGGAACGAACTGGCGAATGACGGAAGCGCAGGCGGCGGTCGGACGCAAGCAGTTGAAGAAAGCGAGTTGGTGGTTGGACCGGCGCCGCGCGCTGGCGAACATCCTGCATTGCCGCCTTGGCAAGATTCCGGCCTTGCGGGTTCCTCCTGCACGTTCTCACATCGAATCGGCGTACTACCGTTTTTATGTTTTCGTTCGGCCGGAAAGACTTCGGGAAGGGTGGGACCGAGACGCGGTCCTGCATGCCATCAACGCGGAGGGAGTGTCGTGCTTCACGGGAAGCTGCGGCGAGGTTTACCTGGAAAAGGCGTTTGCAGCGTGGCGTCCGGCTTTCCGGCATCCTGTTGCGCAGGAGCTGGGCGAGACGAGCTTGGCATTCCCGGTTCACCCTACGTTGGCGGAGAACGACGTTGAGGACATCTGCCGTGCAGTGGAGAAGGTGATGGGCTGCGCCAGCTAGCAGAAGTATCTTTAAAGTACGATGCGAAGCCTCCGACTGGACTTCATCCGGCAGCGCAATTTTTTGCAATAGATCGGGACCCTGTTGCTCGAAAGCCGCGGTTCCATGGAGTTTTCCTCGCCAATCTTCAAGCAGTGGATTTACCGTTCTCAAACTCTGTGAAAGAATGCCATCTCGCGATTCCAGAAAGCATGCTGAATGGTTAAAGCCCTCCTGATCGAGGAAGACGCAGAGGCCCGTGCGGTTGCAGAGAGAGCCTTTGCGAAGGCCGAGATGAGCGTTGCCAGCGCTCCGGATTATCGATCCGGTTATGAGCTGTTGCGGGCAGAGCGGCCCGGGGCCGTGGTGATCGGAGTCAGTGTTCCAGATTTGCACGGATACGACCTCTGCCAGGAGATTCGTCGGGATCCCGCGCTTCAGGATGTCCCGATCGTGATTTGTTCGGCGCAGAGCTATCCGGCAGACATCCGCCGAGCGAAGGAACTCGGCGCCGACGAGTACGTAGTGAAGCCGTATGCCGAGCAGCAGCTCGTAGATGCCGTGTGGAACGCCATCGAGTTGCGCAGTACGGTCTTTCGCGTGAAGTTCTGGGGCACGCGTGGATCGATAGCAACTCCAGGTCCCGAAACGATTCGCTACGGCGGCAACACCGCGTGCGTGGAAGTCCGCTGCGGCGAAGATATCCTCATCTTCGACTGCGGCACCGGAGTCCGCGAGCTGGGCATTGCGCTCGCCAAAGAGTATGCGGAGCGCAGCCTCGAAGTGCATCTGTTCGTCAGCCATACGCACTGGGACCACATCCAGGGCTTTCCTTTCTTTCAGCCCGCGTACCGCGCCGGCAATCGCGTGAACATCTACAGTCTGCATAGTCCTGATCGGAGCCTGGAAAAACTTTTCACCGGACAGATGGACGGCAACTACTTTCCTGTAACACTCGATGACTTGATGGCGCGGCTACACTTCGAGGAACTCTCCGGTGACGTGCAGATCGGCGAGGTGAAGGTTTCGCACATGCATCTGAACCATCCTGGACTATCGCTTTCGTTCCGAATGGAATCGAAGGGCCGCTCGGTCGTCTACATGACGGATCACGAGCCATATCACAAGCTTCTTGGCGAGAGTCAACACACAAAAAAGCTCGACTCCGAAATCGATGCCTTTGCCAAAAACTCCGATCTGCTGATTCGCGAGGCGCAGTACACCGACGAGGAGTACGTCACCAAGCGTGGCTGGGGACACAGCACGACCTCCGACGCCGCCATCTCTGCTATGAACTCCGAAACCAAGCGCCTCGTCCTGTTCCACCACGATCCCATGCACGACGATCATCAAATCGACTCGATGGTGGACTTCTGCCGCAACAAGATCAAAGAGAACGGCAAGGAAATTAGCGTCATGGGCGCGGCAGACAAACTCACTTTACGAATCTGAAAATCCGAGGCGCTTCCGCAGCCGTACTCTGCTTGTTGCCGGTGGGAATCGGTGGAAAGCGGCCTGTGCAAAAACTTGCAAGAATTCGCTTGACACCTTCAAGTCTTACCTTGAGAATTCCGCGTTCTCCCCGAA
>QIBC01000275.1 GCA_003225215.1 Acidobacteriota bacterium
CAGCTTCGGAGATTATTGCCATCGCCGAATACAGCGGGCTTACGATTCGCGACACCATCATGCGCCTGCGCGATGCCGGCCTCGATTCCATTCCGGGAGGCGGCGCCGAAATTCTCGACGATGAGGTTCGTCACCGCATTGCCCGACTCAAATGCCTGACTGGTGACTGGCTGAATGTTCATCGCACAGCGCATCAACTCGGTATGCGCACGACTGCAACTATGATGTTCGGCGTAGGCGAAACCTACGAGCAGCGTATCAACCACTTCCAGGCGGTTTACGACCTGCAGCAAGAGACGGGCGGATTTACCGCATTCATTCCCTGGAGCTTCCAGCCCAAGAACACCGCACTCGGCGGACGCAAATGGGACGAGGCTACTTCCGTCGAGTATCTGAAGCTGCTAGCCATCTCGCGTCTCTTCCTCGACAACATCGAGAACGTGCAGGCAAGTTGGGTGACCCAGGGATTGAAGGTCCTGCAGCTCGGATTGCGCTTCGGCGGCAACGATGTGGGATCCGTGATGCTCGAAGAGAACGTAGTCCGCGCCGCGGGGACTTCAAACTGCACCACTGAAGAGGAGCTGCGGCACATCATCCGCGATGCGGGTTTCAAGCCAGTGCAAAGAGACACGCTGTATCGGACGATGTTTTTGAACTAGGCGCATCTCTTTTGTTCAAATGCAGACTTGTCCTTGTGAGTGCGCTAGCCGTGTGACCAGCTGGTTATGCGTGCCGATGAACAACGCATCTCTTTAGGATACTGTCATCCCTCGCGCGGTCGTTTGGCGCGGGGATCTGCTTTTTTGGTTCCCAATACTGAACAAACAACAGATCCCCGCTCCGCCATTAGAATCTCATATCGCTAGCGCCATCGACGCGGAGCGAGGGATGACAGTAACTATTTGTTGTTAGCGGTTTAGTTCAGCCGCAGTATTGCGGGAATTCCTCCGAAGTCAGGAGTCAGGAGAACAGATTCCTCGCCCTAGCTCAGTTCGCGATCCGGCTCGCGTTCTATGCGGTCCGGCAGTCCCTTTCCCGCCAATATTCCTTGTACTTTATCGATCGCGTCATTTGCGGATTCGATGATGACGCCATGGTGAGTTCTTTTGAAGAGTACGCTGTCACCCGTCCGTAAACCCATATGACGACGAATCGCGGCGGGAATGTTGACGCGTCCGTCAGGCCCAACTTTACGAAACTGATCGCGATGCGATTTCATTTCCAAAATCATACTCGCTGGTGAGCCGCTGCCTCCAAAGCGTTCAGCTACAATGGCTGCGCATCGTTTGCGCGCTGAATGCCTTTTCCTCTCCCTACAATTCTGACTCTCGCCCTGCTTGCGCCTCATGGGCTCGTGCATTACTTCAAGAGTCACTTCGGCGACATCCGGGTCAACGGTTTTGGTTTCAAAGGGCTATACCGTCTCAACGGCTTCGACGTTGCTCTGCTGATTCCTTACTTCATCGTGTTGCTGGTTCTGGCTTCGTACGGCGTTCATCGTTATGTGCTGGTCTATCTTTATTACAAGCACCGCAAGAACAAGGTAGAAGAACCGCCGACTCGATTTGCCGATCTGCCCCGCGTCACTGTGCAGCTTCCTATCTTCAATGAGCAGTTCGTAATCGACCGCTTAGTCGAGGCGGTCTGCAAGATGGAGTATCCACGCGACAAGCTCGATATCCAGGTGCTCGACGATTCGACCGACGAGACCGTCGAGGTCGCAAACGCCATCGTCGAGCGCTACGCGGCTTTGGGACATCCAATCACATACCATCACCGAACGAACCGCTACGGATTCAAGGCCGGAGCCCTCCAGGAAGGGATGAAAACGGCGAAAGGGGAGTTCATTGCCATCTTCGATGCTGACTTTGTGCCTTCCGAAGACTGGCTAATGCGAGTGATCCATCACTTCGCTGATCCCGAAATAGGAATGGTGCAGACACGGTGGACGCACTTGAACCGGGATTATTCATTCCTTACGAATGTTGAAGCAATCTTGCTGGACGGGCATTTCGTCCTCGAACACGGGGGACGCTCGCGCAGTCATGTCTTCTTCAACTTCAACGGCACCGCGGGTATGTGGCGGCGGCAGTCGATTGAAGATGCGGGAGGATGGCAGCACGACACGCTCACTGAGGACACCGACCTCTCCTACCGTAGCCAGCTCAAGGGCTGGAAGTTCAAATATCTGCAGGACGTGGAATGCCCTGCCGAACTTCCTATTGAGATGACGGCGTTCAAGACGCAGCAGGCACGCTGGGCAAAGGGCCTGATCCAGACCGCGAAGAAGATTCTGCCTACTGTGCTGCGCTCCGATGTCCCGTTCAGGGTGAAGCTCGAAGCGTGGTATCACCTGACGGCAAATATCAGCTATCCGTTCATGGTCGTGCTCTCAACGCTGCTGCTGCCGGCGATGATCATCCGCTTTTATCAGGGATGGTTCCAGATGCTGGTGATTGATCTGCCCTTGTTTATGGCGTCCACCTTTTCCATATCTTCCTTTTATCTGGTATCGCAGAAGGAATTGTTCCCGCGGCGCTGGCCCAAGACCTTTCTTTATCTGCCGTTCCTCATGGCCCTCGGCATCGGCCTCACGGTAACGAACACGCGAGCGGTAATGGAAGCGCTGTTCGGGGTGAAGTCTTCCTTCAAACGCACACCGAAATATCGCGTGCAGGTTAAGGGAGAAAAATCGATTGCCGCGCGCAAATATCGCAAGCGCCTCGGCTTCGTTCCCTGGATCGAGCTGCTCATCGGGACGTATTTCGCCGCGACTGTGTACTACGCCCTTAGCAACGAAAACTACATCACGGTTCCCTTCTTACTTATTTTTGTGTTGGGCTACTGGTATACGGGACTGATGTCGCTCCTGCAGGGACGCTTCGAGCGTTTACGCGGCTTCGCTGAACCGCAGAGCGCAAAGCCATTCCCAGTCGGAGTGTAGGCGATCAGGAAGAAGGCGAATCCGGGCGCCATCGGCCAGCATTCACGTTGATTTCAAGTGAATGGGAAGCGCGTACTGTAAAGACTTGTAAATCCCCCTCGCCGACGCCGATTGGCGCTAACTTTTCGGGAGTTTCCAACGTCTATCTAAGCTGAAGAGACATTGGTGGGAAGTCAGGGGTGGCTTTCATCGATGCTCTTCCCAGGCTCCGGCAGGCTGGGTTCTTGCCGGTGCATGGAGTTTCGCCCTCTCTAATCGAAATGTTCTCTCCACCCGCAGGTTTCGCACCTGCGGGCTTTTTTTGGAAGAAGCACTCAGCATTCAGCACTCAGCATTCAGCCAACTTGCGGTTTGTCAGCTTTGTCTGGATCGAGAGAATCTTTCATGGCTGAGTGCTGAGTGCTGAATGCTGAGTGCTGAATGCTGAGTGCCGAACGCTGAGTGCTCTTTCCGGGTGTAGAATCACGCTTCCCTGCCATGCGACTAAAAACCCTTGTTCTGTTTCTTGTCTTTGTTTGTCTATCTTCCTTCTCACTTGCAGCCCTTGAACGTCAAGACGGCGGCATCTATCACAGTCGGCGCGTTGCGCTCTCGAAAAACGCCAATGGGGGCGTGATCGTGTTGTTTGCCCCAGTCGAGCGTTCCGATGAGATCTTTGGATTTCATCAGGAATCGGATTTTTTCTACCTCACCGGCTGGACCGAGCCGGGAGCCGCGCTGCTGGTGGCGCCGGCGGTGGAAGCTAAGGGCGAGGCTACGAGTGGGCGCCCGTATACCGAGATCCTCTTCCTTCCCTCGCGCAATCTGATCGAGGAGAAGTGGCTTGGACCCAAGCTGGGACCGGGGGACCAGGAAGTCACAAAGATCACCGGTTTCGATCGCGTTGAGTCACTCGATAAAATGCACGACGAACTCACGTCGATTTTCAGTTCTGGGCGGGCGCCGATCTATTCCGATTTGGGAAGCTACAACCAGGAGTCTGCTTCTAGCGAGGCTCTTGCATGGCTGCGTCGTGGACAGGCGTTCGGTGGAGCAGGCGGCTTCCAGGACGTGAAAAAATTAGTCGCGCAACTGCGCACGGTAAAGGACCAGGGCGAAATCGACCTGGTGGTAAAAGCCACGCGAGCTTCGATGGCCGGGCATGTTGCGGCGCTGAAGGCGATCCATCCCGGTGTCGGCGAACGCGAGATTCAGGCGCTGATGCAGTACGAATATCAGCGTCGCGGATGCGAGCGCTCGGCCTACGCTCCGATTGTGGGCTCCGGATTCAACTCGACCGTACTCCATTACTCTGCCGATTCGGGAACGATGCAATCCGGAGACGTAGTAGTGATGGATGTTGCCGGCGAGTACTCAATGTATGCGTCGGACATTACGCGCACAGCTCCGGTGAACGGACATTTCACGGCGCGCCAGCGGGAAATCTACAACATCGTGTTAGGCGCGCAGCAAGCGGCAATGCAGGCATTCAAGGCCGGTACATCGCACATTGCACGTGCCGGCTCTGATTCTCTGGACAAAGTCGCGCGCGATTACATCGATTCACACGGCAAGGATCTGCACGGCGGCTCGCTTGGCAAATACTTCATTCATGGACTCGGCCATTACGTTGGCCTTGATGTCCACGACGCGGGCGATTATTCGATTCCGCTCGACAAAGGAATGGTGTTCACGATCGAGCCCGGGATTTATATTCCGGAAGAAAAACTTGGAGTGCGCATCGAGGACATTTACTACGTTGACCAGCAAGGGAATCTGGTACAGATCACAAAGGATCTGCCGCATACTGCCGAAGAGGTGGAGGCGACGATGAGGGGGAAGTAGAGAAAACGAAAGGAAACAAGGCAAAAGACCTGCGGCCGCGCTCGGCCGGGTTTTTCTTTGCTTGCGGCGCCATAGATTCTTGTACTTGAACAAACACCCGCGCGAGGGCGCGCGTCGGTCCCTTAGTCTTAGTTTGATTCAGATCGAAACGAACACCCATGCCTCACGTCTAAGCAAGACCGCAGGAGGAGCGT
>QIBC01000276.1 GCA_003225215.1 Acidobacteriota bacterium
GGCTCCATGGTCGCGGGCTATTTCAATAAGTTCGCGCCCGGCGGCGGCCAGGTGATTCCGATGGAGATCCATCCGTATCTCACCGCCGGAACGCTATTCATGCAGACGGAATATCTACCGTATCCGCTCTCGAATGTGGACAACGTGGCCCAGATCAAATGCCGTCGCGACTATCACCAGGTCGATTGGCCGATCACCAGCCGCACGTACCAATTCGGCGTGTACGTGGATGAGGTGCTGCAGGTGTTCGCGCCGTTCTCGTTCTGCGTGCTGGCGAATATCGGCAACGGGTAGACCCAAAAGCAAAACCAAGAGCGAACACGAAGATCACGAAGTACTCACGAAGAGCACGAAGGTTTTGTGACCTCTCTTCTTGCCTTTGTGACCTTCGTGTTCGCCTTGCGGGGCCTAGTCGAGCTCACGAACCTGCATGGTCTGATCGATTGCCAGATTGGGATAGCGGATTGGCGAGCCCTCGGGCGCCGGTGCATGGTTGCCAGTCGCGGTGAAATCGGTTCCGGAACAGTCGATGGAGTACGAGTAGCCGTCACGGCCGGAACGCGACATGGTTAGGGTGTTCGAAGAAACGAGTTCGTCGAGTGCGGCGCAGCGTCCGTTCTGGGAGATGAACGTGCGTTCCGACTGCGCGATCTGTAGCAGGTCCATGCGCACGCCGGTCAGGCTGATGGCCTGGGTTGGAGCTGTGCCGGGATCGGTAGTAGGCATCTGCTCGAAATAGAAGTGGTAGATGCCGAGCATAATGCCGGCAACCAGGACGAGACTTGCCAGTCCGCGCATAGCTTGATTGTTGCCGCTGCTGCTCTTGGCCACAAGGACGAAGTGCGATTGTTGCGGTTACTGAAGGCTTAATACGAGTAGCTGCAAAACCCAAAATCAAAAACAAGAGCGAACACGAAGGTCACGAAGTCGTACCCCGAGGTCACGAAGTCTTTTTGTGACCTTATGTTTTTCCTTCGTGCCCTTCGTGTTCGCCTTTCCCGGTGAGGAGACTTGGAATTCCCATGCCATCGTCCCCAGACGATCTCTGCGTGCTGGCCGATCTGAAAGCCTGGCTGAACATTCAGACCAGCTCTGAAGATACGCTGCTGCAGAACCTGATCACGCGCGGCTCGCTGCAGATGCTGCGCTGGATGAATCGCGACCATATCATCGCGACTTCTTATACCGAGAACCGCGACGGAAGCGACTCGCTATTTATCCTGCCGCGGAATTTCCCGCTGATTGCGGTGAGCAGCGTGATGGTGGATGGCATCGTGATTCCGGCGGCTACGAGTCAGGTCGGGGCAGGGTTCGTCTTCGATGCGCGCAAGATCATGCTGCGCGGCGGATCGAGTGCATTTTATTCCCTCGGTCCGTACGGCAGCCAATATCACTACCGCTTCACACGCGGATTTCAGAATGTGCAGCTTGTGTATCAGGCGGGATATGCGAGTGTTCCGGCTGATCTGCAACAAGCGGCGATTGAAGGCTTCGCGTATGTGTATCGCCGGCGAACGCACATCGGGGAAGATGCGAATTCGGCGAGCGGCCAGGTGACGATCAGCTTTTCGCGGGAGATGTTGCCGCAGAGCGTTCTGATGACCTTGGAGCAATACACCCGGCGCGCGCTGGCGTGAGGGGCGGATTCCGTGAGCTGAGCCTTTTTAACACTGTCATCCTGAGCCTGCAGTTGGCGAAGGATCTCCCGGAATATCTAGGGTTTAATTGCTGCGTCACGGCTCTTCGGCCAGAGATTCTTGCCGAAGTGCCGTGACACAGCAATCAAGACCGACACATCGCGGGAGATCCTTCGGCCAAAATCCGGCCTCAGGATGACAGTGCGTAAGAGCGAGATCAAGACCAAGACGAAGATCACGACCAAGACGAAGTCCAAGTCCAAGTCCAAGTCCAAGTATGAACACTCCGCGCGAACAAATCTACTCCACACTTTTCAGCACTCTCCAATCCGCGCTCGGATCGAGATTCGCGACCATCTCGCGCCGCTGGCGGATGCCGGAGCAGGTATCGCCGGAATCGCGTCCGGCACTCTTTCAAGTGCAGACGGGAGAGCGCGCGAAGACAAACGCGAATGGCGAGCCGATCATCTGGATTGCGACTGTCGATCTCGTGATCTACACGCAAGGATCAGGCGACGAGCAGACGATCCCATCTCAGGAATTGAACTCGTTGCTCGACGCCGTCGAGGTTGCTCTGGCGCCACCAGCAAACGCCGATGGCAAGCAGACGCTCGGTGGCAAGGTCTCACATTGCCGTCTGCAGGGAAGCGCGCGCATCACGGAGAACGTAAACGGCGCTGCGGCGATGGCGGTAGTGCCGGTGGAAATACTTACAACAGCATAAGGGCGTTTCCAGTTTCGGGTTTCAAGTTTGAGGTTTCAAGTTTCAGGTTTCAAGTTTCGGCCAAGCCAACCGCGGGCGGAATCGCAGAGACAACAATGCCCTTTTCAGGCGGGCTTAGCCGAAACTCGAAACCTGAAACTCGAAACGCCTTTTTCAAGGAGATCTCATGTTTCATTTCGGTTCAGGCACACTGTGGGGCTACCCAGTTGCCGGCAATCTCGCCGCTAATCCCACGCCGATCAAGTTCGGCACTCTGCAGGACATCAACCTGGAGATATCCGGCGCGCTCAAAGAACTGTATGGGCAGAACCAGTTTGCCGAGGCCGTCGCTCGGGGAAAGTGCAAGGTTACCGGCAAGGCGAAGTTCGCGCAGATCGTGGGCAAGCACGTGAACGATCTGTTCTTCGGACAGGCGATGAGCAGCGGCCAGAAGCTGATGGCACTGGACGAAGCGCAGCCTGTGCCGGCGGGATCGCCTTATACAATCACCGTTACCAATTCGGGACAGTTTGTGGACGACTGGGGCGTGCGCTACTCCGCGACCGGCCTTCCGCTGACGAAAGTCACAAGCGCTCCGGTGCAGGGACAATACTCAGTCAGTAGCGGCGTATATACGTTCGCTGCGGCGGACGCGAGCGCCGCAGTCTTGATCTCGTATCGCTATTCAAGCGCAACCGGAGTGCAGCTCAACATCCGCCAGCAGCTCATGGGCTTCGCGCCTACGTTCCAGATTCTGCTCAACGAGCTATACGCGGGCAAGCAGGCCAACCTCCTCCTTTATTCATGCGTGGCCGAGAAACTCAGTTGGGCAACCAAGAACGAAGACTTCCTGGTGCCGGAGTTTGATTTCGAAGCGTTCTCGAACGCCGGCGGTCAGGTGATGGATTTGTATTTGGCGGAGTAAGGAAAAATCGGGTGATCGGGTGATCGGGCCATCGGGTGAAGTGTCGGTTCGTGGTCAGTACTTGCCGCCTAATAGGTGAGTGAAGTCAAAGAACCAACAGGACCGACGCGCGCCCTCGCGCGGGTTTCGCTTCCAGATTCCGAAAACCGAAGTCAAAGCTGTGGACTTCCATGAAGTTGTCTCAGTTACATGCAAACACCCGGCCGGGGGCGGCCGCAGGTCCTTTTGTGCTGTAGTTTCCAAACCTGAACTTCGACCAGACATTCTTCTGAGGAATAGTGAATGAACAAACTTTCTTTTGTACTTCAGGGCCGCAAGTTCACCTTGTCGCCACTCACTCTCGCTGATCTCCGCAAGCTGGAGCCCGCGCTCCTTGGTTTGGAAGGACGGGCCGAGCATGGCTTCACGTCCATGCTGTCGCTGGTTCCGGTAATTCACGCGTCGCTCGTTAAGCTGCATCCCGAGATCGTGCTCGAAGAGCTTGAGGAGATGCTCGATCTCAGCAGCTTTGCTGAGCTCCTTGATCGCGTGCTGGAAGTGTCAGGATTGACGAGAAGAAGCTCCGAGGCTTCGAAGCTGAGGAGCTACGAAGCTGCAGCGGGGGAAAGCCAGCCAGCGGCCGAGTAAGCCGGATCGCCGACTGGCCGCGTCTCTTCGGCCACATCATTACCACAACGGGATGGACAAAGCGCGAAGTCGAGGCGCTCACTCTGCATGAAGCCAACGAGCTGCTGGAGTACTGGAGCGAACATCCGCCTGCGCATGTGCTTTTAGCGGCGATGATGCGCGCGCGGCCGCTGCGAAAGAAGACCACCTCTGCTGATCTGTTGAGCGCAGTCGCGGGAATGGGCGGCAGGGTGTCGTCCACGTTATTGCCTGATATGGCCAAACTGCTGAAGAGCGAACACGAAGGTCACCAAGGATAGGCCAAGGTCACGAAGCCGAACTCCGTGACCTCTTCTATTCCTTCGTGACCTTCGTGTTCGCTTTGTTCCCGTCGTCTTTCATGAATTTCACATCTGATCTCGATTCCAACTTCCGACAAGCAGCCGATGCTGCGCAGCAGATGCGCGAGCAGCTTCGCGCGGCGGCGCAGGACATCGACGCCGGCATTCGTCAACAACTTGCGAATGAAATGCGGGCGCGGCAGCAGAACAGCGCGGAAATCCAGAAGATTACTGCAACAACGGTTCGCGCCCAGACGCAGCAATGGAACGGCGTCTTTTCGGGAATGAATCGCGGATTCGCCCAGACGATTACCTCGATGAGCAGCAGTTCGCGCACCCTGCAGCAGAACATTGCGCGCGTGCTTGGCCAGATCCTGGCTGATTTTCTGCGCATGCTCGAGCGTATGGTGGCGAACTGGGTGGCGCAGCACACCTTCATGCAGATCTTCGGCATTGGATCGCATAAGGCCGCCACCGCCGCGAATATAGTCAGCTCTGCAGCCGAAGGCGGGGCG
>QIBC01000277.1 GCA_003225215.1 Acidobacteriota bacterium
TATACTTAAGAACGGTCCTCAGCGAGCAGACCTCGCTGGGGATTTGAATTGTTTGCAGAGGAACGAATGCCGAAACTGAAGACCCATAGCGGCGCTGCCAAGCGCTTCAAGAAGACCGCCAGCGGTCGGGTGAAGCGTGGGCACGCGTTCATGCGCCATATTCTTACTTCGAAGAAGAAGAAGACCAAGCGGCGCCTGGACCTGGATACGTTGGTCGACAAGGCCGACGAGCGCAAAGTGAAGCGCATGATCCCGTACTAAGAGCAGCCCTCGGCACTTAGCAGTCAGCATTCAGCCGCGAAACATTTTCGTCCGCCTCAGAATCCCGGTACATTGAATGCGAGGTTCTGGTTGAGATGTCCAAAATGCTTCATGGCTGAGTGCCGAGTGCTGAATGCTTGCTTGACGCTCCGTTGATCCTGCCACGAGCAGGATCTCAGATGAGACAAGAGCTCGTCCGGAGCACACCGCGTGTGAAGAGGTAATCATCCTTACCTCCAGCCGCATAACCGCAGTTCAAAAAAGGAGACTCGCCGATGCCTCGCGTAAAACGCGGAACCAAGCGGCGCGCCAAGCGGAAAAAGATTCTTGAGCGCGCCAGTGGATATTTCCTAACCAAATCAAAGCTCTATCGCAGCGCCAAAGAGAGTGTGGAGCGCGGACTGAAGTTCGCCTACTCCGGGCGCAAGCAGAAGAAGCGCCAGTACCGCTCCATCTGGATCGTGCGCATCAACGCCGCTGCCAAGCTGAATGGCATGAGCTACAGCCAGTTCATCAACGGACTCAAAAAGACCGGAGTGGAACTCGACCGCAAGATCCTGGCCGAACTCGCAGCCAACGACGCGCCGGCGTTTGCAACGCTGGCAGCGCAGGCGAAGACGGGTTTGGCTAAGTCGGCCTAACGTTGTCATTCCGAAGCGGGCGTAGTTTGCCCGCGAGGAATCCCTATGAGCAACGTGGTTCCGGCCGCCCTCGGCCGGAAGTTTTGACGTTATTCTGACTTCACGGTTTGAATCTTGAGGATGCTCGACAGTGATATCTGTCATCCTGAGCCCCTCTTTTGGGCGAAGGATCTCCCGCGATGTATCGGACTCAATTGGCCCGAATTGGCATTTTGGCCAGGGATTCTCGTATGAGAGCCAGGACGGGGCATGGACATCCCAAGCTTTTCCGGGAGATCCTTCGGCCAAAACCGGGCCTCAGGATGACAGTCTTATAGATTGCCGTGGACGCACGCCTGTAAGGCGTGCTCTTCTACGGCATCACTTGGCATTCTTCAGTACGTTGCAGCAGTATTGCTCTCAGCAAGCGTCATGTACATCGTCCCCAAGCTCGAAGACTTCTCAGCCTCCGCACTCGACGCCGCGGCTCGCGACTTGAAGTCTGCCTTGCAGAGCGAGAGTGCAGCGATCGCCAGCGAAGCTGACTGGAAGGTTCTGCGCGATCGCTGGATGGCGCGCAAGAACGGTGTCCTCACGCTGCTCAACGACCAGTGGCTGAAAGCTGCGCCGACGCCGGCAAAGCGCGAAGTCGGGCAGCGCGTCAACGAAGTTAAGAAGATCGTCGAGGAGCAGATCGACGCGGCGCTCGCTCGCGTCAGCTCTACGGTCTCAGCGTCGCGCCTCGAACAGGAGCGCGTCGACATCACGCTGCCCGGCAACCGGCGCAAGCTTGGCATTGAGCATCCGCTGATTCGGACGATGAACGAGATCGTCGGTGTCTTCAAGGCGATGGGATACTCCGTCGCCGAGGGCCCCGAGGTTGAGACCGACTACTACAACTTCGAATCACTCAACTTTCCTCCCAACCATCCTGCGCGCGATACGCAGGACACGCTGATGATCAAAGGGCAGCAAGGCAAGCCCTTGCGCGAGCGTCTCCTGCTGCGCACGCATACATCTCCGGTGCAGATTCGCGCAATGGAGAAGCAGCCGCCGCCGATTCGCATCGTCGTTCCCGGAAGAGTACATCGCGCCGATACCGCCGACGCAACCCATTCGCCCATCTTCCACCAGGTTGAAGGACTTGCGGTCGATACGAACATTACGTTTTGCGATTTGAAGGGCACGCTCGATCAGGCGGCTAAAGCGATGTTCGGCTCGAGTGTGCGGACTCGCTTCTATCCGTCATTCTTCCCATTTACGGAACCGAGCGCCGATATGCAGATCTCCTGCTTCAAGTGCGGAGGCAGCGGCCGTCTGAAGGGCGAGCGCTGCGGCATGTGCAAGGCCAGCGGATGGATCGAGATTCTCGGCTCGGGAATGGTGGATCCCAATGTATATGGCTTCGTCGATTACGATCCGAAGAAGTACAGCGGGTTTGCATTTGGAATGGGTGTGGAACGAATCGCGATTCTGAAGTATGGAATTGACGATATTCAGTTGTTCTATCAGGGTGATGTCAGGTTTTTGAGGCAGTTTGCGTAGGAGCTGCTGGCTGCTAGCTGCTAGCTACTGGCTACGGCTGTTTGTGTGCAGCGAAACTTCTCGTTTGAGCAGGCGAGCTTTCGATGCAAACAGAAGGAAATGTTTATGACAGGATTTGAGATCCCAGATTTGAGTGACAGGATTTGAGATGAATGCAGCCAGCAACCTATACGAACAAGCTAGCAGCCAGTAGCTAGCAGCCAGCAGCTAGATGCGCATTTCTCCCACATGGCTTCGCGAATTCGTCGCCCTCGACGTCGATAACGTGCGTCTGGCGGAAGACCTGACGCATGCAGGCATCGCGGTTGAAGGCTTCATCGGCGAGGGCGATGCCGTGCTCTTCGAGATGGAGATTACGACGAATCGCGTCGATGCCATGAATCATTACGGCGTCGCTCGTGAGTGCTCGGCGATCTACAACCTCGAGCTGCAGCCGATCATTCCCAAGCTGCCAAAGCTGATTCAGCCGGAGTCTTTTCCCATTGAGATTCTCGATCCGGCTCTTTGCGCGCGTTACACCGCGCGTGCGATACGCGATGTGCGCATCGAGAAAGCGCCACGCTACATCGCGGAGCGTCTGCTGATCGAGGCGCATCACGGCATCAATAACGTCGCCGACTCGACCAACTACGCGCTGATGGAGATGGGACATCCCACGCACGCCTTCGACCTCGATTTGCTGGAAGGAGGCAAGATCGTGGTGCGCCCGGCGGTCCATGGCGAGAAGCTGAAGACGCTCGATGGAATTGAGCGTCAACTGCATCCCGGCGACCTGGTCATCGCCGACGCAGTGAAGCCGGTTGCGCTGGCCGGCATCATGGGCGGATGGGACACAATGATCACGCCCAACACACGCAACATCCTCATCGAGTCAGCATGGTTCGATCCCGCAACCGTGCGCCGCACGGCGCGCCGTCACAGCATGCACACCGACGCCTCGCACCGCTTCGAGCGCGGCGCGGATTGGGGCGCAACCACGCTGGCCTGCGATCGCGTCACGGAACTTGTGCTGGAAACCGCAGGCGGCAAGCTGGCCGGTTACAACGACGCGGTCGCGCGCAAGGTGAGTCATGAGCCGATTCAATTGGAGCGCAGCGAGCTGCGCCGAATCCTGGGTCAGGAGATTCCGGAACCGGATGTCACGCGCATTCTGCGACGGCTCGGGTTCGAACTCACCGAGACGCGCGCAAGTTCCAACGGCGCTCCCGAGGAGGGTGTACGGCTCGCTCTGTTGCAGCCACCGGACGCCTATACCGTCGAGATCCCAAGCTGGCGCATGGATGTCGAACGCGAGATCGACGTGATCGAAGAAGTCGCACGCGTTTACGGCTTCAATAATTTCGCAAATACCCTTCCATCATTCTCTGGGGGCGTGGTTGAGCTACCGCACGCTCTGCCGGAATCGAAGACTCGCACGCGTTTGCTCGCGCTCGGCTATGACGAGGCGGTTTCGCCAACATTCATTTCGACCGACGATGCTCAGCGATTCTCCTCATCCGAAGCTGTCGCGCTCGAAAATCCATTGAGTGAGGAAGCTCCGCTGCTGCGCAATTCGCTGGTGCCGGGAATGCTCAACCTGCTTGCCTGGAACTTCAATCGCGAAGCTACCGATGTGCGCTTATTCGAAATGGGAAACGTCTTCTCGATGTCGAGCGAGCGAGTCGAGCAGCGCAAGCTGGCCTGCTTCGCGGCTACCGGCTCTGTGGGAGAAAAGGGCGTGCAGCTGCCGTCTCGCTCTACAGATTTCTTCGACTTGAAGGGCGATGCGGAGGCAATTCTAAACACGTTCGAGAAGCAATCTCTGCAATTCACTACGCCTGCTTCCGGATACTTTCATCCGGGACGTTCGGCGACGGTCGTCCTGAATGGCGAGACCGTCGGCGAACTCGGCCAGCTCCATCCTGACCTTGCCGCAGAACGCAAGTTCAAGCAGGAGGTCTGGATCGCGCAACTCGATCTCGATCGCCTGTTCGCCGTTCCTCTGCGCGAGCCGCGCTATCAGCGGCTCTCTCGCTATCCATCAGTGGAACGCGATTTCTCCCTATTACTCGATAACCATGTGAGCTACGAGCGTTTGCGCACCGCCATCGAGGGCCTGCGCATTCCCGAACTCGAATCGATCGAACCGCAGGAACTCTTTCGCGGTGCCGGCGTCCCGGAGGGAAAGTACTCGCTGTTGTTGCATCTCGTCTTTCAATCGAGCGAGCGCACCCTGCGCGATGACGAAGTATCTGGATGGAGCCGGCAGGTGATTGCGGCGGTGCAGGGGTTGGGCGGGAGTCTGCGGGGTTAGCTGTTAGCCCTGTGACACGGCCGCCCTAGGCTTGTTGGAGCTTCGGACTGCCACAGTGTTTGCGTGAGCAAAAATACTTCATCTAACCATAAACTTAACCATCCTGAGCGGAGGAGGGTTCCCGCGCGTTTTCTCCAGCGCGGGAGACCGGAGTCGAAGGATCTTTTGTTTTGCTTTTCGCTTGCGACTGATTCAGCTTTGCGGTAATTCGTCCATCCAACCGAAACTCTAGCCCGTATTTGTCTTCCCACTCAGCAATGAGGTCACGCCAGTGTGGATTCATCCTCACTATCAAAGCTTCTTTCTTGGCTCGGCTC
>QIBC01000077.1 GCA_003225215.1 Acidobacteriota bacterium
CGGAACACCGAAGGAGTCAGGGACAGCCCACTTCGGGAGAAGTCCACCACGCAAGTAACCCGCAGTCAGGCTGTTCCCTGTCCCTGTGCTCCTGTTTCCTATTCCCGCGTCATCACTGCGGGGAAAGGCTGCCGAACAATCCATCTGTCTCTCCGTTCGGACCGGCTGTGAAATACACCTTATTGAGGTCGCCACCGTTGCCGCCGTTTCCGACTCTCAGAGTCCATAAGCCATCGATTACGATCGCCTGGCCATTTGGATCGCGCAGCTTATCCAGAAATTCGCCGCCGGGACTATACACGTTAATGTGCCCATTGCCGAAGTTGCCAATCAGGATGTCGCCGGCGAACTGGCCAAAGCTGGCAGGCGCCACAGCCACACCCCACGGTGAATTCAGCTGGCCATGCTGAGCGAATCTCCGCTGTCCGCTGCCGTCGAGATTAAAAGTATCGACGATGCCGTGGCTCTGGCCGGCCACATCGTCGTGTCTTGTCTCATCCTGAACTGCGTATGTCACGAACAGCTTTCCATTAGCGGAAACGATGTTGAACGGCGCATAACCTGTTTTTAGCTTGGGGTCAGTAAATGCATCGAAAGGCAAAGCGGGATTCGATGGCGTCGCAAACTTATTGTCATAGACTTCCAGTTTTCCCGAACGGAAATTCGTAGCGTAAAGCAAGGTCCTGCCGTTGCTGTCGGTCGCGATAGCAAGTCCCTTGTAGACGGCCCCGTTTGCAGCGTCAGGGACTGCGGAGTTGTCCACAGCGATGATCGCGTATGTGCCCGCCTTCGCCGGATCGAAGCCCGCGGGGTTCACGTTCGGATTCCAGCCGAGAATAGTCCCGTCTTCAGTAGAAAACAAAAAGATCGCCGAAGCGGTGACCGGAGCCCCTGCCTTGGTGAATCCCGAGATCCTGAATCCCCCCGTCGCGCCGCCATTGATATTGAAAACAAGTCCTGTCGGCGTTCCCGACGAGCCCAGAGGATCTCCCGGCGCGGGAATCGAGACGACAAGCGCCAGAGGCGTGCCCGCGGTGTTGTAGAGAGTCGACACCCCGGCGTTGTTATCGGACACCCAAAACGGAGAGCCTCCGGATTCGCCGACGCCCCAGGGATTCAACAGGTGTGGGTCAACCTGAAGCGGTGTGTGCACGATGCCGTTGCTGTCGATCAGGGGTTTCGAGTTGGCAACGAGATCGGTTTCGAGGAACGCATTCTGAGCCGACATCGTACCAATAAAGGAAATGCTGAGCAGTGCAGCGAGTACGAGGAATCGATGGACGATTTTCACAAATTCTCCTTCTGAGCATAGCTCTGCTGTATGGACTCGTCGGAGGCGAAGTGCATTCCAATGACGGGAATTCTTCAGCAAAGCTAGAGGCGTCGTATTTTGGTCCTGCAGTAAGTACAAGTCAACGCGAATGGGCCGCTTCGTCCCCCTTCATTTCGTGCCCACACGGGCATTGTCGAACCTCTCATCTGTGTTACGAGAACGTGGTGTACGGAGGACACAGGCTGAGGCTTTCGGCTTCGAGAGTCTTTTTGCAGGAACATACGATTCTCGACAATGGAATACACCGTGATCGAAGTTCGATCGGAGTTCGCAAGAACGACGGTCAAGGAAGCGGCGCTCGGCTAACCCACTTCCGCGAGACAGAGAGCCTCGGTTTAGAATGTATCGGCAAGGTTGTACTCATGCGCCTCCGATACCGTATCTTTCGAGGACAGGCGCGGCTGTTGCTCCTTCCTATTCTGCTGTCACTGATCGGTTGTGGCACGATACGCGTCTCAGGAGCACTCAACGCATCGAACACATCGGTCACCACCGGGACTGTTAGCTTTATTCACTTCACAGCGATCTTCGACAACAACAGCACGCTCATCAACGTGACGATTGTGACGCTGCTTGTGCCTCCCACAACAAATACTCTCACTTTCTGCGGGAACCAGACCTCACAGTTCACTATGAACAGCGCTGTTCAGGTTAGCTTCAATCCGGGCCAATCCTGTTCCGACCTCGTAGCTGTCACGCCACATTGACCCAGGGAATCGCGCCAAACGATTGCGTCTCCATACTTTTAGTGCACCAAGACGACAGAAAACACTCGTCCCGATTTGATACTGTCATCCCTCGTTCCGCCGCCTTGCTGTCTTCGCCATGAAACCTTAGACCGTGGAGCGGAGGATCTGCTTCTCTCCTGTCGTGAACTATCTCCGAGTAGCAGTAGTTCCCAGCTACTGCAACGGCAGCAAATCAGGCTCCACCTAATCCCGCTTCGCATCCTCGCTCATTACCCGCTCTCGCGTGAAGTGTTGAAAGATCGCCTCTTTTCCCAATGTCGGAAAGACATCGTCCGGATCACCCGCAGAATGCTGCTGCAGCATCCGCATCCAGAACGCAGTGATAGTCTCGTTGTAACCCGTCTTCTGGTAGTGCGCGCTAAATCGCAACAATCCCGCACGCATCCGTGCCAGCGCAGTTTCGTATCCGTAAAGTTGCAAGTAGGTCCAGGCGACCTTTAGATGCTCGCCATGGTTGAACTCCTCCAACCCATACTCACATCCTTCAAATCGGCGCACTTCGTCGAGAAACAATTGCTTACTCATGAGACTCGATCCTCCTGCCTGTCTGGAGATAGTGATTGATGGCCATCTGCCAGTGCGCGAGCCGCTCTTCGTGTTTCTCCTGCGAGTAACCCTCAACGACCGACCGCGCCGAGGCCAGTAGGGCTGTCATGGCGTACGCAATCTCGCAGCGAGTTTCGCCGACGATCCCGGATTGGCACGCGATATCAAGCTGTACAACCCGATCTTCCGGAAACACTACGGTGTATTGCATGACGTGAGCGTTGCCGTCGTAACGCGAGACAATCCACGTGGCTGGATGCGGCTTGGAAGCTGTGGTGAATACGGTTCCCGCTTCGGCATTCCCGCCATACTTTATCGAAGGCTCCCAGCCAGGAGCCCACTTAGCTTCCTCCACCGGACCAAACAGCGGAAACACCTTCTCCACCAACCCATGCAAGATGATCTGTCCGCTGCGCCGGACATGCGCGAATTCCGGCTTTGCATTATGAGCAAAGCCGGCAACCACAAACAGCAGAAGCAGGAAGACCCTCATCTTTCCTCCAAAAAGAAAACCGCCCGAAAGGCGGTTGCCTCTCGGGCGGTCGATTTCGTTACTGAAATTTCAGCTTAGCACAACCATCCGGTCATGCCAAGCCGGCAGCAAACGGCGCGAAGTCATCCTACAATGATGGCGGCGATGATCTACGCATTTTCATTCCTACTCGCCTTGTTGTATTGGCTCCTCTCTGGAGTCTCTGCAACAGCTTGCCTGTGGGCGAGAATTTTGTCGACAAATCCCAAACCGGGAGCATCAAAATCGTCGTGCCTGGTGCTGTTCTGTTTCGCGTAGGCCACGATCACACACTTTTGGTTATTGCAAGGTTGCAGCAATGAACTTTACGTTCGGCGTGCTTCCGCGGTTCGTTGTCAAGATGCCGGAAAGCTCTACCTCTTGTCCGTCGCGTGCAGACTGATAGCTTACCGTCCAGACGAAGAAGTTGTATCCGGCACCTCCGACATCGACGACATCGGTTACATCTGCAGCTGATCCGTCAGAAAGATGCGCGGTTAGAGTAAGCGCTCCGGAAAATACACTGCAGTAGAGTTTTAGTGTTCTCACCTCGCTCGAATTCGCCGGCGCGCGAAGACGAAAGCCGAATCCCGTTCCCGATCCGGGCATGAACATTCCCTGATCGGTTTTGAAGGACGCGAGACTGAGCCCAGTGGCGTCATCAGAAGCTGCCGAGTTGATCGAGTAAGAACTTCCCTGGGCGAAAAAGGCGCCGCCGGCCGTAACCCAATCGAAGCTCTTCATGATTTGGCCGCCGAGCATTTTGCTGTGATAATTTCCGCTCGTGCTGCCCGCAGGCGCGAACCAATCTCTAGCTCCTTCGACGGACAGGTTGATGACACTACTCGGAGCCAGGGTATGCGATGCATTTAGCGAGCCAGAGCCGGGATAATTTGTCGGTCCGGAAGGCCCTTGCGGTCCTACGGGGCCCATAGCTCCAGCCGGTCCTTGTGGTCCGGGAGTTCCCTGTGGGCCGGCGGGTCCTACTACACCCTGCGCACCACTCTGGCCCTGTGCCCCCGCTGGTCCCGTTGCTCCAACAGGTCCCGCTGGTCCAGGCAAACCTTGCGCTCCTGATGGTCCTTGAGGTCCTATTGCTCCCACCGGTCCAGGAGGTCCAACGGGGCCAACCGCTCCCGTTGCTCCAACAGGTCCCGCAGGTCCAGGCAAACCTTGCGCTCCTGATAGTCCTTGAGCACCTGTTGCTCCAGCCGGTCCAGGAGCTCCAACGGGGCCAACCGCTCCGGTTGCTCCAACAGGTCCCGCAGGTCCGGGCAAACCTTGCGGTCCTGATAGTCCTTGAGGTCCTATTGCTCCCACCGGTCCAGGAGGTCCAACGGGGCCAACCGCTCCTGTTGCTCCAACAGGTCCCGCGGGTCCGGGCAAACCTTGCGCTCCCGTCGCTCCCACTGGCCCTGCCGCCCCAACAGGCCCTGGGGCACCTTGCGGACCAGCTGATCCTTGAGGGCCTGTTGCTCCAACGGGCCCTGAAGGTCCGGCAGGTCCAATGGCTCCCGTTGCACCCGTAGGTCCTTGGGGTCCGGGGGCTCCTTGCGATCCGGCTGCTCCGGCAGGTCCAACCGCGCCACGCGGGCCCTGAAAACCTTGTGGACCGATCGGCCCTATCTTTTCAAGCTGCACATTTAATTCTGCGTCGTGGCTGTTGGATCCATTTTCCTTGCTGTCGAACGCCACGGAGATATCCCCGGCCGGAACGAGAGCGATGCCGTAGTTTGGTTGTGTATTGTTGACCCAGTCCCGCACCAGCTCGGTGACGTCGATTACCAGGTAATGATTCTTGGATTGCTTGGAGACTTCGACATTGCGCACATCGGTAATTCCAAGCGATGGCAGGTTGTTGCCCTGGAGCGTGTCTTCATTCCACAAGCTCGCTACCCGCACTACATCGAATGAACCAGGATGCGTAACCGCGGAAACCCAGAGTCGAACCGTGGCCTTGTTGATCTGATCTCCGGTTATCCCTTGGGGCAAGCGGGAGAGGTCGAACCGGATGTATGCAGTCGAGCTGGGGCCCTGCACTGCCAGATAGTCTTTTTCGCCATAGTTTGCTTTGCGATCGGCGGAAGAAAACGTGTCGTCGCTAACCGGCGCCTGAGAAAACAAAAGCGAAGGATACAGAGCAAGAAGAAACACCAGTCCGCGCAGGAAAGAGTTTGTATTTCTCAATTTCTTACCCTCTCATTCCATGGCCACGAAACCGCCGTTCAGTAAGCGTCGGCCAGAACGCTTGCTCGCGGTATATTGCCGGGCTCCAAGATCGGGGGTAGAAATCTTTAGTGGGGAGAAGGGGAGACGTTTAACTCTATAAGTGGTGAGGGAATACCACCCCAGTTATTGTCGATAAGATTGCATCCCAGAAGCGGAAAGTCAAAACACTAACGTAATGCCTGTATGACATTGTTTTTAATCGATTTATTTTAGCCAGCTACGAGGATTTTCAAGCACTCGAGCGCCGTCGTCGCTATCTTGTGTCCTCTCAAGGATCTCACACCATACCCATAGGTTCCATTTTAGGAACTGGAGGCAACCAAGAGGATACACGATCCGGCCGGCTCCTCGACTTCTGGAAAGTTGGACACAATACCCGAAACGGGAAAGGCGAAGCTACCCACGGGATCGGTCAGATCTGGGGCGGGACGGGATTCCCAGCGTGGGCCATTGGCCAATTGGACATGCACTTTAGTAATGCCTGCTTTCAGTAAATGTGACTAGAATGGCGGCCCCAAGGAACACAAACCCATGCCCACCGACCGACTGGAACCAGGTGGCTCTCATCGCCGAACCCTCTTACTGAGGGTCTGGTGGCTTGTTTTCCATTCAGTCACAACGTTGGGATTGCTCATCCCATTCCATAGCGCAACAGCGCAGGTGGAGCGCGGCCGACATAAGCGTCCTCTGATCACCCAGAGCATCGATGAAAGCAACCGGGTCAGTCTTCAGGGTAATACGCACCCCGGGGCGAAAATTGAAAACGATCGCGGCCTGGTTTCTGAGAACTTCCAGATGGAGCACTTGCTGCTTCAGTTAAGGCGGTCTCCGCAACAGGAACAGGACCTTCAGCAATTCATTGATGAAATTCACACCCAGGGATCGCCGAATTTCCATCGATGGCTTACGGCGCAGGAATTTGGAGACCGGTTCGGGTTGGCACAAGAGGACCTCGACACCGTGGTGCGGTGGCTCGAGTCCCACGGCCTTACCGTTAACTTGGTTTATCCCAACGGAAACGTAATTGATTTCTCGGGCACAGCTGGACAGGTTCGCAGTGCCTTTCGGACAGAGATTCACAACCTTGAACTCAAGGGTGAAAAACATATTTCCAATATGAGCGATCCGCAGATTCCCGCGGCACTCGCGTCCGCTGTGAGCGGTATCGTCTCCTTGAATGACTTCCGGCCTCACGCCATGCACAAGCTGCGCAAAGCGCGATCAAACTTCACCTTTGATTCTTTTGGCGCGACTTACGCCTTGGTTCCTGGAGACTTGGCCACGATCTACAACCTGAATCCACTCTTCAGCGCAGGGTATTCGGGCCAGGGTCAGACGATCGTTCTCATCGAGGACACGGACGTTTTCAGTCCCGCCGACTGGAACGTCTTTCGTTCCACATTCGGCCTCGCGGGCTACAATTCGGCCTCCTTCGCGTCGGTCCATCCGGCGCCGATGAGCGGCCCTAACAACTGTGGTGCACCCGGAATCATCGCGCCCAATGATGCGGAAGCGATACTGGATGCGGAATGGGCGAGCGCCGCAGCTCCGAGCGCCGCGATTCAGATGGCGTCATGCGCGGACACCGCCACCACCTTTGGCGGCCTGATCGCAATCCAGAACCTGATCAATGCTACCGGCCAACCGCCGGCGATTATGAGCATCAGTTATGGCCAGTGCGAGACGGTAAACGGCGCCGCCGCCAACGCTGCTTACAACTCGACCTATCAACAGGCCGTGGCAGAAGGTATCTCGATTTTCGTTGCTGCAGGAGATAGCGGCGCCGCAGGCTGCGATAACAGCGTCTCAGAAGCAACCCATGGCGTCGCCGTCAACGCCTTCGCTTCGACGCCATACAACGTAGCTGTCGGTGGTACTGATTTCAGTGACTCATACTCCGGCACGAATTCCGTTTACTGGAACGGGACGAATACGTCTACGTTCGCTTCTGCTCTTTCTTATATTCCCGAGATACCCTGGAACGATTCCTGCGCCGGACAATTAATCTCGAACTATTCGGGTTTCAGTCCGACGTATGGGCCGACGAGTCTGTGCAACGATCCTTTCTTCGGTGTGCTTCTTCAGACGACGGTTGCCGGTGGAGGCGGCCCCAGCGGGTGTGCCACCGGCGCATCTGCCTCCGGGGATGTTGTGAACGGAAGTTGTCAGGGATGGCCAAAGCCCTCCTGGCAGTCGCTGCTCGGCAATCCCAGCGATGGCGTGCGCGACACGCCCGATGTTTCGCTCTTCGCCGCTGACGGCCTGTGGGGACACTACTACGTTTTTTGTTGGTCTGATACTGCAAATGGCGGAGCGGCGTGCGCCAGCGATCCGAGCGGCTGGTCAGGCGCCGGCGGAACATCGTTTTCCTCACCGATTCTTGCCGGCGTCCAAGCTCTCATTAACCAGAGGACCGGTACCCGACAGGGAAATCCCAACCCGGTTTACTATCAGCTCGCTGCAGATCAGTACGCCGCCGGCAGCGGAGCCGGCTGTAACTCCAGCAATGGCAACGGAGTATCCGGCGCGTGTGTTTTTTATGACGTGACTCTGGGCGACATTGACGTGAACTGCGCCGGGAATGCCGATTGCTACCAGGGTGTGCTTTCCACATCCAGCGCTTCGTTTCTGCCGGCATATGGCACAACAGCTGGATGGGATTTCGCTACCGGCATCGGCACTATCAACGTTACTAACCTGGTGAACAGCTGGCCGCCGGCCGTACCTGGCTTCAGCCTCTCAGCTTCTCCGGGCGGCTTGAGCGTTCAACAGGGAGCAAGTGCATCGAGCACCATCACCGTGGCTGCTCAGACTGGCTTCAGCGGAAGTGTAAGCCTTTCCGCTTCTGGGCTGCCGGCTGGGGTCACGGCTATGTTCGTGCCGGCCAGCGCGACAACTCAGAGCACGGTGACCTTTTCCGCAGCACTGACGGCAGCAATCGGAGCGTTCGACGTACGAGTCACCGGAACATCCGCCAGCGTGACGAGCGCAACCACGATTACCCTGACGATCACGCAGAAGACTTGGACCATTTCGGGAACAATCCTCAAGGGCTCAGGCGCGGTGGTCACACTGAACAATGGGAGCGTGGCTACCACCACTGCCGATGTCTCCGGCAATTACAGTTTTGGCGCTATCGTGAATGGCAATTACACGGTTGCCGCCACGAAGCCTGGCTACATCATCACACCGTCAAACCAAAACGTGATGGTGAGCGGCGGCGACGTATCAGGCGTGAACTTCACTGCCAACATCGCCGTTCCCCAGAGTGCGTGGATCTTGAAATATGTGGATAGCCAAGAGACTAGTTGTGTGCATGGCGACGCTGTGCTTGGGTTCGATGGAAATCCCGCAACTTCCTGGCAGACACAGTGGTGTCCATTATCTCCGGGTCCGCCGCATGAGATCCAGATCGACTTAAGCTTCAACTACAACCTGATCGGTTTCGCGTATCTGCCGCGACAGGATGGCGGTGTTAACGGAGCGATCAAACAATACGAGTTCTACGTCAGCAGCGATGGCAATACGTGGACGTTGGTTTCCAGCGGCGTGCTCGTTGCCACACCCGGAGACAAGAACCAACAGACGGTGACGTTCAACCCAATCGCAGGACGGTATGCGCGCCTGCGCGAGATTAGCGAGGTCAACGGCAATCCCTGGGCGACCATGGCGGAGTTGAACGTCCTCACGTCCAGCATTCCAATTGACTTTTCGATCTCCGCCAATCCCGCTGCCATTGGTGTCACGAGAGGTACATCGACCAACTCAACAATCACTACAGGCCTGAGTGGCGGCTTTAACAGCGCGCTCACTCTGAGCGCCACCGGACAACCAACCGGTGTCAGCGTCAATTTCACTCCCGCGTCGATTGCGAGTCCAGGATCGGGAACATCCGCCGTGACTTTCTCTGCGGATACCTCAGTCCCGTTTGGAAGTTATCCAATCATTATCACTGCCGGTGGAGGCGGAGTCAGTCACGCGACCTCTGTGACTTTGACGGTAGCTCCTAACGTTGTCCCGCATAGTGGCTGGACACTGAAGTACGTGGATAGCCAGGAGCTCGGTTGCGTGAATGGATCAGCAGTGCTCGCATTCGACGGTGATCCCGCCACCGCTTGGCAAACGCAATGGTGCCCGTCTTCTCCCGGGCCGCCACATGAGATACAGATCAGTCTGGGATATAGCTATAACCTGGTGGGATTTACTTACCTGCCAAGACAAGATGGAGGCGACAACGGGAAAATCAAGCAGTACGAATTCTATGTGAGCAGCGATGGCAATAACTGGACGCTGGTCTCCGGTGGAGTGCTGATGACGACGGCCGGCGATAAGAGTCTCAAGACCGTGATGTTCAATCCCACACAAGCCCAGTATGTGCGCTTACGAGAGATAAACGAACTTAACGGAAATCCTTGGGCGACGATGGCGGAGCTGAACGTGCTGGCCTCGAGCCTGCCGGCCGATTTTCTGATGTCAGCGAACACTGCCGCTCTCAGTTTGACGAGGGGTACGTCCGGCAATGCCACAGTCACTACCACCGCAATCGGCGCATTCGGTAGCGCTATCACGCTAAGCGCTTCCGGACAGCCGACCGGCGTTAGTGTCAGCTTCAATCCGCCTTCCGTTCCCAATCCGGGATCGGGGACTTCCGGCATAAGCATTGCCGTGGACACTTCAGTGCCATTCGGGACTTATCCGATAACCATCGCCGCCAGTGGAGGCGGCGTGAGCCACACTGCAACGTTCACGTTGACCGTTGCTCCAAATGTTGTCTCACAGTCGGGATGGACGCTGAAGTATGTGGATAGTCAGGAGACCAGTTGTGTAAACGGGTCGGCAACATTGGGTTTCGACGGAAACCCTGCGACCATCTGGCAGACGCAGTGGTGCCCTTCCTCTCCCGGGCCGCCACACGAAATCCAAATCAATTTGGGCGCTACCTATAACCTGGTCGGCTTCACCTATTTGCCACGGCAGGACGGCGGCGAGAACGGCAAGATCAAACAGTACGAGTTCTATGTCAGCAGTGACGCCAACACTTGGACGCTGGTATCGACGGGCCAGCTGATGACGTCCTTGGGCGACAAGAGCCAGAAGACGGTGATGTTCGCGGCCACGCAAGCTCGATATGTACGCCTGCGCGAGATCAGTGAGATCAACGGCAATCCCTGGGCCACCATGGCTGAACTCGGCGTGCTCAGCGCTAGTGCGGCGCCGGTCCCTGATTTCTCGATATCTGCGAATCCCAATGTTGTCAGCATTGCCGCGGGTCACGCAGTGAGCACTTCAATAACTACTGCGGTGAATAGCGGCTTTAACAATGCACTCACGTTAAGGGCTCTCGGCCAACCCGCCGGTGTCAGCGTCACTTTTGATCCGCCGTCATTAGCAGCCCCTGGATCTGGATCCGCTACTGTGAGCGTTGGCGTGGGGGCATCGGTTCCATTCGGGAATTATGCAATAACCATCAGTGCCGGTGGAGGAGGAGTGAGCCACAGCACAACGCTGACACTGAGCGTAACTCCTGAGATGGTTCCACAGAGCGGATGGACGCTGAAATACGTTGACAGTCAGGAGACCAGTTGTGTCAACGGATCGGCAACGTTGGGCTTCGATGGAAATCCGGCCACCATATGGCAGACCCAATGGTGTCCTTCGTCTCCTGGGCCGCCGCACGAAATCCAAATCAATTTGGGCGCTACCTATAATCTGGTCGGCTTCACCTATCTGCCACGCCAGGACGGCGGTGAGAACGGCAAGATCAAGCAGTATGAGTTCTACGTCAGCACAGACGGAAACGCCTGGACGCTCGTTTCCACAGGCACACTGATGACGGCGCTTGGCGACAAGACTCTGAAGACCGTGATGTTCAACGCAACACAGGGACAATATGTGCGCTTACGGGAGCTCAGCGAGATCAACGGAAATCCGTGGGCGACGATGGCCGAACTGAACGTGCTGATGACGCGCGCGAGCGAGGCGCCGGATTTCTCCGTTTCGGCGAATTCCCCACTCGTGGTACTCCCTCGAAACAGTAATGGGAACTCGGTCATAACCACGAGCGTGAGCGGCAGCTTCGACAGCCCGATCACGTTGACCGCTTCTGGTCAACCGGCAGGAGTAAGCGTCACGTTTAGTCCCGCGTCCATGACCGCGCCAGGGACCGGTCTAGCCACTATGAACTTCAACGTGGCCAATGCCGCGGCTGGAACCTATCCCATTACAGTCACCGCGACCGGCGGCGGTATCAGCCACAGTACGACTGTGGCCTTAACGATTGCAAGCGCAATCGTGCCGCAAAGCGGGTGGACGTTGAAATATGTGGATAGCCAAGAGACCAGCTGTGTGAACGGTTCAGCTGCGCTGAGTTTCGATGGAAACCCGGCAACCACGTGGCAGACGCAGTGGTGTCCGTCGTCTCCGGGACCGCCGCACGAGATACAGATCAACCTGGGCGCTTCCTACAATCTCGTCGGCTTCACCTACCTGCCCCGGCAGGATGGGGGTGAGAACGGCAAGATAAAACAGTACGAGTTCTATGTCAGCGGCGACGGCAATAACTGGACGCTGGTCTCCAGTGGTGTGCTAATCACAACGCTTGGCGACAAGACTCAGAAGGCTGCGGCATTTAGTGCAACGCCCGCCCAGTTTGTGCGCCTGCGAGAGATCAGCGAGATCAACGGCAAGCCGTGGGCAACCATGGCTGAACTGAACCTTTTTGTTCAATAGGCTTCGTCATTCCCTGCCCCTTCACCGCTCGCCCAGCGGCATCACAGTGGCCCATTGGTGCGCTTGGGCGGACTTTTCCCGTTTCGGTCTCTTGGACAGAACGAGGGTGTTCTGCCTTCCGCGGCTTTCGGAGCTGATTGCGACCACAACACTAGAGACTCAGTAACTGTGCAATCCCATGTCTCTCTGCGTGATGATCACGCGAAGGCCGTTCTTATTGGCGTACTCTTCTTTGCATTCCTGCGAACATAAGTGGAAGGCTCCAGGCTCGGTCGCGTGGCGACTGTACCAACGATCGAAGAATCGAATGATCCTGCGAACTGCTCCGGATGTCCGCGAGCGGCTTTCCCAGTTGTAACCGAGAATCCATTCCCGATTCGAGTTTTTTTTCTTTCCACAGTTATCACAAATGACTTCTACCATAACCACACCTTAGGTCTTAATAGCGATCGTCGTGCCCGGAACTCTCAACGTAATCCAGAACTCTGCCGCTCACACGATGCGATGAGCTTGGTCCGCATTACGCCGCTCCGGAGCGTCGTCTGCGCAGGGATACACTCTTGCCGGCAGCTCTCCGCTTCAAAGTATTTGCCGCAATGTACGCCTGCTGGCATTTGGGTGAGCAGAATTGAATCATGCCACGTTCCAGCACGCGGGAATCATCCCAGTGATCAAAGAAGGAAATTGACCGCGTAATTGTTTCGCGGCTATCGAATCCCAGGTCATAGCCAAGGATCCAGTCCCGCTGCCCAGACTTCCTGACCACGCCACACGTATCACATGTAATTCTGATCATCAGAGTTTCTCTTTAGTTCGAGTCTTTTTGAGTTGGATGCCTCCATCAATGTCGGTCGATGTACCACTCAGTTCGGGCAGCTCCGGAAGGGAATGGGCAGCCGACAGTGTGCGTTCCGAAAAGCAAAATACTCGGATTGTCGTACCGGGAAAAACTCGCGGCGTCTTGTCTAAATACGACGAAAGTAACTTTGACCGCCGCTCGAGCATCGTTATGATCCGGTTGCACTATCGTGATATGAGCAGTGCCCAAACCAGGAAAAGCCTTCATTCATACGGATCGTCATGCAAAATAAAAACCTCAAAATCATCGCCGGCGCCGCCGTTCTTGTTGTGATCTGCAGCGTAGGATGGCAAATCGGCGCGTGTGAGTTGGCAAATGTTGAGTTGCGCGACGACATGCACGACATGGCCTCGCAACTCGGAGCCCGCATCGGGTACGGCAACGCTTTTTCGGATGAAGATTTCCGCAATGAAGTCATCCGCAAAGCCAGGAAGTACGATATTCAGCTAGCGCCCCAGCAAGTCACAGTAGTGCGAAACGGCGAAGGTATCCAGGCGACCATGTATTTAGCTGCGGATTACACGGTCCCAATAAATCTTCCGGGATTCTCTTTCCAGCTTCACTTTACCCCCGAGAGCGGGATAAAGCCGACGTAGCCTCGATCCCTGTTTCTGTCGCGTCAGATTGGCCGCCGTCCGCTACACGGTCGCTCCGCCAAACAATTCCTACTCTCGACACAATACCAAAGTAATTTTAGAAACACGGACTGTAGCGTGGCGTTCGTGCCACGTCTCGCGGCACGATGTGATATGAGCCCGGCACTCGGTGCCGGGTGAGTATTTAAAAACCAGAGCCCTGGTGGGGCGGCACTTCTTATGCCGCACGATTCAAGGTAATCCCGTGTTTCTCCAGTAACGCGTTCCACTCCTCGGCAAGACTCATCCTGCGATGGTGGATCTCCTGATCACGGATGTACTCTTTGACTTTTTCCAGGTTCGATTGGCTCACACTGAATGCGGCGAAACCTTCCTGCCACTGAAAGAGCTTGGATTCGTTTTCCCGGATCCATGAACTGGACCCCA
>QIBC01000078.1 GCA_003225215.1 Acidobacteriota bacterium
AAGACAAATTGCGAAGCTGGAAACATCCGTTGAAGAGCTGCGCAGCGAGGCGAGTCGCTACCGCGAGGAGACCTTGGAGCTCCAGCGTCGCTTGGAGCTACTTGCGCAGCGCGATGTGCCGGAGCAAGTCTCGCCCCCCTCAGCGGCAAGCTACGGCGATCAGGAATCTGAGTCCGCCTCCGCGAGATCTGCAGCAGCAAGACTTTCGAAGCTCGAAGAGGCGTATGAACTGCTTACCGGCAAGGTCGACGATCAGTATCAAACCAAGATCGAGAGTGGATCGAAATACAGGGTACGCTTGTCGGGCTTAGCGATGTTGAACATGTTCAGCAATCGTGGCGTGCCCTACAGTATTGACTCTCCTGGTGTAGCGCCGCCAACGAGCATTTCGTACGGCGCCGGCTCGTTTGCAGGGACTCTACGACAATCCCAGATTGGGATTGAAGCTTTTGGCCCGGAATGGGCAGGAGCCAGAGTTTCGGGCGACCTCAGATTCGATTTTGCTGGAGGATTTCCCAATACTGCGGACGGAATCACTCTTGGATTGATGCGCCTGCGCACGGGAAACGTAAGATTCAATTGGTCGCGCACATCGTTGACTGCCGGACAGGATGCGCCCCTATTCTCGCCGCTTTCGCCGACATCTATCATTTCCCTCGCACAGCCGGAATTCTCCTACAGCGGTAACTTATGGACTTGGACGCCGCAAATCCAGGTGCAACACTGGTTTGGGCTGCCAAGCTCGCAGCGCATAACGGTCACGGCCGGCATTGTGGACTCACTCACCGGCGAGCCTCCGAACTCGCAATTCGAGCGCCAGGCGCAGGCCGGTGAAGCCTCAAGGCAGCCTGGATATACGGCTCGTGTCGCTTGGTCGAGAGCCACGGATGAAGATCGGCCGCTCTCAATTGCCGCCGGTGGCTACTTCGGCCGTCAAAACTGGGGCTTCAATCGCGGCGTCGACGGCTGGGCTGCCACTGCCGATTGGGAGATTCCTTTGGTACGTCGTTTTGGTCTGAAGGGAGAGTTTTACCGTGGCCGCGCACTGGGAGGCTTCGGTGCAGCCGCAGGAACAAGCGTGCTTTCGTCGGATGCTCTGCAAAACAGGTCGGCAATTGTTCGTGGACTCGACACTGTCGGGGGATGGACGCAAGCGAGCTATCAGGTGAGTCCGGTCGTGCAGTTGAACACCGGTTACGGCTTGGACAATCCCTTTTCCAATGAACTTCAACAGTTTGCGGCAGTACAGAGCTTTTATCCAAGACTCGGGCGAAATCGCAGTGCAATGGCCAACGTGATCTACCGACCGCGTTCAGACCTGCTCTTCTCGCTAGAGTACCGACATATTGTTTCCTCCAGACTCGGACAGCCGACCGCTTCTGTTGAGAATATTGGCATGGGAATAGGGCTGCTGTTTTGATCCACATGACCCCTAGCAAAAAGCTCGTTCTCTCACTGTTATCTGTAATTTTCTGTGGATCGATGACCGACCTGAGAGCCACCGACATTCTCGGAAAGGTGCAGGTAGGATTAGAGAAGAGCGAAGGCACGTCAGGAATCGTGATCTCCTTAACACCGCTGAACCAGTCGGAGGCAGCGGCATTAAAGCAGCCGCCCATACATGCGGTACTCACTCAGAAAAATAAGACTTTTTCCCCGCATCTACTAGTCATCCCGCCCGGATCTGTCGTAGAGTTCCCGAATCGAGATCCGTTCTTTCACAATGTCTTTTCGTTGTTCGAAGGCAAGAGATTCGATTTGGGACTCTATGAATCCGGGACCAGCCGTTCAGTGAAGTTCGATCGTCCCGGAGTGAGCTACATCTTTTGCAACATCCATCCGCAGATGAACGCTATTGTCATCTCACTCGATACGCCGTATTACTCTCTCGCGGACAATTCCGGCTCGGTGAAGATTGCAAACGTAAAGTCGGGAGAATATCTCCTGCAGATCTGGGCCGAGGGATTGAACAGCGATGAGATGGGTAGGCTCTCTCGTCATATCACGGTCACCGACGATCCAGTCCAGCTCGGGGTCATCCAAGTGCCTTCCAATGAGACTCTGGCCCAGCACAAGAATAAGTATGGCCGCGACTACGACTCTGCTGCCAGTTCTTCGTACGAGCCGCATTAGCCTACGGCCACTATCCAACGTTTCGACAAGGCTCTAGGGAACCAGGGCCGTTCTTGAAGGCCTTTGTCAGCATGCTCGTGAACACCGATGAGGGCGAGCGCGTGGCGCAGTTTTATGCCAATGCTCGCAAAGCGTTCTGCGCTTCTTTGTGCTTGCGGCTCACAACCAATTCTCTTCCGTTATGGAGGGTGAGCAGGCTATCTCCACGTCGAATTGCGCGGCACCTCTTCACGTGACTGAGGTTCACAATGGTGCAGCGATGGATCCTCACAAAAATCGTGGGACTGAGGCGATTCAGGAACTGCTTCAAAGTGGAACGAACTCTGTAAGTCGATCCACCAGCATGAACTTCAACGTAGTTGGCAGCAGACTCGATGAACTCGATCTCCGCGGTCGAGAGTGATACGAGTCTCCCTTTACAAATAATTCTGATCTGGGGTATGGGATCCGGGCCTATTGGGCGCGGCTGTTTAGCTTTTTCCGACAAAGCAAAATTATGAGTGACCAGCCGATCATCACTTCGGTCGCTCAGGACAGGTCCGAGGTTTTTGTGTTCGGTAATAGTTGAAACTTCAGATCGAGGCATCTTCAGTGGCTGCATTTGACGAGAACTCCGGTGAACGACCTGTTAGCTACCATAGCGGCACTTGATGGCCGGTTTGTCACCGAAATGTCTATGCAATGTAAAGATTTCGAGGCAGGAAGATCGGTGGTAATGCAGGGGCTCGTGAAAAAGCGACCTCGCCGGGCTTCGTAACAGTGTCTCAACGCACTCAAAATCGGGCGAGCCCGGGTATGGGCGAAGAAGCTTGCTGCGTCCTTGTGTTAGCAGGCCTGATTAACGGCGGATTCCAACCTCGAACTCGGCTCGGCAGCCATGGTCGACCCAAACACCTTCGCGATCATAGCCCCAGCTATAGCCCAGCCGACAAGCCGATTCGCTAACCTGTCGAACGAGCTTGACACCGCCCCGCGTGTCTACTGGGCAGCCTTGGCGGGTACCGAGATCGGACGAACATCTCATTGTGCCTACGGAGCCGGGGTAGCCTCCCCCACCAGCGTACGCAGTGCGACGGCCACTCAGTTGGAAGTCTGCGCGGCAGCCGTGATCAACCCAGATCCCACGACGGTCATAGCCCCAGCTATAACCTTCACGGCAGGGCGAACCGCTGCGCTGCCTGGTCATCATCGCCTTTCCCTGGATGTCGCTCTCGCAGTAGTGGCGCCCTCCATCTTCAGAGGAGCATGTGAGCTGCATGCTCTCGTCACCGCGGCGCCCATCATCTCGATAGCGGTCCCTGTCTCGGTCGCGATCTCTATCCCGGTCGCGATCCCGATCCCGATCTCTATCGCCGTCACGCTCTCTGTCGTGGTCCCGGTCTCCATCGTGATGACTGACAGATGACGGAGTGTTCACCAGAAAGTCCGCGCGGCATCCGCGGTCGACCCAAATGCCGTTCTGATCGAATCCCCAGGTCGCCCCTTGAGTGCACGCCGACTTGCTGCGCTGTCGCTGCATACTAACGCCGGCACGCGTGTCGGCAGGGCAGTAGTGCCGGCGACCATCTTCCGAAGCATAATCGCCTCCATAGTTGCACGCTTTCGCAGCGGCGGATAGTACATGCAAGTGCTCTGGGTAAATATGAACAAAAGTAACCAGTAATCGAAGCGGCTACGTTGACCGCTCGTGCGACGAAGCAGGTTCTCCCCTGGTTTCCCACGTGAATCGATGTTTCCCACAGGTTACTCACAGAGCTATCTCTCATTCCTGTACCCTGTTATCGGAACACTCCGCGACAATTGTTTTCTTCGGTGGCAACGGCAACTACATTCTCCCAGGATTTGAAGCAGCAGGCGGATATCGTTCGCATCATTGGGGACTACATCCCCCTCAAGAAGGCGGGAGCGCAGAACTTCACCGGATTGTGTCCCTTCCACAAAGAGAAGTCACCGTCGTTCTCTGTGCACGCTACGCGACAGTTCTTTCACTGCTTCGGTTGCGGGGTCAGTGGCGACGTCTTCACCTTCGTTCAGAAGATCGAGAACATTACTTTTCCCGAGGCTGTGCGGCGCGTCGCCGAGAAGATGGACATCCCGGTGCCACGCCAAACTTACTCGGGTCCGGGCGAGGCTCTAGAGGCGAAGCAACGCGGCGTGTTACTCGACATGCACGAGAAGACCTGCGCATTCTTCGAAGAGCAGTTACGACGTCCAGAAGGCGCTCGAGCCAGTGAGTATCTGGCAGGACGCGGGCTGACCGAAGAGATCCTTCGGCGCTTTCGCATCGGCTACGCCCCCGATTCGGGCTTTATGCTACGCGACCGTCTGCGCGGCATGGCTGACGAACAGCTTCTAAGGCTGTCGGGGCTGATGTCGTGGAAGCAGGATGAGAGCCAGGCCAATACCCGGTCTGCGGCGGCCGGATCCACCTCAGCCGAGACTACGCCTCTGTACTCCAAGTTCCGCAATCGCGTGATGTTTCCTATCTGTAACGAACAGGGCAAGGTGATTGCATTTACCGGACGCACGCTGGATGCGAATGAAAAGTCCGGTCCCAAGTATCTGAACTCACCAGAGACACCGATTTACTCCAAGGGGCGCGTGCTCTTCAATCTTGACAAGGCCAAAGAAGCAATCCGTCATCTTGGCTACGCGATTCTGGTTGAAGGCAATGTCGATTGCATTTCTGTGTTCACGGCAGGGTTCCAAAACGTGATTGCCACTTCGGGAACGGCTTTTTCTGAACCGCAGGTTCGGCTATTGAGCCGATTCACAAAGCAAGTTGTTGTTAACTTCGATCCGGACACAGCAGGCGCAGCGGCTGTTGAACGTTCGCTCTCCATGTTGATTGAAGAAGAGTTCGACATTAAAGTGCTCACGCTTGAAGCCGGCTTCGATCCCGATCTTTTCATCCGGCGCAAGGGCGCAAAGGCTTATGCAGACGCGCTGATGCAATCGCCAAAGTACTTCCCCTATCTCATCGGTCGGGCGATCAATACTTTTCCTGTGAAAACTCCCGAGGGGAAGGCCAAGGCAGTGAACTATCTGCTGCCATATATCAGGCGCGTGCCGCAAGCCATCGTGCGCGACGAGTTGGCCAACGACGTTGCGCAGCGATTGGGTATCGATTCGGCGCTTGTGCGCCAGGAGCTTCGCCATGCGGCGACAAACCGCGGAGCAGCGTTCAAACCGTCAGCCGAGCCGCAAATCAGCGAGGCGGAAAGGATTGTCGTGTGCTTACTTGCCCCCGGAGCATCGCCAGAGCTGGATGAATTGCGACTGGCGGCCACGGACGTGCTATCGGCGGAAGGCTTGATCGATGGACTTCCGTCGCAGACTCTGCTCGAGTGGCTGCTCTCTCCGATGGAAGGTTCCACTGGATCCGAATCGGATCAGCGCCGCCTCGCCCAGATACTCATGCAGGAGTCAGACGAGATCACGCAAGAATTAGTAGAATCGGCGATCGAGGCACTGCGAAGACGCAAGATGGAACGTCGTAAGCGCGAGTTGAATCACAACATCGCCGAAGCTGAACGCAAGAATGACCTGGGCGCTCTTGCCGCGTTGCTGCAAGAAAAAGTGGCGATTGAGAAGGCGATGAGGGAATAGTAGATCTTCTGTTGTAGAGACGCAGCATGCTGCGTCTCTGCGATGCTGACGGGCCTATCGAATCTGTTCATGCAGCCCTAGACATCCTCGTAGAGACGCAGCTTGCTGCGTCTCTACCTCTTGGGTAACCCAAATTTATTTCCGGATCTCAAAGAACTGATTGAACGGATTCTCGAGCGCGAGTTTCTTGAACTGTGTAAACCCCGCGAGGTGCGCCACGCGGCGGGCGTTTCCTTCTCCCATGCCAGCACCGTATCCGGCTCCTCCGTAGGCCAGTGAGCAAGTCATGCATTGCAGCGTACTTACGGAGTAGAAGAGCTTTCCTAGCGGATTAATATTGTCTTCTACTTTGTCGCGGACATTGGGCTCGATGCAGAACCACGTGCCATCCGCTTTCAGCGCGCCGTAGATGGAGCGCGCGCATGTCTCTGGCGAGACCATGTCGTGCAGACAGTCGCACGTCATTGCGAGATCAAAGTCACCGCTCTGCGGTAAAAGGTTCGCAGAGCGCTCTTCAAAGCGCAGATGATCTCCAACTCCCTCCTTTGCTGCAAGTGAGTTGGCATAAGCGATATTCGGTCCATAGTTGTCGTACCCCACGAACTGTGATTTCGGAAAGGCTTTCGCCATGTTGAGGAGAGCCTTGCCGCGTCCACAGCCTACGTCCGCGACTTTGGCTCCCGCTTGCAGCCGGCTGTGCACCGCCGGCATCGCTGGAATCCAAGTGCTGGTGAGGAAATTGTTGTACCCGGTCTCAAACAGACGCTCGGTGCCTTCAAAGGTATCGTGTGTGTATTCACTATAAGGAACGCCACCGCCCTTGCGGAATGCCTCCGTAATTTTGGGAATGATGCTGTAGTGATCGGGAATCATTTGCGCCGCGCCCATGAGAAAAACCGGGCTGCCGTCCTTGGCTAGAACCAGAGCATGCTCCGGCGAGAGGGAGGCTCGTCCCGTATCGGGATTATACGAGAGGTATTCGGCGGCGATCATCGCCTTCATCCATTCCCGCAGATATCGCTCAGTAAGTCCAGTCTTCTGCGCCAATTCCTCGGAATCAACCGGCTTACCGTCGGCCATGGCCTTGAAAATGCCGAGACGATCGCCAATGTAAATCAGCGGCGTGTTCATCGCTGCAGCCAGATCGCCAACTACTTTGAATGCAAATTGAAGTGCTTGGTCGAGATTAGGAGCAATCGGACCTGCGCTCGTCGATGTGGCCATTGGGAAGCCTCCTGAGGTGGGTGAGAAAGCGTATCTCAAACCAGAGTGGGTCACAAGCTCCGGAGCCCGCCTTAAGCTCAACGCTCCAGGGAGAGACTCGGTTTCTTCCGTGTCGTTGGGGAAGAAGCAACTCTTTCCTTTGCTTTAGCGCAGAGTCTTGCTGAGGTAGAGACGCAGCATGCTGCGTCTCTGCGATGCTGTATGGGAATGCCAAGGAGCAAAGTTTACTCGTGCTGCATCGTGCAGACGCAGCATGCTGCGTTTCTACCAGAAATTGCCCTAGAGCTTAAAGCTCGGCCATTTCCGCGTCCAGATCCGGGTGCTTCAAGTGAAATCCCGTGGCGTCCTGATAGGCCTTCGCGAACGACAGCAATTTCGCTTCGCCATATAGTGGACCAAGGAACGTGAGACTCACCGGAGTGCCGGGGCCGCCGTCGCCATCGTCAATGCCATTCTCTTTCCGCGGAGGCCTCGGCGCATCAGTTCCGCGGAATCCGTTTGGCACAATTACCGCCGGATGTCCGGTGAGATTCGTCGCCACGAGTTGCTGACTGAATGTAGGCGCGACGATTACATCGATGTTTTCGAACAATTTCTTCCACATCTCCATCGCCTGCATACGCGCGCGATTGGCCTGGATATATTCGACCGCAGGTGTGAGCCGCGCGACACGGAATGAATTGGGCCAGTCATTCGGCGATTGCTCGGTGAGCAGCTTGTCGCGGCCTGAACGCGTGAGATCATCAAAGGCCGCTGCAGCCTCAGCGAGGAGAAGTGATCGCATCGCCCCGTAGGGAATCTTGGGCAGCTCAAGCGGAATCAATTTCACACCCATTCCCTGCAGCTTGGCGATGGCCGCTTCGCTGAATTGCTGATCGTACTTGCGCATGGCTTGCGCACGTTCGCGCGTGTGGGCGCGCTCCTCGCGTTTCTTTTGCTCCTCGGGTGTAACGGGACCTGTCTCTGCCGGAGGCTCGGCCGGAGGCTTGAACTCAAATTCTTCTTTGAAATAACCGACGCGCAGTTTGCGCCAATCGAGGTTCGCGTCCCAGTTGAAAGCAACGTCATGGACGGTGCGATCTCTGCCGTCGGGACCATAAATCGCGCTTAACACGAGCGCCGTGTCTTCCACAGCGCGGCAGATCGGGCCGAGCTTGTCCATCGTCCACGAGAGGGCCATCGCTCCGGTGCGCGGCACGAGACCGAATGTCGGACGCAGTCCCGTAGCTCCGCAGCGCGTCGAGGGAGATGAAATCGAGCCGAGCGTTTCCGATCCGATGGCAAATGCGATGCATCCTGCTGCAGTTGCCGAAGAAGATCCAGCAGAGGATCCACTCGAACCCTGATGCGGATTCCACGGATTGCGCGTCATGCCTCCGAACCACTTGTCGCCTTGTGCCAGGGCACCCAACGTGAGCTTCGCCACCAGCACAGCTCCAGCTTGGTCGAGGCGCTTGACGACGGTGGCGTCCTCATCGATATTCTGCTGCTCGAATCCGCCCGCACCCCAGGTTGTGCGGTATCCCTTGACTGCAAGCAGATCCTTCGCACCCCATGGCAGTCCGTGCAGCGGACTACGATATTTGCCCGCCGCGATCTCTCGATCAGCCTCTTGCGCCTTGGCAGCCGGAGCGCCCGACATGCGCAGCGGACGTTTCACTGAGTCAAATTTCATTCCGGGGAGCACCGGATCGAAGATGTAAGCCGGCGCCACTGAGTTCGCGATGTGCAGCTTGTAAATCTCCTCGTAGTTCTTCTTGTTTTGGTCCAGGTTCTCGAGCATCGCATCGCGCAGGTCGTCGGAAATAACAACGTCAGCAATGTCAGCCGCGTTACCGATCATTTCTTTTGTGACTTTGCCTTGAGGTTCAGCCATGCCCCAAAGCACGCCGGGGAACAGCGTTGAAGTAAGTCCCAAGTGCGAACAGACGGCGAGAAAGCGTCTGCGATCGAGCATGGTGTGTAGTCCTCTCCGAAGCGTCTAAAAAACCGGCAATTATAGCTGCCGGAATGAAGTGGGTAGTCTAAGACTCTTCACCACGGAGAACATCCGGATGAAACCACAAAGGACACAAGGACACGAAGAAACCGGAGTCTAGTTGCCATATTGCCTTCGTGATACTTCGTGCCCTTCGTGGTTGAGTTGGCAGTTCTCGTGTCTTCGTGGTGAAATCCGCTTTTTGTATGGTATGAATGCACAAGCATGTCCTCGTCTCTCCTAGACGTTGAGCATCTCGACATCAGCTTTGGCTCAACGGCCGCTGTCCGTGACTTCAACTTCTCCATTGACAAGAGTCAGTCGGTCGGACTGGTGGGCGAATCTGGGAGCGGCAAATCGGCTACGTCGCTGGCGATCATGCGACTGCTGGCTCCTCAAGCTCGCGTTCGCGGAAGCATCCGCTTTGCAGGCGAAGAACTGCTCTCCGCGACGGAAGAGCGGATGCGCAAACTTCGCGGGCGCGCGATGACTATGATCTTCCAGGAGCCCATGACCGCCCTGAATCCGCTGATGCGCGTGGGCGATCAGGTGGCCGAAGCAATCCTTGCGCATGAATCCGTCAGTGGCAGGGATGCCTGGACGCGCGCGGTAGCAGCGCTCGACGAGGTCGCAATTCCAAATCCATCAAGCAGAGCGCGAGACTATCCCCATCAGCTCTCCGGCGGACAGCGTCAGCGGGTGATGATTGCCATGGCAATCGTGAATCGTCCGCAGCTACTGATCGCCGACGAGCCAACGACCGCCCTCGACGTAACCGTGCAGGCGCAGATATTGGATCTGCTGGCGCGACTGCGCGAGAAATTTTCGCTGTCGATGCTCTTTATCTCCCATGACCTGGGCGTAGTGTCGCAAGTCGCGGATCGAATTGCAGTGATGTATCGCGGGCAAATCGTCGAGAGCGGCGCCGCCAGGCAAGTTTTCACGGCTCCCGCGCACCAGTACACGCAGGGACTACTCAACGCGATTCCCACTCTGCACAGCAATCGCGAGCAGGTGCTGGCGATGGTTGAGGCCAGGCAGTACTCAGATCTGCCGTTGAAAGAAGTCGAGCAAGGGCATTGGGCGCGGGTGTGAATGCCTCAATCAAAAACAAAAACCGAACACGGATTGGACGGATCTAACGGATCGGACGGATAACCATTTGCAGGCCAAGGATTGAGTGGCGACACGGCGGCGCACTTACAATTTGGAAATGCACGACTCGACTCCAGAGTAAGATGAAACCGCGAATCGAGACTTATCCGTTCGACCCGCTACATCCGTCCAATCCGTGTTCTAGCTTTTGATTTTGCCTTTGCGTCTCGCGGAACGCGTCTTTGTATAATCGCGTTCCGTGAATCTCCAATGAACCTTCCATGAACCTCGAACAGAAGCTCGAAGATCTGAAGCGGCGTGAAGCGGCTGCCGAAGCCGGCGGAGGCCAGGAGCGGCGTGAGCGCCAGCACAAAGAGGGCAAGCTTTCGGCCCGCGAGCGCATTACCTTTCTGTTGGACGAAGGCACGTTCGAGGAGACCGATCGATTTGTCACGCATCGCGCCACCGACTTCGGCATGGACCAGCAGAAGGTGCTTGGCGACGGCTTCGTCACTGGCTACGGACGCATCGAAGGCCGCCTCGTCTTCGTCTTCGCTCAGGACTTTACCGTATTCGGCGGATCCCTCTCGGAAGCCAACGCCGCGAAGATCGTGAAGATTATGGACATGGCGATGCGTGTTGGCGCTCCCGTCATTGGGCTGAACGACTCGGGCGGCGCACGCATACAGGAAGGCGTGATGTCACTTGCCGGATACGCCGACATCTTCTTGCGCAACACCCTCGCTAGCGGAGTAATTCCCCAGATCTCCGCCATCATGGGCCCGTGCGCCGGCGGCGCAGTCTATTCGCCGGCGATTACCGATTTTATTTTCATGGTCGACAAGACCTCATACATGTTTGTCACCGGTCCCGACGTAATCAAGACGGTCACGCACGAAGAAGTCACGAAAGACCAGCTTGGCGGGGCCACCACCCACAACGAGACGTCCGGAGTCGCGCATTTTCTCGCGCACGACGACGCCGAATGCCTTTCGATGATTCGCGAGCTAATGACCTTCGTGCCGTCCAACAACATAGACGATCCGCCGCGCCGCGCGACTACCGACGCAGCCGATCGCGTCGACGCAGAGCTCGACACCATCGTTCCGCCGCAATCGAATCAGCCGTACGACATCAAGGACGTGATCACACGCGTGGTCGACGACGGCTACTTTTTCGAAGTCCAGGAGCTGTTTGCGAAGAATCTCGTCGTGGGATTCGCTCGGCTAAACGGAAAATCGGTAGGAATCGTGGCGAATCAGCCTGCATTCTTAGCCGGCGTCCTCGACATCAACGCGTCGGACAAAGGCGCGCGCTTCGTGCGCTTCTGTGACGCCTTCAACATTCCGCTCGTCACCTTCGAAGACGTTCCCGGCTTTCTTCCCGGCACACAACAGGAATACGGAGGCATCATCCGCCATGGAGCCAAGCTGCTGTACGCCTTCGCTGAAGCCACCGTTCCCAAAATGACGGTGATCACACGCAAGGCCTACGGCGGCGCATATTGCGTGATGTCGTCCAAGCACATTCGCACCGACGTTAACTACGCCTGGCCAACCGCGGAGATCGCTGTAATGGGCCCCGAAGGCGCCGTGAATATCGTGTACAAGCGAGAACTGGAACGCGCTGCCCAGATGGGCAAAACCGAAATCGAGCGCGCCGAGATCCTCGAACGCGAGCGCAGCAAGAAGATCGAAGAGTTCCGCGAGCGCCTCGCCAATCCCTACGTCGCTGCCGAACGTGGATACGTCGACGCCGTAATCCGCCCCCGCGAAACTCGCAAGAAGCTCATTGATGCTCTGGAGATGCTCGATACTAAGCGCGAGAAGAACCAACCCTCCGCGACAAAGGGACGAGAGGCGTGTTTGACATGCCTGGAGGGGGAGGGCCCCATGACTTACACCAGCATCTCTGAAAAAGTCACACAGCACGTCATGCGAGCAATCAGGAGCAGCCGTTTGGTCGCGCTTGCCCTGGTTGCGACCTTTGCATCGATGGCGCTGCAGCCGGCTCAGGCTCAGAGTTCAGATACATGGAAGAGCATCGCCATCATCGGCGGATCCACTGCGGCAGGTGCATACATCGGACACAAGGTAGGCGGATCCACAGGCACCTTCGTCGGAGCCGCCGTGGGGGCATCCGCCGGATACGCGATCGATAAGCGTCGGCGAGCAAACCAGTACTACAACCAATACGGCGACAATGGCTACTACGGCACCGGTGCTCCGTACTCAGGGGATGATGGTGGATACTACGGAAACGGTGGATACAACGGCCCTTACGATAATGGTGGGTCTTATCCGTATCCCTCGGGATACCAGAGCAACAACTACTACAGAAACAGCAATCGGTTTTCGAGGCGACGCTGACCTCGAGAACGGAAAAAAAAAGAGATAGCTGGCGTGTTGCCGCGTCTGCCGCGCAGTATCGAGAAATTCCCGGTGCAGGGAAACGAGCAGGGAAATTTTCCCGTAGAAAAAAATTCTGATCGCGAAAGCCGCATGAACACTGGCGATTCGCAACTGACCAGGGAATTAGCAGGGAAGCAGCAGGGAACTTGTCTTCGGGAAAGGGGCGGCTCTGCTCCTGTCGTCCACATTCCCGAGAACGAACAAACTGATTCGGTTTTACTACCCACGGCTACCGTGCTACCACGAACAGTAAGGAGGCACAAGGAATTCGAAGATCTGCACGACCCGCTTCGTTCACTGAATTCGGACCAGTGAGGTCGCAGCGAAGCTCGTAAGTTGGGAACGCGCTCGCGTACTGTTGCTTCATCTGCCGCTATGCCACCTGACGTTCTGCCCGGCGCAGCGCCATCAAATCACTTAAACCAAAGGCCTGCAGTGCGCCGGTTTGGAACTGCAGCGCGAGATCGTTTAGCGGTTGACACTGCTGGGCGAATGTCCCAACCAGGGAGCGTACTGGACGCGATCCGGCGGGCATCTCGATCAGTTCCACTACTCGATCGGCAACCTGCTGCACATCGTTGTTATTGCTGGCGAGACCCTCGAGAATTTTGCGTGGCATTTCGGCAACGGCCCCGTAATCGACGGCTCTGGCTTGATCCGCCGCCTCGGCAGCGTTTCCAAAGATCGCGGTGGGATACTCCCCCGGTTCCACGATAAGTGAATCGATCCCTAATTGGGAAACCTCGTAACGCAGCGTCTCCGCCATCGCTTCAAGGGCAAACTTCGTGGCGCAATAAAGAGCCATCGAGGGCAGAACTAGTCGGCCGGCGATGCTGCTGATGTGAATCAATAAGCCGCTTCGCCGCTGGCGCATGTGCGGCAAGACCGCCCGGTTCACACGCAGCGGACCAAAGAAATTGGTCTCGAAGATCTGTTTTGCCTGCTCCACGGTGAAGGTTTCCAGCAGTCCCCAGTAGGCAACTCCAGCGTTGTTCACCACCGCGTCGATCCTGCCCGCTTCGCGAACCACCTGCTCCACCGCCTGCTGCACCGAAGTGTCACTCGTGACATCGACCTCGAGGGCGCGCAGCCGCAAACTCTCGTTCCGCCCCAACTCCTCCAGTTCCGCAGCGCGACTTCGGTTGCGACCGGTCAGGTCACGCATTGAGGCAAAGACCGTATAGCCCCGCCGCGCAAGCGTGACGCTGATAAGCCGCCCGAATCCCGTGCTCGCACCGGTTACAAGAACAACGTTGCTGTCAGCCATAATTTCCTCCATCGCGCAAAGGCTCGCTGACTATACTCCATTTCGTAGCAGAACGGCCTGCGGTAGCGGGCCGCGAGTTGGGTTGCAGTGAGATTTGCTTTACTGCAGCTCGAGCAAGCGAAAATCAACATCAACAGCGCCACCCGCTACCGCAGGTGGTTCCGCGCTAATGCGAGCCAGCCAACCTACTAATCCGACCGCGCCAGTTTCAAAGCGGGGTTGAAAATTCCAGGCTTATGATTCCCGACAGTCAAATCGCTTTCGGCCGGGTCAAATCCTTCAAGCTCCAGGCGAACGTGATGCTTGCCGGGCTTCACGGGAATCACCGCCGGCGAGGTCTGCCCGCTATCTTTTCCGTCGATCAGAATGCTCGCGCCCGGGGGCTTGCTGTTAATCACGAGTTTGGGTCCCGGAGCGCCCTGCTGCTTATTTGCCCATTGCTGCCAGAACCCAGCCTGGCCTTGTGGGTTCTTCGATAATTCCTGCAGCTTGGAAAGGTCGGGCATGCTGATATTCGGCACGGGAATATTCGGCATCGCCACGGTCAGATCCGGCGAGTACTCAAACTCTTCTCCACCCGCGACCTTCACGGTCACGCTCGAAGTTTGGAAACCGGGCATACGCACGCTCACGCGATGCCGTCCGCGTCCGACTTGCAGCTCAGTTGGGGTCCGCTTGCCGGTGGATTTTCCATCCAACTCGACCTCTGCCGCGGGCGGATTGCTGTTGATTTTCATCAATGCAATGCTCTGATTGCCAGCGGTGTTCTCTCGCTTCACCAGCGCGGGAGAGGACTGTTGAGCGCGGGCCTCCTCGTCCCTTGCAGGCGCAGCGGGGGCTGCGGGTGCGGGTGGAGTGGTAACGCTCGACACTGGATTCTGAGTCCCGCTTCGATCTTCGTCTTCCGATTTCGATGAACGCCGCTCAAACTTTGAATAGAGGAAGACAGCGGCCAAAACAAAGGCAATCCACAAGCGCCTGCGCGACTTCGGAGAAAGTTGCTGCCACCAGTGTTGCGCTTGCTGAATCCGGGTCTGCGGCGGCGGACTCGAGGCGGACTGCTCTATCGCAGGCGAAACATTCGCAACAGACTGCGGCGGTGCAGGCGGCGCAGATCGCGCTTCATGCGTTGCATTCGCATCCACCAGACTGGGAAACTCTCCCGTGGGCTTGCCCAAGGTGCTGGCTGCGATCACGCTTGCGCTCTCGAAGTTCTGCAGCGCGCGCGCCAGTTCTGCCCCATTTGGGAAACGATCCTCCGCCGACTTCGCCAGCGACTTCTCGATCACCGCGCTAAGCCCGGGATGAATCGTGGAATCGAGCTTGCGCGGCGGAATCGGCGTCTCGTGCACGATCTTGTACATGATCGTGGTAATGCTCTGGCCTTCGAACGGACGCTCGCCGGTAACCATCTCGTAGAGCATCACGCCCACGCTGAACAGATCGCTGCGCCCATCGAGCGTCTTGCCCAGCACCTGTTCGGGAGACATGTAATTCGGAGTTCCAACGACCTGGCCGGTGATGGTCATCGCCTCGCCGGCGCGCGCGATGCCGAAATCCGTGATCTTTACCAGCCCATGCGCGGCCAGCATGATGTTTCCCGGTTTGATATCGCGATGGACGATGCCCTTCGCATGCGCAAAATCCAAACCCGAGCCGATCTGCCGCACAATGTCGATCGTCTGCGCGGTCGCAATCGTCCGCTGAGCACGGAGAAGGGCTTCGAGAGTTGCGCCCTCGATGAACTCCATGGCCAGATATAGAATTCCGCTATCTTCACCGGCGTCGTAGACAGTAACGAGGTTTGGATGATTCAGTCCGCCGGCCGCACGCGCCTCGTTCTTGAATCGCCGCGCAGCCTCGTCCGCGGTAGTGCCAATCCCATCGAAACGGATCGCCTTAAGCGCGATCTTCCTGCCGATCGTAGGATCAAGCGCCTCATAGACCACGCCCATAGCTCCATGGCCGATCTCACGAACGATCTCGTAACGCCCGAACTTTTCAGGAATCGCCGCCATTGCGCTCTTCTTAGAGAGTAAACCGCGGCGGGTTGACCGGTCGAGATCAGGGATGGGCGCTATCCGATTGCGGCTTTAACATTTCGGGAAGCCAGCAGAATCCTAGCGCCGTCGAGACGCGACTGAATCCGGAACTGGTGAGGCATGACACCGAACAATCCTCAAAGACGCGGACGAGGGCGTAATGCGCTTTTTAGTCCCACCTTCGGAACTATCAGAACTGACAGTTCTTACCTCTGTGCAAAAGCGATTAGCTCTTCCTCTCGGGCTATTCAGTCCCTCCTGAGATTTGCTAGTCCTTCGGGACATTCGTCAGCCGAATTTCACGCCGAGCGTCGTGGCACAGATGCGTATCAGTCCGCAGACCGAGACTTCCTCGAAAGCAAGGACCCTGCTGTTCCTCATAAGTATTGCGCTGCTCTTTGGCATACCTACCCTTACTAGCTGCGGGAGCGGCTCGCATTTCGAAAACGGGTTCCCGAATCCGAATCCTCTTCCTCTCAAACTTACTGTTAGTCCCTCGCCGGTTACGGTTCCCGTGAACTCCACCACTACGTTCTCCGCCTCTCCTAATCCGCCGAAGGGTTTTTCCTTAGTTTGGTCTGTGAGTCCCACGAGCGGCGGGAACATAACCAACGCGGGCGTCTACACAGCATCGGAAACAGCGGGGAGTTGTGCGGTTGTCGCAACCTGGATACCTTCCAATCCGTCGGCGGGAAACAGGATCACTGGTTCCGCAATGGTCACGGTCCTTCAGCCTGTAGCGCTTAGTAGCGACTTGACGCAGGCGTCAGGCGCTCTGCAGGTTTCCACAACATTTCAGAACAATGCAATCGTTGGGGAAATTGTTCCGGCTGTGAAGTCAGTGGATCCAAGCGGCACTACGCAAGTTCTAAGTGGCTTTTCCATTCCGGTACCGTGCACAGGATCTAACTCCGGTTGTCATTAGAGGATGTCATGAGGGCAAGAAGTCGCGCGTTACATGAGGTCTTGGTCATGATCTCTCTTCTTTGCCTTTGTCGCGCGAGTGCCGCTCAGAGTGCAGATCCAGCGCCAAGTCCCTTGCTGGCATATCAGGGTCGTTTGCTTGAGTTTGGTACGCCCGTAACGGGAACGCGGAACTTTGTATTCTCCATTATCGATCCAACAGGAAAACAACAGTGGGCCTCGGGCCCACAGGCTTTGACCGTAACCGGCGGACTCTATGGCGTAGTGCTCGGCGGCAGCGGCATGCCACCACTCCCGGAGTCCTTGCTACTTCGGGCCAACCTCTCTCTCCGAGTTAGCGTGGAGGGAGTTCAGCTTTCTCCTGACGTTCCGGTGATCCCCGCCCTCCAGGCGAGTACAGCGTGGAATGTCATCGGGCCATTCATGGGTGACATTAGCGGGACGCAGCAAGCTATGTCAGTGGATAAGCTAAAAGGCATCGCGATAGACCTGACTATAACCCCAGCTAACGGAGACGTGCTCACCTTCAACGGAACTAGTTGGATCGCATCTCCTCTCTCACAAGGAAGCGCGGGACCGCCAGGACCCGCTGGACCACCCGGACCGCAAGGCAATTCCGGACCTCCAGGGCCGATGGGCCTACAGGGACCTCAAGGTGCAACCGGGTTGACGGGTCCGGCCGGACCCGTCGGATTGAACTGGCGGGGAAGCTGGGACAACAGCACCGCGTTTGCGATCAACGACGCCGTGTTCTTCAGTGGATCGAGTTACGTCAGTATTCAGCCTGGTACCAATTTGGAACCAGACAAAAATCCGTCGGCTTGGACTCTATTGGCGCAACAAGGTGCCGCGGGTGCGACTGGACCAACCGGAGCCACAGGGCAGCAAGGAGCCACCGGCGTCACTGGACCGCAAGGACCTCCGGGAGCTACTGGCGCAACCGGACCACAAGGAACGACCGGGCCACAAGGTCTGATGGGGTTGCAAGGTCCACAAGGAGCGACAGGTCCGACCGGTGCGATTGGACCCCCCGGACTGACCTGGCTGGATGCTTGGGACAGCAGCACCGCATATGCGGCCAACGCCGCCGTCTCCTTCAATGGATCAAGTTACATTAGCATTCAACCAAGCACCAATTTGGAACCAGACACCAATCCCTCCTTCTGGAGTCTATTGGCGCAGCAAGGCGCCACCGGTGCAATTGGACCAACCGGAGCGACAGGAGCCACTGGTGCACAAGGTTCGCCTGGAGCTATCGGGCCTCAAGGTCCAGCTGGAGCTACTGGGCCACAGGGCCCCATCGGGTTAACAGGACCACCGGGTCCGCAAGGATCGCAGGGAGCGACTGGCGGAACAGGTCCAGCCGGGCTGACCTGGCGAGACGCCTGGAACAGCAGCACAGCCTATGCGGTCAACGACGCGATGAATTTCAACGGATCGAGCTACATCAGCATTCAACCAGGTACCAATTTGGAACCGGACACAAATCCGTCGTTCTGGAGTTTACTTTCGCAGCAGGGAGCCACGGGTGCAACCGGAGCGACAGGTGCGCAAGGCCCGATAGGGCCGGTTGGGCCGCAAGGACCACAAGGATTGACTGGTACAACGGGAGCCACGGGGACTACGGGACCACAAGGTCCCATCGGGTTAACAGGATCACAAGGTCCGCAAGGACCGCAGGGGGCGACTGGTGCAACCGGCGCACAAGGCACAGCAGGGGCTGACGGAAAGACAGTCCTGAACGGAAGCAGTGACCCTATAGCAGCGATCGGCACCGATGGGGACTTCTACCTCAATACCACAACCAACATGATCTTCGGCCCGAAGGCTGCTGGAATTTGGCCGGCAGGAGTTTCCCTTATTGGTCCAACTGGTTCAGCTGGAGCGACAGGGGCGCAAGGCCCGATAGGACCGGTTGGGCCACAAGGAACACAAGGACTGACTGGAGCAACGGGAGCCACGGGGGCTACGGGACCACAAGGTCCCATCGGGTTAACAGGATCACAAGGTCCGCAGGGAGCGACAGGCGCCACTGGTCCCCAGGGAGCCGGATACACGGCTGGTTCAACGACCTCGCTTGCCATCGGAGTAGGCAGTAAGACGTTCACCACACAGTCGGGCTTGGCCTACACGGTAGGAGCGCGCGTGCGGGCTGCGAGCAATGCGACGCCAACCAACTACATGGAAGGGCTAGTGACGTCGTACGTGGGTAGCACTCTCGTGATTAACGCGGATACGACTGGGGGCAGCGGCACGGCCGCCGACTGGAACATCAACCTGGCGGGCAACGTAGGCGCCACCGGGGCCAGCGGATCTCAGGGAGCGACCGGACCGCAGGGGGCGACAGGCGCAACCGGTGCTACAGGTGCGCAAGGTCCGGCGGGAGCGACCGGAGGCACAGGAGCCACGGGACCACAGGGTCCTCCAGGTCCACAGGGTCCAGCAGGAACATCAGTACCGCCATCTGCCCGAACTGTTGCGAGATCGGAAACTACAGCCTCAACCACGTACACGAGTCTGACTACAGCAGGCCCGGCGGTCACTGTTTCCGTGTCGGCAACCGGCTCGGCACTCGTGATCCTCACGGCAGAATTGGTTGACACCTCTAACAAAGGCGGTTGTCTCATGAGTTTTGGTACCGGCGCTGCCAGCACCGCCTCAGACACAATCTCCCTTGAGTCTGATAACCCCAAAGCCTCCCCATTCCAGGGGAGCGCAACTTACCTAGTGACAGGCCTCACTGCCGGCAGTGTTACGTTTACTGCGTACTACCGCGCTGATCCCGGGGTGACTTGTACATTCGCCAACAGGAGCATCATCGTGTTTCCGTATTGACAGGGCAGTCCGGGATGGAGACAACGCTGAGCGGGCTGAGTGAGACAGTGGGGTGAGATCTCGACATAAATCGGCGATGGGTATTCAACAGGGATGGCACCCGATTGACCGTGATTGCCTCGATTACACACTCGTCGACGATGGCGCTCAGAAACAAGTCAGATTTGAAATCGCCAGAACGGCAGAGGCGGTGCATGTATGTCTGCGGCTGCTGATATTCTCCATCGCGTTGTTTGCTCTAAGTGCCGTCGGCGCATGGGCACAGGTGGTCGCAGATCGTCAGCCGCCGAAAGTTGAGCTATTCGGCGGCTACAGTTACATGCGCGCAATTACGCGGTTCAGCGGCACGCCAACCAATCTCCATGGCGCGAGCTTCTCGACTGCTCTTTACTTGCATCACTGGATCGGAATTGTGGGAGATGTAGGTGTGTATCATGCCGCCGACATCGCAAACCAATTCAGTCTCACCGTGTCGAGTTATCAACTGGGGCCGCGCTTACGGTTCTCCAATCGGACGCACTTCACTCCCTACGGACAATTTCTTCTGGGCGGTGGACATGCGGGAGGCACGCTTTACACCAGCTCTCTCGGCTTCGGACTGGCTCCTATCGGCGCCAACAACAGCTTTCTGTTTACGGCAGGCGGCGGACTAGATTACAGGCTGAATCGCAGAATCGGCATGCGCATCGTTCAGGCAGAGTACCTGCGCTCGGAGTTCCTCAACGGTAGTATTGTCGGCCACCAACAGAACAATTTCAGACTGAGTACGGGAATCGTCTTCAAGTTCGGGAAGAATGAATGAAGCGCGATGGACTCAGCAAGCCCCTCGCAGACTTGTCAAAACTACCAGTGGCCTCCCTGAATCCTGTCTGACATAGTCGGAGAACTCAGTTTCCAGAAAAGGAGAATTCCACCTTGAAGCGGAATATGGCCTTCGTTTTCTACGTGGCGACATCCGTGCTCGCTGCGTCTTCTTTGCTCAGCGCACAACAGCCCGCAGTCTCGCCGGCAAGTGCCAAGACTGTGAACGAAGAGGAGGTGAACGAGGCCAACATCCAGCTGATGCGGCAGGACATTCGTAGTGAACGGAAGAAGGTCGTAGCCGCCAACCTGCCCTTGATGGAAACGGAAGCTATTAAATTCTGGCCCGTGTACGACCGATATATCGGAGAGACCATCAAGGTGAACGATGTTCGCTACGCTTTGATCAAGGAGTACGCACAGAATTATCGGAACCTGAGCGAAGATCAAGCCGGCAGTTACATTAAGCGATGGCTAGCTCTCGACAATGACAACACTCAGCTGCGCCTCAAATTCATTCCTGAATTCGAGAAGGTGATCTCGCGCCAGAAAACCGCCATGTTCTTTCAGATCGATCGCCGTGTCGGCATGATGATCGAACTCCAACTCGCCTCGCAGGTTCCGCTAGTAAGTCCTAAGTAACCTCGATTGCTCCAAAAGCATCTCGGGATCTAATTTGATATCGCATTCCCCTGGCTCGCCGCACATGGGCTACGGGAACGGCGCGCCTCCGGCGCTCACGCACCGCACGTTTCGGTTGGTGAAGGGTGAGCTTTGCCGGGAATGCTTGCCGGCTGTCGGCGAAGACGAGTAGCGTACACTTTCCGGCTATGTCCGGAACGCTGAAATCGTTGCTTCTGCTGCTCGTCTTCATTTCCTTCGTTCTTTCCGCCTTTGGGCAAACGCCAACACCTTCGGCCTGGCCACCGAGTTCGGAACATACAACCGCTCCTCTGTGGTCTGGCGGAGCGCCTGGCGCATCGACCGCCAAGGCAGCAGAGCAGGACACCACGACCGCGAAGGACCGTCAGGTTGCGGGACGCCCCGTGATTCGGATCGGCAATGTTTCCGTGCCGACACTCACGCTTTATGGGGTCAAGAGCGCACCGAACTCAGGCCCTACACCTGCGGTGGTGGTGTTTCCCGGTGGCAGCTATCGCATCCTGGCGATCGACCTGGAGGGAACGGAGGTCTGTGACTGGCTGAACTCGATAAACGTGAACTGCGTGCTGGTGAAGTATCGCGTGCCGGAGAGTGGGCCATTTCCCAAATCGGGCGCGGCGCTTCAGGATGCGCAGCGTGCCGTCGGTATGGTGCGCGAGCATGCGGCGGAGTGGCACATCGATCCTAAGCGGGTGGGGGTCTTGGGATTCTCTGCAGGAGGACATCTGGCTGCGGCCGTCAGCACGCATTATGAGCAGCGGCTGTATCCGGCGGTGGATGCGGCCGATCAACTGAGCTGCCGTCCTGACTTCGCCATCATCCTCTATCCCGGATATCTCGCCAACGCCGACAAGAACTTCGAGTTTAGTCCGGACATTCCGGTGACAGCCTCAACGCCGCCGAGCTTCCTGGTGCAGGCGGAGGACGACGGCGTGCACGTAGAAAATGCCGTCGAGTACTTCATGGCGCTAAAGAAAGCAGGCGTACCAGCCGAGCTGCACACTTACGCGCAAGGCGGCCACGGCTATGGCCTGCGTCCGACGGAGAAGCCGGTAACAAAATGGCCGCAGCTAGCCTCGCGCTGGCTGCATACAATCGGAGTTTTGCCAGGGGTGGCGGAATAGGAGCGAGCTGCTAAGCTCCTATACCGATTCCTGAATGATGTATTCGTTTATTTAGGTGGAAGCCCCTGACTTCCAGTCGGGGGAGCGAGGCTTTTCAAGCCTCGCGACGAGTATCTCGTCCTTCCCGGAGAGCGCTTTAGCGCCGGCCCCAAAGCCGGCGCTAAAGCGCAATTCTTCTGCTTCGCATTTCTCCGCACGGCTTGAAAAGCCGTGCTCCCCCGACTGGAAGTCGGGGGCTTCCACCTAAATGAAGAGACACACTCAATTCTGAAAATGCTCTAAGCCTCTAAGCTGCCAAGCAAAGAGTGCGAATCAGGGAGAGTCCCAATATGGCCTTCGATCTTGTTCAGATACGCGAGCGGGCCGAAGAAAAAGAGGACGAGAATTACAGGTTTCGTCAGTTCCTGAAGTCCAGATGCAATCTGGAGCCGGACGAAATTGACCGCCGCGTCTTTGCCAGCACTCGGCGCGTGTGGGCTGGAATCGATTGCACGAAATGCGCTAACTGCTGTCGCGAGGTGCAGCCGACGTTCAGCGAAAAGGAAGTCGAGCGCCTGGCGCACCGTCTTGAAATGACGCGTGAACAATTCATCGAGTCGTATCTCGAGCGCTCAGAACCGGATTGCGACAATCCTTGGATCCCCCCCTGTCCTTTCCTCAAAGATAACCTGTGCAGCGTGTATGGAGATCGTCCTGCCGATTGCAGCGGTTACCCATATCTCTATCAGCCGGAATTCGTTTGCCGCACCCTGGGAATGATTGAGCGCACTCTTACGTGTCCGATTGTCTATGAGGTTATGGAGGAATTGAAGAAATCTCTAGGTTTCTCGCGGCGCCGATGACGGCAAATCTCATACGAGGGCGAATGGACACAAGGAGAGTCCAATGCCCGGTTCTCATGGCTTACCCAAATCGTCTCTCCCTTCCACGAGAGTGCCGCGGTTTCTGCTGCACGGGTGAGAATAGCGGGTGAGAATAGCCCGGGGTTGCAATCCCGAATGGGGTTGTTCCAAAACCGAGTCCGGCTTCCAGCCGGACGGGTGAATTGCCTTCCAGCCGCAAATCAATTCAGTAGATACCGACCCTCAGCTAAGCCAGTTCTCTCGTGGAAGCCCCGTGACTCGATCGAATTCGCGCTCGTTGTTGGTGACGATGCAGTAGCCCAGAGCTTCGGCGTGAGCGGCGATCAGAAGATCGTTGCCGCCGATGAGCTGACCGCTTTCTTCCAGTCGGGCGCGTAGCAAGCCGTAATTCCTGTCGGCAGGTGCCTCGAAAGGCAGAACCTTAAGCGCCCCCAGTATCGCTTCAAGCTGAGCACTGAGCCGCGCCGATCCTTTCCTGGCGGCTCCGTAGCGCAGCTCGGCCGCCACAATGATGCTGGTGCAAACTTGATCTTCACCAACTTCACGGATGCGCTGCGCGACTCGGCCCTGCGGATGACGCACCAGATCCGAAACGATGTTGGTATCCAGCAAGTAGCGCATCAGAGCTTCACAGGGTCAATCCCCAGCTCTGTGATCATAGGAAAATCTTCCTTTAGCGGTTTGAGCGTCTGAAGTAGGGCAAGCAGGGACGGCGGCGGGGCGGGTTCGATAATCAGCCGCTCTCCTTCTTTGCGCATGATGGCGTCCTCACCAGGAAGTTCGAACTCTCGGGGAATTCGCACTGCCTGATTTCGGCCATTCTTAAAGATCTTTACCTGGCGGGTTCTCACCTGAGGTTTCATTGGCATAGGCCATAGCATATGCTAATTTATCATCAGCGTCCACAGCAAGCTCACGCTCCCCGAGCACAACTACGGCCAAGAGGGTTCCGACCGCGAAGAAAAGGCCGAGGTCAAAATGTGTGGGTTATGCGACGCGTGCTTCGATCAGCGCTTGATGATCCACATCAGCCAGCTGGCGAGGATGGTTCCGACGGCAAAGAAGGCGAAGCATTTCGCGCCGTATAGGACCATGTCGCGCCGCGCGGTGCGCTGGGTAATGCCGAAGACAATGGAGGCGAAGAAGGCAAAGATGATCGCTGCGCTGAAATGTGAGAGCTGCATTATTCTTTTTTCCCGATAGCGATGTCATACGCGTCCACCGCGCTCATCACGTTCAGCAACCCGGCCACGATAATGAACTTGGTTCCGTAATCGGCGGAGGCGAGTTGGATCGCTCCCTTACCCCAATCCATTAAGCGCGTCACAAAGTACAGGCCGCCGGCGCCGAGATCGCCGACGAAACCGAGCATGTCGAGCAGGTCGCCGCCATTCAGGCCATAAACCTTACCCTCCATCAGCACGCCAAGAACGAACATGGCGAAGACGGAGATCATAAGCAATAGGCCGCGAATCCAGCGTCGCTGGATCAGATGGCCGGCCCCGGGGATGAGCCATCCAACAACGGGGGCGACGATGGCCATGGCGTTCGGTTCTTGTTGAGCGAGGATGACGTCAGCTTTGGATCTGGGTTGAGGCATCAGAATGCAATACGCAATGGGTCTGTTGGAAGTTTATCAGGGGAGCTTCCAGGATGCTTACAGCTCAGAAGCTCAGAAGCTCAGAAGCTCAGAAGCTCAGAAGCTCAGAAGCTCTGGCAACACCTGGGCGGCGCGTTCGCGGTATGTGAGATCGGCGGCTCCAGACAGTTCTGTCTCTTCGGGATTAATTTCCACCAGCACACCTCCAGAGCGCTTGGCCCGTAATGCCCACTCAATGATGTAGTGAAAAGTTGCTGTTGTTCCCACTACGAGCACCAAGCCACATTTCGCCCGGCGAAGGAAATCCTCTACACGTTCGATGAATGCGGGGTTGAGGGACTCTCCAAACCAAACCACGCCAGGACGCAAGGGAGAACGTCGACATCGCGGGCATGATGGCGGCAGTTCGGACAAGCAAATAGGCTCGCGATTCGAATAGTCGCATCCTGTGCACCGATTCAGGAACAGGTCGCCGTGGATGTGTACCAACTGATTCACGGGAGTTCCAGCTCGTTCGTGCAAGTCGTCGACGTTCTGAGTGACGATTAGGCAGTCTTGGCCGCGGGTCGCGAGTTGGGCGATCGCCACGTGGCCCGCGTTCGGTTTCGCCTTCATAGCCTCGTCTCTGCGCCACTGATACCACTCCCACACCAGCTTCGGATCGAGCGCAAATGCTGCGGGCGTAGCCAGTGTCATGGGATTGTAATTTCGCCACAGTCCTCCGGCTCCGCGGAAGGTCTGGAGCCCGCTGTCGGCTGAAAGCCCAGCTCCCGTGATGACGAGCACAGGACCACTTAGGATTCGCTGCCAACGTTTTGGATCGGATTTGGAGACCATCGACCTAACTCATGAATGGGTGCCACTTTGGAACCGTGGCGCCACGCGATTAGAGCTGTCCCATTTTGGTAACTCGGAGCTTTGTTTAGACCTCGACAATCCTGTCATGCAGGTCCTACTATGAGGTTGCGCCTTCGTCGAGGCAAACTGCAGCTACTCTGATTCACAGTGGCTTTCCCCAGGAAGGAGTTCCTCTCCACAGTGCCAGCCGCTCGCCAGCCCAAAACTCGGCGGCATGCAGCTTCTGGAGATGGTCGTAAACTTCGATCCTGCGATTGAAGTGTTTCTGTTCACCGGCGATTACTCCACCGCCTCGGCAGTGGAAGCGATTCAAAAGGGAGCCGCCGACTATCTTACAAAGCCCATCTCCGTCGCCGATCTGCGCGCACGCGTCGGTAAGTTGATCGCGGAGATGAAACTCAAACGCGAGACCTTTCAGTTGGAGGAGAAGCTTGTCTCATCCTTCAAGTTCCAGGGAATGGTCGCTCGTAGTCCCCGCATGCTGGAGGTGTTTTCCACACTGGGGCGCATTGCTCCGCACTTCCGAACGGTTCTTGTAGGTGGACCTTCCGGAACCGGGAAAGAACTAGTGGCCCGGGCCCTGCATCAGATGTCTCCGGTTGCGCGTGGTCCGTTCGTGGTTTGCAACTGCGCCGGAGTTCCCGAGAGCCTCGCCGAAAGCGAATGGTTCGGATACGTTAAAGGCGCGTTTACTGGAGCAAATCAGGACAAACTCGGACTGTTCGAGCACGCTAACGGGGGCACAATCTTTCTGGATGAGATCGGCGAGACGCCGCTAAGCCTGCAGGCTAAGCTGCTTCGCGTTCTTCAATCGCACGAAATTCAACGTGTAGGCTCGCCTTTGGCGCGAAAGCTGGATCTGAGGATCGTAGCTGCGACTAATCGCGATCTGAAACAGGAGGTTCGTGAGAAGCGTTTTCGCGAGGACTTGTACTACCGACTCTCAATCGTTGATATCAAGCTCCCCGCTCTTCGAGAGCGCAAAGAGGATCTTCCGCTCTTGCAGCGGCACTTCGTCGAGAAGTTTGCCGCGGAATACGGCAAGAACATCGTCGGCATCAGCCGGCGCGCGCAGAATGTTCTTTCTCGTTACAACTGGCCGGGAAACATCCGGGAAATGGAAAATGTGATTGGGAACGCCTGCATGATGTCCGACGGACCGATGATCGACAGCTGCCACCTTCCTTCTGAGCTACTGCGCCAGAACAGTTCTGATTCTGACTCCTCAATGCTGTCACTCGAAGAGGTTGAGCGGAAGCACGCCCGGCGTGTTCTGGAGATGGTTGGTGGAAACAAAGCGCAGGCCGCGGAAATCCTGGGAATCAGCAGATCCACCCTCTATAACCTTCTCGACGAGGTCGCGGAAGGAAGCTCGGCCAAGAGTTCCTAAAGCCCTTTGTGGCGAAGCATTTTGCGGTGCTACGTAAGATCTCTTCAGAAATCTTCGCTGTTCGGAATCTGGAATAGTGTCCAAAAATAAGACACTCCTTTCCTCCTAAAACAGAGAGTACGTGTTGAATCTAAAGAGTTTAGTTTACCGCAGCCTGGATGGCCGCAGTCGTGCTCTCCCCAAGTGTGGGTCATGAGAACACCAATGACGAACAACGACGCAGTTCGCATCCTGCAGCATGCCGCGTTCTACATCTTTTCCAGCCGCGTGGTTGGAGGTCCGGGCAGGAGGATGCGCGGAACCCTGGACGTCTGGCAAGCCATGGCGACACTGGATCAGTGCAGGAGAGAGCTTCTGCAGATGCCGATGACAATAATGGGCACCCCATCCAGGGAAAAATTTAAGAAACCACCCTTTGGCAGCGTCGAGCTTAGACAAAACGCAGTTACTGCGGTGGTGATTTGCAGCTAGGGAGCCATCAATTTCGGTAAGGAGAGAAGCATCATGTTTCACGTGGTAACCCTGAATGCTGATGTTTTGGTTCTGTATAGGACCCGTGCAAACCGGTCAGAAGTGCTCCTGTATAAACGCAATGAAGGTTTCCTCAGCAGGGTAACGCTTCCCGAAAAAGGAGCCGCGCTGGAGCGGCGGATTGCGCGATCCTTCGAGAACATCGTGGCACGGGCTGTGCAATAGGAATGCTTGGGATTGCAGCCTTGGTAAGGTCTCTTAAAAATCAGGGTAGTGCAGTCAGCCCTCTGTGCTATACTAGTCCCACGTTCAATTCGACACGGACGTTTGAGCACGGTCCCGCCTGAAACGCAGTTCCTGCCAGCAGTAACATCCGCTTCAATTCAACGTAAATTAACAACAACGAAAGAAGTGTATCTACAAATGGAACAAGGAACAGTGAAGTGGTTTAACGATGCCAAGGGTTTTGGTTTTATTCAACGCGAGAGCGGTGAGGACGTTTTCGTCCATCACTCGGCCATCCAGGCCAACGGTTTCCGCAGTCTGGCCGAAGGTCAGCGCGTGGAATTCAAGGTGACCAAGGGTCAGAAGGGTCTGCAGGCCGAAGAAGTTCGCGCCCTGTAATTCAAGCATCCCACCACATTTTCAGGCCGGGGGGAGCAATTCCCTCCGGCAACACGTTGTGCAGCCAAGGAGCCGCCATGCGTTCCGAGCTTGTGTTTCGCGCCAACGACAAGGTCGCAAACCGTTTTGAGCTTTGTCATCTCGCCTCTTCATCTGCCCGAACCATGGTCCGAAATTCGCAGGGCATGCATCTAACTATTAACCAGGCTTTTGAAGCCATCAGTGGACAATCTGTGCCGGCAAAACCGGTCGAAGTGTCCCTTGTTGAGGATGCCGGAGCCTCCATGCCCGCCCTCGACCCTGTAGTCTGAAGAAAGAAGACATATTGATTCAACAATTTTCTGAGCTCCCAATCTCGAAGTATCTGCAGGAGCAACTCTCAACCAACAACTTCCATACCCCGACTCCTGTACAAAACAGCGCAATCCCCGCCGCGTTGAGCGGCAAAGATCTACTCGCCACAGCGCAGACTGGAACTGGAAAAACGCTTGCGTTCCTGCTTCCCGTCGCGGAACGCTTACTCCAGACTCGCGCCGCAGGCGTCCAGGCGCTGGTACTAGTCCCGACGCGGGAACTGGCCATTCAAGTAGAACTGCAATTTGACCAACTGCGCGGCAGGAAGTTGAACAAGGCAGCCCTCGTGATTGGGGGCGCCGCCGAACGTCAGCAGATCGCGGCACTCAAGACCGCGCACCTCGTGATAGCGACGCCCGGCAGGTTAGAGGATTTTCTCCGCCGCAAGCTGGTAAAGCTGGGCAATATACAGATTCTGGTGCTCGATGAAGCTGATCGCATGCTCGATATGGGTTTCTTGCCTGCGATTCGACGCATTGCAGACACGCTCCCGAAGACTCGCCAAACCCTTTGCTTCTCCGCGACGCTTGATCCGGCGGTTGCACACATCGTGAGTGATTTCGTGCAGAATCCGCTGCGCATCGCCTTTGGTTCAACCTCGAAACCAGCGGCGAGCGTTAGGTTGCAGGCATTTGAAGTCGCTACCAACCAGCGCCTCGCCTTGTTACAGCGGTTGTTGAGCGGTGAGGATGGCCGTTGTCTGGTGTTCGTTCGCACCAAGCGCGGCGCCGATCGCCTCACCCGCCAGCTACGCAAAGCCGGCTTTGCAGCGGGCATGCTGCATGGCGATCGTTCGCAATCGCAGCGTAATGCGGCGCTGGCCGATTTCCAAAATGGGACGGTCCCTATCCTGGTTGCTACGGATGTAGCCTCTCGCGGAATTCACGTGGACGCAGTCGCGCACGTAATCAACTACGAGTTACCGCAGCTCGCTGAAGATCTGATCCACCGTGTTGGCCGTACCGGTCGCATTGGCGCCACTGGCACCGCATCGGTGTTCGTCGCTCACCAGGATCGTTCCGAATTCCGTGCCATCGAACGTACGCTCGGACTTAAGATAGAACGGATGCGCGTCGATGGGGACTTGGCCATTGAAGAGCGTTCAGGGCCTGTGCTCGTGCAGGGAGCGCCTGTGCCGGTAATGCCGGGTTCTAAGATGGTGAGGCTGCCTGGAGAAGTGCTGCAGCGCTACGCAGCAGTTTAGAATTGAGTCAGGAGGCCGATTTTAGGCGCGCGGCCATCTTGGGCCGCCCGTGCCTGTGAGACACTACGAACGCCGAGTAGTGCTTAGCTAGTTCGAGCACATCGATCTTGCACTAGGATGGGCCCTGAGCGCCAGGCCGCGTCGGTCGGTTTTCATATTCATTTGCATTGGAGGACTATTCCATGGCCGTTAGCCAGACATTCAAAAAGCGCGAAAGGGAACGTGCCCGGCGGGAGCGCCAGGTAGAGAAAGCAAAGAAGAAAGCTGAGCGGAAGCTGGAACCCAAGGCCGCTTCTACGGGCGATGTGGATGCGCCGAATCCCGCCGACCTCTTCGATGAGAACGGCGAGCCTCGCGAACTCGACTTCCACGACTTCTGATCACCGATCCAAGAGGGATTTTCCCAGCCGGGAGTCATTCGGACTCCCGGCTTTTCATTTTTTCAGGCTGCGGAAAGAGCATTGTGCAACTTTAGGAACTGGCATCCGAGCCCCGCGGTTGGCCGAAGCATCTCCCGCGATGACTGGGACATAAATGTAGTGGCGCGGCTCTTTCACGAAGACTCTCTGAAAAGCCAGGACGAATCAATCAAGTGCGATTCATTTACGGAAGGTCCTTCTGCCAACAAAGGGCCTCCCAGGATGACAGCTTTTGAAATTACAAGTGCGTCCGCAGAGTACCTAGCAGCGAATCGTCTCCACAAAAATCAAAATTGCCAGTATCTTTGGCAATGCCGATGGCTGCCCAGGCCAATCGAAAGTGGCTCCTACTGCTCGCGATTCCTTTTATCGCGCTGCTGTGCACTCCGCTCTATTCGCGCATAACCCCGGTCATTTGGGGCTTTCCATTCTTCTACTGGTATCAGTTCCTTTGGATTCCGCTTAGCGCTGCCATCACATTTCTGGTGTACCGGAAGAGCGGCCGATGAAGACGACGCTCGACTGGGCAGCCATTTCCGTCTTCGCATTCTTCCTGATTCTCATCAGCGCGGTCGCATTCATGGCCACGCGCTGGAAACGCGGCGATCTGAATCTACTCGAGGAGTGGGGGCTCGCCGGACGCAGATTTGGAACCGTCATCACCTGGTTTCTGCTGGGCGGCGATCTGTTTACTGCGTACACGATCATCGCAGTTCCAGCGTTGGTCTATGGCACGGGCGCGCCGGGCTTCTTCGCGCTCCCATACAGCACGGTGTCATTCGCTTTCGCCTATCTCACGATGCCGCGGCTCTGGGCGGTGTGCCGGAGGCATCATTACGTCACCGCAGCGGACTTTGTGCGGGGAAGGTACGGAAACCACTGGCTGGCCCTGGCGGTTGCGGTCACCGGAATTCTCGCTACCGTGCCGTACATCGCGTTGCAGTTGATTGGAATCCAGGTCTCGGTTGGGGCTTTGGGTTTAAGCGGCGGCGGATGGACGGGGCAGTTGCCGCTCGTAATCGCCTTTGCACTGCTCCTCGGCTACACCTACACCGGCGGACTGCGCGCCCCGGCCAGCATTGCGTTCATCAAGGATGTGATGATCTATATCGTCGTTCTCGCAGCGATCATTTGGCTTCCTTTGAAACTGGGCGGATACGGGAACATCTTCCACTCGGCGGCAACGGTGCTCGCGAGCCGCCCAAATCCGGCATCGCTCGTTCTACGACCAGGACAATATCTGCCTTTCTCGACGCTCGTGCTGGGTTCGTCGTTGGCGTTGTTCTTGTATCCGCACAGCATCACCGCTGTGCTTAGTTCCTCCAGTGCGGCGGTCATTAAACGTAATTCGGCGTTGATGCCTGCTTACAGCCTGTTGTTGGGAATGCTGGCTTTGCTCGGCTACGGAGCGCTGGCGGCGGGAGTTTCGGTTACGTCTTCGAGTTACGTGGTTCCCGCGCTGTTCGTGAAGATATTTCCCTCGTGGTTTGTGGGATTTTGCTTTGCCGCGATCGCTGTTGGCGCGCTCGTGCCCGCGGCTATCATGTCGATCGCAGCCGCGAGTCTGTTCACGCGGAACATTTGTCGCGAGTATCTCTGGAGGAACCTTACGCAGCGCGAAGAGGCACGTCTGGCAAAGCTGCTCTCAGTGCTGCTCAGTGTATCTGGGCTTCTGTTTGTCCTGTTCCTGCCAACGCAGTACGCAATCAACCTGCAGTTGCTTGGCGGAATCTGGATTGTGCAGACGCTCCCCACAGTCATCTTCGGACTGTTCACGCGCTGGTTTCTCTCGACTGCTCTGCTTGCCGGATGGGCGACGGGCATGGCTGCCGGAACCGCAATGGTGATCTCACAGAAGCTTTCGGCTGTATTCCCTTTGCATATTGGAGGTATGACCTTCTCCTCCTACTCCGCGGTGAATGCGTTGGCGCTGAACCTGCTGATTGCTACTGTTCTCACTCTTTCACTGAATGCCGCTGGTAGCAATGGTCGCTCCGACGAGACTTTCCCGTCCGACTACGACGACAGCGACCGTGAACTCTCGTCGGAGCGTTTGCTTAAGGAACCGTCGGCGCCGCAGGCTTCAAGGTAATCAGTCGATCCTCGTTTTCTCGGGGCGCAAGAAAAGTAGATCCCCTGCGCAAAAAGCGCGCGAGGACAGTCCTAAAATGAATTTCGGTAGACAATCCTCAAACTAACGCGTTCCCGAAAATGTGCTGCATCTGAAAGCGGTTTCAGAGGAGTACACTGATGCTCTTGCTGTGTGTTTGCCGAAGCTTTTTCCAAAAGGAGGCGTTCTGATGATCTCCTTTACTGTGAATGATCGGCACGTAGATGTGGAGGTCGATCCTTCAACTCCTCTTCTCTGGGTATTGCGCGACAACCTTGGCTTAACTGGAACCAAGTATGGCTGCGGAATGGCGCAGTGCGGCGCCTGCACCGTGCACCTTGACGGCGAAGCCCTGCGCTCCTGTGTAGCTCCGGTCTCGCGGGTTGCCGGGAAGAAAGTTACGACCATCGAGGGATTATCTGCCGATCTTAGTCATCCATTGCAGCGTGCATGGATCGCTGAGGATGTTCCCCAATGTGGCTATTGCCAGTCGGGACAACTGATGAGCGCAGCGGTGCTGCTGCGCCAGAAGCCACAGCCTACCGACGAAGATATCGACGAGGCGATGACCGGGAACATCTGCCGCTGCGGCACCTATCCGCGGATTCGCAAGGCCATTTACCGCGCTGCTGGGATGATGACGAAGGGTGGTGCCAAATGAGCGCTCCCCTTTTGGAACGTCGCGAATTTCTGAAGTTCTCTCTGGCCGCGAGCAGCGGCCTGCTCGTTGGCCTCTACATTCCGAGCGGGACAAAGGACGCCTTCGCGCAGGAGGCCTCAACCAGCAGTTTCATGCCGAATGCCTTCGTGCGCATCGGCAACGATGAACGCGTAACCGTCATCGTGAATCACTCGGAGATGGGGCAGGGAGTCTACACCGCGCTGCCGATGTTGTTAGCGGAGGAACTTGATGCAGACTGGGGCAAGATTGGCTTTGAGCCCGCTCCAGTGGATCCGAAATACAACCATCCTATCTTCGGCATGCAAATGACCGGCGGAAGCTCGAGCGTGTACTCGGGCTTCGAGCAATTTCGCAACGCCGGCGCCGCAGCACGCGCGATGCTGGTCGCGGCAGCTGCGGAGAAGTGGAATGCAGATCCGGCGACACTCCGAACCGACTCAGGCGCGGTGTTCGATGGAGCAAATCGCAGACTGACCTACGGACAGTTGGCAGAAGCTGCAGCGAAGATGAAACCGCCGGAGAAGGTGGCACTCAAAGATCCAAAGACGTTCAAGCTAATCGGCAAGGCCAAGAGCCGGCTCGACACTCCCGAGAAAGTCAATGGCAAAGCCATTTTTGGCCTGGACATAAAGCAACCGGGAATGCTGACGGCGGTCATCGCGCGTCCGCCCATTTTTGGCGCGAAGGTTCGCAACTTCGATGACTCGCACGCACGAGCCATGCCGGGCGTACGCAAAATCGTCGCCGTTCCCTCTGGCGTGGCGGTGATTGCCGACTCATTCTGGCAGGCCAAGGTGGCTCGTGATGCCCTTAAGGTCGATTGGGACGAGGGCACGATGAGTGGCTTCAGTACTACGCAGATGATGCAGCAGTTTCGCGAACAGGCCAAGTCTCCGGGAAAGAGCGTGCGCAAAGAAGGCGATCCGGAGGGAGCATTCGCCTCGGCTGCCAGGAAGATTGAAGCGGTCTATGAAGTCCCGTATCTTTCGCACGCGATGATGGAGCCCCTGAATTGTGCTGTCGACTTGCGGGCAGACTCCTGCGAGATCTGGACGGGAACGCAATTTCAGACTGTCGATCGAATGAGTGCAGCCAAGGTCGCGGGGCTTCCTGCTGAAAAAGTACAGATCCACACGACCTACCTGGGTGGAGGATTCGGGCGGCGCGCAAATCCTCAGTCGGACTTCGTCGTTGAAGCTGTTCATGTGGCCAAGGCAGCCGGGGTTCCGGTAAAAGTGATTTGGACGCGTGAAGATGACATGCAGGGAGGCTGGTATCGTCCGGCGTTCCTGCACGCAATTGTCGGCGGTGTCGATGCTGGCGGAAACGCGGTCAGTTGGCGGTCGCGATTAGTTGGGCAATCGATCATGGCCGGAACAATGTTCGCCGAAGCCATGGGCATGACGAAGAAAGGCTACGATCCTGCTTCGGTCGAGGGCGCTGACGATCTTCCTTATGAGATTCCGAATCTGGGAATCGAATCTCATCAGGCAGAGGTCCAGGTTCCCGTCCAGTGGTGGCGATCGGTGGGACACTCTCATACCGGTTTCGCCACAGAATGCTTCATAGATGAGCTTGCCACCCTGGCGGGCAAAGACCCATACCAGTTTCGGCGCGATCTGTTGCAGAAGCACCCGCGCCATCTGGGTGTGCTCGACCTGGTTGCGCAGAAAAGTGGCTGGGGAAAGCCACTGCCCAAGGGTCGAGGACGGGGGATCGCAGTACACGCGTCGTTTGAGAGTTACTCTGCGCAGGTGGCCGAAGTGTCGGTCACGGAAGGGAACGTTCGCGTGCATCGGCTGGTATGCGCGATCGACTGCGGACGATATGTGAACCCGGGCATCATCGCGGCGCAAACGGAAGGTGGCGCAATCTTCGGAGCCTCGGCTGCACTGTTCCAGGAGCTGACATTCGAGGGAGGACGTCTGCAACAGACCAACTTCCACACCTTCCCAGTGATGCGCACAAATGAATGCCCTGAGATAGAGACGCACATCGTTGAGAACAACGAGAAGTCGGGCGGAATCGGAGAGCCGGGAGTGCCGTGTACCGCACCCGCCATTGCGAATGCCGTGTTCGCTGTCATGGGGAAAAGAATTCGCAAACTGCCGATTCGCATGACGGAGGCGGTATGAAGTACGCGCGTCAATTTGCTCGCATTTTCCTGACAGTTGCGCTGACTACATTTTTCGTGCCCTCATGTGATGAACGTGCGCCGTGGACCTGATGGCCACGGCGTTACAGCGGAAAAGTGCGTTACTTGTCATCAAGACCACAACCTCGTCGGTGCACACTTGCCACCCGGAGCGCCGAACTGGGGACTGCCTCCTACGAGCACACCAATGATCTGGCAAGGCTTGACGGACGCCCAAGTCTGTCGCTCGATCAAAGATCCAAAGCAAAACAAGAATCGGAACCTCGATCAACTTGTAGAACACCTGACTGAAGACAAGTTGGTGATGTGGGGTTGGAATCCGGGTGAAGGCAGGAACGCGATTCCAATGCCTCACGATGAGTTCGTCTCAAAAGTAAAGGCGTGGCAGGCAGCAGGTGCGCCATGTCCAACTGATACAGACAGGGCGTCGAGGTTGTAAACAGTCGCGGCAAATCTGAACGAGGCTGCGGAAAGTGAGGATCATCGCAGCCAGGAGTTCCCTGATAGTTCCCTGTTATTTCTTTGAATCGTGCGCCAAACAACAGCAAGTGCTTTGTTGATCGTGACTTGGGAAGAAATCCACAGAATTCCCTGTTAATTCCCTGGTTTTGGGCGAAATTTGCATATTTTGGGCAGAATTCGATGATTTCGAGATCGAATTCGAAACTCCCCTGTTTTTCTCCCTGTTTTTCGCGTTGGCGGTTGGATTTCCGAAGTCGATGAGCCGTCTCCGGGGGAACGTCAATGGTGCGGTTCCGCTCTTGCCGCGGCGGGCCGTGCCCCTTTAAACCCGATTCTCCTGACCTTGAGTTGGAGATGAATTTGGACACCCTTGATGAACTAGGCAGGCCAAGCCTGAGCTTCGTGGCTCAGGGCTCTGTTGTGATCGGTCCGATGTTTGCGACGTTGTCGTCCTTTTTCATCGACGGCACCGAGCAGATATAGAGAACTACGCCGGATGTAGGCGCGCGTGCTTCCCACACGGTCTTGCCAAAGTAGTCGGTCACATATCCGATCTTCATTCCTTCAGCTACATAAGTGCCGCGCCTCACCAGTGGATAAAAGAATCCTGCACTCGGACTGCTCACACTTGAAACTTTGCCGACCCAGACCGGGTTCTCGACCGTCTGCGCAGCGCCCGGAAGCATCTTGAGGTGTCGCATCACGTTGTAGCAACCCTCGACGAGCTTCTGCACGTCTTCCGGCTCGGCTGTTCCGGAATAGCCCGCTTCTACAGCGATTGCAGGTTTGCCTCGAGTACTGGCCGTGCTGTCGAGGTAGCGCGATGCACTCGGATCTTTGGGGCGATCGGTTACGACGATGATGTGATCGAGCCCGAAGGCCAGCACCATTCCGCGCGAGGCCGTGTCGAGCCGTTCGTTTCCCGTTTTAGACCAGTAGGAGTAAGGACGCAGGCTCTCGTCGAGGTCGCCGCCGTGCAGATCGATCAGGTAGTCGCATTTCTCGACAACTTCTTTTGTGATCAGCCAGGAGGCCCGTTCGGTTTGTGTACCGTTTGCATTGCCAGGATAAAAACGATTCATGCTCTTCCCATCTGTGGGATTCACATGCGGTACTTTCTTTTCGAAGGAACCGAGATTCACCAAAGGAACGATGATCAGCTTTCCTGAAACCTGGGCCGGATCAACGGATTGAATAACCTTCTCCAGAGCGATGATGGAAGCATACTCTGTCCCATGCGCGCCGGACACGAGTGCCAAAGTGGGACCTGGCTTGGTTCCATTTACCACGACTACTGGAATGTTCATGGCGGGATCCGATCCCGCAAGAACTTCGAGATAGCCAGTCGTCTTCTGCCCGGACTCCGCAGTCGCCGTACCAACCGAAAACGTTGCCGCACATGCCGGCAAAGCACACGCAACAGTGAGCACAACTTTGAGCAATGAAGTTCGCATGCCGCATAGGTTACAGAAAAGAGGCGATGGGGAACAGAGGATAGCGGACACATAAAGGAGAAGGCAGCTTTAATTTGCTGCTTCTTATTCGTCTAACTTCAGGCTGTTAAGGCAGGGAAGAAAGGAGATCTGCGATTGGAGCGTTATCGCCAAAGGTCTTGCTGAGGTGGCTATAGCGATCCAGGTTGCCGGGGCCGAAGACGAAACTGCCCCCTAGCTGAAAGGGGTTCTTTCCAAAACGGTGTTGCCCATGTCCGGCCTCTCTTGCGCGTTTGCGCGCAATCGCGTTGTCCTTGCGCAGGATGTGGAGCACGGACGCGCGCTGCAGTTGAGCTGCGTCGTAGGCTTTCCGCTGCTCGTCGACAAGAAGTGGGAATCGAATGCCAGTCTCATCGCGAAAAATCCGGGCATAGTTCATGTCGCCGAGGCCGATCGCGGCGAGGCGTGTTCCCCTTGAGACAAATGCCTGCTGATTTGCGCTCAACTGCGCAACGTGCTCGCGGCAGAAGATTCAGCCGTAGTGGCGCAGAAAGACGATTACCGCCGGACTGTCCGCCCACAGTGAACCTAATTTCACCTCCTGGCCGTGAGTATCCGGCAGAATAATCTCTGCAAGTCTGGCACTGAAAGACATTCACGGATTCTCAAGCGGTGAATCCGGGGTGTCAAGCTGGTAGTCTTGGAAATTCGCGTGGGCTGCAAAGACTATCTAAGCGCTCATGCGGCTTGTCCGCAGGCCTGCATCGCTTCGAACTCCGACGAATAGATTTCAAATACGGTATTTAGCCTGGTAATGCGAAGCAGATCGCGGACCTTGTCGGAGGCGCCACCTATCAATAGGAGGCATCCGAGAGAGCGCGACTTTTCCATACATGCAACCAGGGTTCCCAAACCTCGAGCATCAATCTGATGAATGGCCGTAAGACTCAACACACAGATCGAGAATTGCGAGAGCACACTATCGACACACTTTTTAAGCAGCTGAGACTCTTTTCCGAACTTTAATTGTCCGCGACAACGTATGAGTGCGATTCCCTGTTCTGCAAGGATTTCCAAATTCAATTGCAATGAATCCTCCATGAGACAGCTACTCCTTCGGTTGAATCGGCCTAATAAGTGAGACGGATATGGAACGAAAATGCTCCCTTAATCTTGTAGGAATTATTTACTTAGCGATTGCATTCGTGGTGCACTCGAGTGATGGCGGATTGTGAGCAGCGGTGGACATCAGAGACACTCTAAACTTCCTTCTACATACGTTCAAGGACGGAATTGGTTGCGTGCCAATACCTTCTCGTCCCAGAAAAGGCGCGATCGGTTTCAATTCGGGAGCGGTATCCGCAAACGCAATACTCCGCATGCTAACGACGAAGCGTGTTGCGTCGCTGCAGACATCAGGCGGCAAATCACTGGCCGTACTGCGTCGTGTAGTGCAACTTAATGACACCGCAGGTGCCCTGCTGATCTGAGTACACCACACATGTGTCAAAGGGGCGTGAATAAACGTGCAGGCTCACAGCGCGTTGCTTTAGTTCTGCCGGGTTATAGACTCGATGAACGGGTTCCTTCGGATCGACCGCCACGGGGTTTGTCGGATTCATTTCCACAGTGTCAGTAGGTTCGATCCTGCACGTGCCGGCATCAACGTCCTGTGCCAGGACCCGATAGTTCTGCACCCTAAGCGCGCCAATCGGCGCCGCCATCCAACAATTCTGATCACGATGATTATGAATCGAACTCGCCTGTCCAATCTCCCAGCAGATGGCGACTAATTCATAAAGACTGTTCTTGTCGATCAGGTTCCGAGTGTAGTGCTGACGGTCCCAGAGGAGATATGGAGAAAGACTCTCCGGGTTGACTGGGTGTTCGCAGAGAAAGCGTTGCACAGCATCGACATGCTCGAAGCTTGAAACAGGCAGCTTCCGGAGTTCGGAAGTGAAATCCTGTATCGACAATAGATTTTGCGTACGCGGGCTGGCGATAGACATAGTTCTCATTATTATCTTCCAATTGGACGCTCGAGTCGCTGCCGGTCGCCTAGTCTCGTCCGCCCATGCTGAACTCCGAAAGTTCCTGCGCGCTCGAGAGTATGTGGAAAAGATCGTATAAGTATGTGGTTCGCAGTACACTCTCAACCTTTCGCGACGGGGCAATCAGTTTCAGGTCACCGCCTCGCGTTCGGGCAGACGTCAAATGAGAGGCAAGCCTGCCAACACCAGTGCTGTCCATATGATTGATGCCGCTCAGATCGAGGGCAAAAGTTGGGCGTCCTCGCTGTAGCATCTCCAGGCACTTGGCGGAAAAGATCGTGACCGTGTCGCCGATAGTGATGCGTCCCGAACAGCGAAGGATAGGGATCGACCGAACTTGGTAGTCGACGATAATGTCGAGCTTGCGTCGATCAAGACCGCCGCGGCGATCGGCGACCCGGCGCTCCGGGCCGCTGTAACTCGGTGCGAGGCGACGGTCTCGCGCGACTCGCATTGGCCCTTTTCGGCGTTGTTGTTTCCTGCGCTCCATCGATTCGTCCCGTGCGTGATCGCACCTATAGTTGTCGCACGTCAGCCAGCGTTATAGCAAAAACTTCTTCGCCACAGTCTGACGATGGCTTTCTTCGTCCCATTCTGACCTGCGAGCAGTCGGGGAGCATCGGAAGTCTCTCGCCACAAACCGAGACTTCTCTCAAAGCTGTTGGAGGTCTCTCCAGATGCTTGCATTCACAGGTATACCTCGTGCCAGATTCTCGCTGCGCGTCTTGAGCACCTGCTCACCCGGATAGCGGACAGGCGCTCCGGAACTCTTAGCGCGATGCAGATCCTCGACTACGGCATCGGCAAGTGCGTTCACTCGTTCCGGCGGGCCGATTGAGTTGGGATTGATAGCTATGAATACCTGGGAAAGGCGGGTTTCCCGTTCTGGGTCGGATGGCAGCTCATGTGTCGTCTTTCCTCCTGAAAGAACGCCGGCAAGCAGATCAAGCATTAGCGCCAGCCCCGATCCTTTCCAGTAGCCGATCGGCAATGGTCTGTAGGATCTTTCGATTGCTGCGGGGTCGCTCGTCAACTCGCCCTCGACGGTGAATCCACCTGGAACGGGCAACATCTGCCCCTTTAGCCGATACGATTCGATCGCTCCGTAAGAAAACTGCGATATGGCCATGTCGAGCACGAGATGACCCTCTCGGCGCGGTACCGCAATAATCACCGGATTATTGCCGAGTCGCGGATCGCTGGCGCCCCAGGGTGGCAGATTGGGCATCGTATTGGTCCAGCAGATGCCGATCACGCCGGCATCTGCAGCCTGCCATCCGTAGTTTCCGCCACGCATCCAGTGATTGGTATTTGCCAGGGCGACGCAGCCAATGCCGTGGGCACCACTCAGTGCGATCGCCCGCTCCATGCACTGGTACGCGTTCAGCATGCCCGGACCGAGGCATCCGTCCCATCGTTCGAGAGCACCGAATTGGGATATCAGCACCGGTGTGGCCTGCGGATCCACGATTCCGTTTCGCAGTGCGCGTACGAATCGAGGAAAACGATTCACGCCGTGGGAATACACTCCGTCGCGGCTGGCATTGGCAAACAGGCCGGCGGCGCGACTCGCGCGATCTTCGGCAAATCCGAGTTCGAGTAATATTCGGGCGAGCACATTGACAAGATCGTCGTAGGGGACACGGATTTCCGTCGGTTCGACCATCAGTTCCTATCTCGTATTCCGGGACGTTCAACAGCTTTGTTGAAGATTTTATGGGGAAGATTCCGTACACTCTCATGCTGCTTGGCATCAATTGGTCATTTGGTCATTTTGTGCTGTGAAATCTCAGGAGAGTCACATCAATGCATATCAGCGTTTCTCACGTAAGCGGAATTTTAACGTTGCTGACGGTCGGCGTCATGGCGTTCGCTCAAGGTACTAATTCGGAAAAGGCTGGCGCGACGGTTCAAACCTCCGGCAGTGGAGGCGTGAAATACTACTCAAAGGACGATCTCGCGGCATCGTTCGCCAAAGGCGGCACGCTGGTTACAGAGACGAATTACAAGGTGATGACCGCTCACCGCACCGAATCCGGGAACGTGGAAGTGCACCGCAGTTATACCGACGTTTTCTACATCGTGCAGGGGAGCACGAACATAGTGACCGGCGGGAAGGTGATTGGGGAGAAGGCAACGAATCCGGACGAGCCGCGAGGTGACTCGATCGAAGGCGGAGAGACACGGAAGCTCTCTGCAGGCGATGCGATCGTGATTTCCGCGGGAGTTCCGCACTGGATGAAAGATGTCGAAGGTACCCTCCTGTACTTCGTTGTGAAGGTGAAGAACCCGTAGCCGGACGAGTGGTAGAGACGCAGCATGCTGCGTCTCTCGATGGAGCTTGGTCAACCGAGGCGGCTTAGTCTTTCCCCGGTGCGTGTTGGAGACGCGTCTCTCCTGGTGCGGCCTCGTTCTTTTGAAACATTACTTCTGGTGAGCCAACAATGCGAATTCGCACTCAGACGACACTCCTGGTACTGCTTCTTCTATCGCTGTCCTCATATGGCGCAGCACAGACTCCAATTAAATCGCTGCAGATCTACTCAGTCGATGTCGAAGGCGGCCAAGCGACGCTGCTAGTGAGCCCCTCGGGCCAGTCCATGCTGGTCGATACGGGTTGGCCGGGATTTGAGGGCAGAGACGCCGACCGGATTATGGCAGCCACCAAGCTGGCTGGAGTGCAGCAGATCGATTATCTCGTAATCACGCACTATCACCGCGATCACGTCGGTGGAGTTACGCAGCTAGCCGATCGAATCAAGATCGCGAACTTCGTCGATCATGGCGACAACATGGAAGACGCCGATCAGACCCGAACCGGCTACAGCGAATATCTTGCCGCCATTTCCAAAATGCATGGCAGACGCGTGACAGTGAAGCCGGGAGACCGCATTCCTGTTTCCGGAATCGACGTGCAGGTTCTTACCGCAGCGCGGCAACACATCAGCCGTCCGTTGCCTGGAGCGGGACAGCCGAATTCCTTCTGTGCGTCTGAGCCTGCGCCCCCCGACGATCCCACCGAAAACTCGGCTTCGCTCGGCGTGCTCGTGAGCTATGGCAAGTTCCGCTTCCTCGATCTGGGCGACCTGACGAAGAAAGCTGAAGTCGCCATGGTGTGCCCGAATAATCCTGTCGGCAGAGTTGACGTGTTTCTGGTAAGCCATCACGGCCTGAATCAGTCAAACTCCCGGGCGCTGGTGCGGGCTGTGCGTCCGCGCGTGGCGATCATGAACAACGGTGCGCACAAAGGCGGCAGTCCTGAAGCCTGGCAAACCGTGCACGAAACGCCCGGCGTAGAAGATCTTTGGCAACTTCATTACGCCATGGACTCCGACAAGGCACACAACAGCGCAGAGAATCTGATCGCGAACGTGAACGACGCCGAGGGAAACTACCTGAAGCTCGTGGCGCAGGCGGATGGGTCGTTCACCGTCCAGAATTCGCGGAACAATTTCCAGAAGAACTATGCGCCGCTCATGCGGAATCCAACCGATCTCAGCCGGTTGCCCGCTCCGGCTGATTTCGACTATTCCGTCGCAGCGATCAATACCGTCACCGGCCCATATCGCAACCCGGCGGACTTCGGCCCTTGGTCCTATCAACGTGGGCTGTTCCTGTATGGCGAATACCTCGTCTACCAGCGCACGCGGAATCCCGCATACCTCGACTTCATCAAGGGCTGGGTAAATTCCTACCTGGACGCCGACGGCAAGCTCAACCACGGCCTCGATACCCTGGATTCAATGATGGCGGGAAATCTCTTCATCATTCTCTATCGCGAAACGAAAGATGAGCGCTACAAGCGCGCGGCGACTCAGATTCGCGAACGCTTTGATACTTATCCGAGAACGAAAGACGGCGCTTTCTGGCACGGAAGCACTCGACAGTGGCAGACCTGGCTCGATGGAATCTTTATGTCTATGCCGCTGCTGGTCCGTTATGGCCAGACGTTTAACGACAGCGAATACGCCAACAACGAAGCGGCAAGGCAGATTCTCCTGTACGCAAAGCATTCAAATGATCCCAAAACGGGACTGATGTTCCACGCCTACGACGAGAGCGGACAGCAGGCCTGGGCAGATCCCGTAACCCATCATTCTCCGGAATTCTGGGGCAGGGCTATGGGCTGGTATGGGGTGGCGACGGTAGACATCCTCGACATGATTCCCCAGGACCATCCGCAACGCGCTCAACTCGTCGCGCAACTGCAGCAGTTGGTGAAGGCGTATGCGAAATATCAGGATCCGCAGACCGGCCTCTGGTTTGAAGTCGTCAACCGCGGAGACGTGCCAGACAACTGGCTGGAGACGTCGAGTTCAGCGATGTACACCTACACCATCTCGCGCGCGGTGGAGCGCGGATACGTGAGCAAGGATTATGACAAATTCGCGCAAGAAGGATATCGCGGCGTGCTGGCGAGCATCACGCGAAATCCCGATGGCACCATCGCCATGCCGAATATCTGTGAGGGCACAAACGTCGGCGATCTGGATTTCTATCTGGGACGGGCGCGCCATACGAACGATCTGCATGGTCTCGGGGCCTTCCTGATCATGAACGAGCAATTGCGCAAGAGCGCCGTGCCAAGTGGCGTGGCGGCGGCTCGCGAGTGAAGGCGACACTCTCATTGTGTGTTGTGTGATAGGCCATTGAGTGCCATCGATAAACTGAGCGTCCGGCGCCCTCGCCCGGCGAACTAGAGTCTAATCTGGATCATTCCATTGTGGGGGACCTGACAGTCCGCCGGGGGACGGTCAAGCCATAGCGGCTGCGGTTACGAGTGCGGATGTCTTCAGGAATTCGGCAAGTGAGCTTATCGACTCAATCCATGGGTGAAGAACAAAAATACAGCAAACTTAGTTTGGACGGCTTTCTTTCTTCCCATATAATGGGCGGCCGTGTCACATACTAAGACAAAGCGTGATGCTAGATCGCCATACCAGATTCAAGTAGTCGACAGAGCACTGGCGTTGCTCGAAGTTCTCTCTCATCAGGGACCAGATCTCACTCTGGTGCAGATCTCCGCGATGCTCAAGCTCCACAAGAGCACTGCGCATCGACTGATTATGGTGCTTGAGCGTCATCGCCTGATTGAGAAAAACTCGAACACAGGCAAGTATCGGCTCGGGCTCAAGCTCTTCGAACTCGGTACGAAAGCTATCGGCCAGCTCGATCTGCGCGAGCGTGCCCGGCCCTATCTTGAACGCGCGGTTCTCGATGCAGGGGAGACGGTCCACCTTTGCGTCTACGATGATGGTGAGGTCGTCTATCTCGACAAAGTTGAGCCCGCCAGAAGTGTACGGTTGACGTCGAGCGTAGGCCGGCGTAATCCCGCCTACTGCACTTCGGTAGGCAAGGCCATCATGGCTTTTTTGCCTGAGGAGCAGGTTGAAATCGCCGCACATAAGCATGGCTTTCGTCAGCTCACGCGCAAGACCATCAGCAACATGCTTGAACTGCGTGCCGAATTGGCGAAGGTTCGCAAGCTGGGCTACGCCGTCGATAACGAAGAGAATGAAGAAGGAGTGTGCTGCGTGGGTTGTCCCGTGTGGGGTTTTGCTCCGCATCCCATCGCAGCGATCAGCGTTTCCGGCCCGACGTTCCGGATGACTGCGGAAAAGATTCCCATAGTGGCGCAATCAATCGTCAAGATCGCCAACGCACTCTCAAAGGATCTGGGGATGCGGACTGTACCGGTAACGGCAGGAACCAGCAACCAGGAGGTTCACGCTCATGTAATCGGGGCTTGACCTGGGCAAACCCGGCCGCGAACCGGGTTTTTGTTCGCCTCTTAAGCCGTGTGATATGAAGTACTGTAATGCGGTACGTAGTCAGTAGGCATGAAAAAGAATTTTCGTGATTGGGGCGTAAAGGCAAGCAGTTGATGAAGGCCTTTCGCCGGGCAGGAGTACTAACAGATATGAGTACGCTATCGTCCGTTTTGAATGAGCCCGTCACTCGCGAAGGCAACGTTTTTCGCCGAACCAATTCCCATAAAGGGCGCAAAGTTTTCATCACTCCTGCGAATAGCACAATGAAGCATCTGTGCTACGCGCGCATCATACTGGACAAGAGCGTTCCCAAGGCAAAGTTTGAAAATGGCAACCAGGAGACTGCGCTTATCTGCCTGTCTGGAGAGGTTGAAGTAGCAGTTGGCGCTGAGATCTTCAGATTAGGCGAACGCGATTCTGTGTATGTGCCGCGAGGTTCCGCCATCCATCTGGAAACGTCCAGTTCGGCGGACATTGCGGAGTTTGCTGCGGACGTCGATCAAAAGTATCCATTGCAGATTGTCCGCTATTCGGACGTGAAGGATGACAAAGCGCTGCACTTTACTGCCGGCGGGGCAGCGACAACTCGCGATCTGAATATTCTGATCGGCAAGAACGTGGAGGCCGGACGTCTTCTCGCTGGGCTTACCATTTCGGAACCAGGCAACTGGACGAGTTGGCCTCCGCACGAACACGCAGCGATGCTGGAGGAGATGTACGTTTACACCCACATGCCGCCGCCTGGATTCGGCATTCAATTCGTTTATACCGACACTAAGGAACCGGAGTTGGCCACGATCGTCCGCGATGGCGATGCCGTCCTGATGCCGCGCGGTTATCATCCCAACGTTGCCGCGCCCGGACATCGCATCGGATTCCTGTGGGCCATGGCCGCGCACCGGGAGAAGGAAGACCGCCAGTTTGGCGTAGTAAACATGCAGCCGGAGTTCAGCCAGTCAGGATCGGGGCTGGAAGCGAGCAGAAAATAAGTCTTGATCCTCGACCAGTTCAGGCTTGACGGCAAGACGGCGCTGGTCACCGGTGCCTCTGCGGGGCTTGGAGCGGCCATGGCCATCGCGCTCGCGCAAGCGGGTGCAGACGTAGTTTGTCATGGCAACTCGCGTTCGCCGCGGACCTGCGAGAAAATTGAGAAGCTCGGGCGGCGGACAGCAGCAGTCCAGGCTGATCTGGCGCAATCCGGAGCTGCGGAATCGTTGTTCGAGAAGGCGCAACAATTTGCGCCAGTAGACATCGTCATCAATAATGCTGGAACCATTCGCCGCGCTAAGGCCATCGAGTACAGCGACGCGGACTGGACGGCGGTTCTCCAGGTGAATCTGAATTCGGTGTGGAAGCTTTGTCAGGCTGCCGGTCGATTTTTTATCGCGAGACAGGCTACCGGAAAGATTGTAAACATCGCTTCTTTGCTGGCATTTCAAGGTGGCATCACAGTGCCGGCATACGCTGCTTCAAAAGGGGCGGTGGCGCAATTGACGAAGCCATTGGCGAATGAATGGGCATCGCAGGGTGTGAATGTGAATGCGATTGCCCCTGGGTATATGCGCACGGCCAACACCGCCGCGCTGCAACGCGACGAGATTCGCAATCGTCAGATTCTCGAACGAATTCCCGCGCAGCGTTGGGGAGATCCGGCCGACATCTGTGGGGCGGCCGTGTTTCTGGCTTCAGCGGCGAGCGATTATGTTAACGGTCACGTTCTTGTAGTCGATGGCGGCTGGATGGGCACGTAATTGCGGCAGTTGGAGCATTTTCAGGTAAGACAGTGGCCATCGGCATGGTAGAGACGCAGCATGCTGCGTCTCTACCATGCGGCCGGCAGTGTCTGTAGACGTTGAGGGGAGCACAAATTTGGATCAGACTTCATCGCCTGTCGATCGATCATTCTCCGCTCCTACGCCGGCTGCGATTGAGGCTGCAATGCATGTCAGTCCCGGCGGAAATTATCGCTGGCTCATCTGCGCCCTGCTCTTCTTTGCCACGACCATCAATTACATGGATCGTCAGGTGCTGGGCCTGCTGGCTCCCGACCTGCAAAAGATCTTTCGCTGGAACGAGATTCAATACGGATACATAGTTACCGCCTTCCAAACCACTTACGCTTTAGGGCTGCTACTCATGGGCCGATTTATGGATCGTGTTGGGACGCGGATTGGCTATGCGGTCTCGATCGGGATCTGGAGTCTGGCCGCGATGGGACATGCGCTTGCCAACTCGGTCTTCGGATTCGCCTTCGCTCGCGGCATGTTGGGACTAGGCGAATCTGGAAACTTCCCCGCTGCGATAAAGACCGTCACAGAATGGTTCCCAAAAAAGGAACGAGCGCTTGCAACCGGGGTTTTCAATTCCGGTACGAATGTAGGAGCTATTATCGCGCCGCTCACCGTTCCCTGGGTGGCAGTGCATCTTGGGTGGCGCTGGGCCTTTCTCTTCACCGGATTTTTTAGCGCCACTTGGCTGGTCTTGTGGCTTCTGGTGTACCGTCGCCCGCAAGAACACCCGCGCCTCTCGCTGGGCGAACTCCAGTACATTCAAAGCGATCCAGTTGAGCCGACAACGCGAATTCCATGGATGCGGCTGTTGCCGCATCGCCAGACGTGGGCGTTCGCGCTCGGCAAGTTCATGACTGACCCCATCTGGTGGTTCTATCTGTTCTGGCTTGCCAAGTTCTTCGCCTCAGCCCATGGCCTGACTCTTACGAAACTCGGTCCGCCATTAGTGGTGATTTACCTCGCAGCCGACATCGGCAGCATCTTTGGAGGCTGGCTTTCGTCCAGTCTGATCAAGCAAGGCTGGAGCGTGAATCGAGCGCGTAAGACCGCAATGCTGATTTGCGCGCTCTGCGTGGTACCGGTGATGCTGATTCCTTACCTGACTGGCCTTTGGCCGCAAGTCGCGCTATTCAGTTTGGCGACGGCCGCGCATCAGGGATGGTCGGCCAACATCTTTACTACGGCTTCCGATATGTTTCCGCGCCGGGCCGTGGGCTCGGTGGTTGGCATCGGCGGCTTTGGGGGCGCGGTAGGCGGCATGTGCATCGCCAGCTTCACCGGCTTTCACTTGCAGCACACTCACAGCTATTCACTGCTGTTCGTTATCGCGGGGTTTGCCTATCTCTCGGCGTTGCTCATCATTCAACTGCTAGTGCCGAGGCTGGAACCAGCGCTCATTCAAACCGGGGCCGAATAGAACATGACAAGGGAAGAAGTTCGCGCACGAGTGCTGGAAGTTGGGATCGTTCCGGTGGTGCGGGCCAGTTCGGCCAAACACGCCATTGTCGCTGCTGTGGCTGTTGCTGCCGGTGGAATCTCGATCGTCGAAGTCACAATGACCGTGCCTGGAGCCATCAACGCGATCAAGCAATTGATCAAGACTCTCGGCAACGAGGTCATCGTCGGCGCAGGCACCGTTCTCGATGCTGAAGCTGCCCGCCAGTGCTTCGATGCGGGTGCAGAGTTTCTCGTGACTCCTGGTCTCGATTTGGGAACCATCAAGGCCGCAAACAATGCGGGTAAGTTGATCATGGCTGGCGCGCTTACACCCACCGAAGTGATCACTGCATGGAGAGGGGGCGCGGATTTCGTGAAAGTCTTCCCCGCAAGTGCGATGGGCGGCGCAGCCTACCTGAAGGCTCTGCGCGGTCCGCTGCCGCAAGTGCCTCTTGTTCCAACCGGCGGCGTGAATCTGAATACTGCAGCAGACTTTCTCCGGGCAGGAGCTTCTGCGCTTGGCGTGGGAGGAGAACTCGTCCTGGCGGCTGCGCTCAAGAGCGGAGACGTCGCGCAGATCACCGCGCTCGCCCGCAAGTATCTGGAAATCGTACAGCAGGTGCGCGAAGCGGAAGCGAAGCCCGCGATGGCTTCAGACTAGTGGGGCCACCTGCATTCCGCATGGGAATGATGTGATGCCTGTCATCCTGAGCCCCTCTTCTGGGCGAAGGATCTCCCGGAATGCGTCGAACTTGAATGCCGCATCTTGGCATTTTGGCAGAAGAGTGTTGTGAAAGAGCCACGACGGAGCGAGTAAGCCCGACAGATCACGGGAGATCCTTCGTCAACAGAGGGCTCAGGATGACAGTTGTGATTAGAGTTCGACGATAAAACAGAATGAGACTCAAAGAAGCTCTTTGGTTTTGCATTGCATGGTTCGCCGCCGCCGGCTTGCTTTGGGCCGAACCCCATCTAACGTCAATCAAGATCGCAGTCACCAACCCTTCAGATCAGAATCGGCCAGCAGAGAACATCGTTCTT
>QIBC01000263.1 GCA_003225215.1 Acidobacteriota bacterium
CGGCTTCGGTGCTGCTGAAGCGAGCTGCAGCCGTGGCCAAGGGTTCGGGCACGCCGAACAAGGACAAGGTAGGCAAGGTCACGGAGAAGCAAGTTTCGGATATCGCGAAACAGAAGATGCCCGATCTGAACGCCGCCAGCCTTGACGCTGCGATCAGAAGCGTAAAGGGTACCGCCCGCTCCATGGGCATAGAAGTGGTAGCATAGAAGCATCGTAGCTGCGCCTGCCTTCAAGGCTGCGCAGCTACCGTCGCAAACACTACGGCCATGCAGAACAACGCATGTGCGGTGGGAGACAGGAAAAATGAGTAAAGCAGGAAAGAACATCTCTAAGGCCCGTGCGGCTGTCGAGCCTCGTGCTTACAAGCTCGACGAAGCGGTGCCTCTCCTTCAAAAAGTTAAGTTCGCGAAGTTCGACGAGACCGTCGAAGTGACGATGCGTCTGGGTGTCGATCCCAAGCATGCCGACCAGATGGTGCGCGGCACGGTCGTTCTTCCCCACGGGCTCGGCAAGTCCAAAAAGGTACTGGTGATCGCGACCGGGGAAAAGCAGCGCGAGGCAGAAGCCGCAGGCGCCGACATCGTCGGCGGCGAAGAGATGGTTGAGAAGATCCAGAAGGAAAACTGGACCGACTACGATGCGGTGATTGCGACGCCGGACACGATGAAGTCTGTCGGACGCCTGGGAAAGGTGCTCGGCCCGCGCGGCCTGATGCCGAATCCCAAAACGGGAACCGTGACCTTCGACGTCGCTGCCGCCGTAAAGGAAATCAAGGCAGGCAAGGTCGAGTTCCGTACCGACAAGACCGCTCTGATTCACGTTCCTGTAGGCAAGATCAGCTTTGAGCCTAAGAAGCTGATCGAAAACGCCAGCACCGTGATCTCGAGCGTAATCCGTGCGAAACCTGCTGCGGCAAAAGGGAAGTACATCAAAGGCGTGACGCTGTCTTCGACGATGGGTCCGGGAATCTCTATTGATTCCGCGCCGCTCGAGGCTGCGGCGAAAGCGTAAGCAGTAGCTGCGAAGCCGTGCGGCTTCGAGCTGAATAATCATCGCGCCGTAGAATGCCGGTGCGAATGCCAAAAAGGATTTGAGATGGCTGTTACAAGAGCGAAGAAGTCAGAACAAGTTGAGAAACTCGCTGCCGACCTGAAGCAGGTCAACAGCATGATCGTCGGTACATTTGGCAAGCTGACCGTCGCGCAGGATTTCGAGTTGCGCAAAACTGTGCGCACCGCCGGCGGCAAGTACCAGGTGGTGAAGAACACCCTTGCAAAGCGGGCCGCGCAAGGCACTGCTGTTGAAGAGGCGCTGAAGACTCTGAAGGGCGTCAGCTCGATTGCGTACACAAGCGGCGATCCGGTGGCCTTGGCCAAGGCGCTCACGAAGTACGTTTCCGACAATCCGGAATTCAGCTTCAAGTTGGGTGTCGTTGAGGGCAAAGTGATCTCAATCAATGAGGTCAAAGCCCTGGCGACCATGCCGGGCAAAGAGGAGCTGTACTCGAAGCTGCTCTTCCTGATTAGCGCTCCGGCCCAACGTCTGGTTACGGCAATGAATGCAGTTGGACGCAATCTCGCCGTAGTTGTGAATCAGGGTGTCGTGGAAAAGAAGTTTGCCGAATAACGCTTGCCCGCAGATCGGGCCATCGGGTGATCGGTTGAAGTAGCTTCGCCGTCCCAGGCCATTCGTGCAGAAACAAAATTTCGCCATCGGATTCAGGGTGCTCAGTCTGGGGCACACCGGAAACCTGAATGCGATTGGCAACTCCTCGGCGAGAGCCGATGAGCGGTTATACAAACGGGAGATTAGTCAACCGGCGTTTCGGAGCGGTTTTACTTCGCCTGATCGGCCGATGACCCGATCACCCGATTAACGGACAAGTCTAGGAATTCGAGGAGATTAATCATGGCGGATATTCAAGCATTGGAAGATCAGATTGTTGGGTTGTCGCTGCTCGATGCGGCGGCGCTCGTAAAGAAACTGGAAACTCGCCTCGGCGTGTCGGCCGCGGCGGCGGCTCCAGTGATGGTAGCTGGCGGAGGAGCGGCGGCTGCAGCTGCAGCGGCTCCCGAAGAGAAAACGGAGTTCACCGTTGTGCTGACCGCTGTCGGCGCCAATAAGATCAATGTGATCAAGGCTGTGCGCGAAGTCACCAGCCTGGGCCTGAAAGAGGCCAAGGACCTGGTTGACGGCGCTCCCAAGCCGATCAAGGAAGGCGTCAACAAGGAAGAAGCCGAGAACATCAAGAAGAAGTTCACGGACGCCGGCGCCACGGTCGAAGTCAAGTAGCCATCGCGCCGGATACCGGCGCAAACTGATGTGCCTGAAGCGGTTTGAATCGAAATCGCGGCTGGAGCATCATTGCTTGTAAGGTCATTCGGCGAAGGCGGAGAGGCGGTCCGTCTTCGCCTGATTTTCTCTTTATCTTGCCGTCGGGTAAGCACGTTTGTGCCCACACTTGCCAAACAGTGGGTTGTATCAGCTATAATGTGTTGATTCGAGGCGGAAATCGGATTTGATCAGAGGTGCCGACAGCGTGGCAGAAGGGTCCGCTGTCGTGAGTGCCTCATTGGGATAGAGTTCGCGGCGGCGGACTTCACACAGGCCTTAAGAACTGGCGCGGGATACTGACAAACCACATTCTTTTTTGCGCTGTCACGGCGCCTGCGCAGAGCTTTGCTCTCGCGCAGGTGCTTTCGTGTCTGTGTGCTGCTCCGCTCCTATATAGCTCAACTCCACCGGTTTTTCAAAATGATTTTTTTCTCGCTGGTTACTGAGGGGGCGGGCCAGTCGAGGAAGTAGAAGATTCGATGCATCTTGACGCGAGCTGATTGCCTGCGTCAATCCCGCCCCGCGACTGATACGCAACACACAAGGTGAGCTGACGCTCGCGGCAATCGCGAAGCGCCGGCCGGGCGACTGCGGAGACGCACGTCCCTCAACAGATCTAGGAGTCACATGCCGAATACTAACCACCGTGCCCGTCGCACTCGTCTTGATTTCAGCAAAATTCCAGCAACGATCCAGATTCCAAATCTGATCGAAGTGCAGAAGCGCTCCTATGACCGCTTTCTGCAAATGGACAAGCTGCCCAGCGAGCGCGACGACAGCGGACTTCAGTCCGTCTTCCAGTCCGTGTTCCCGATTTCGGACTTCCGCAACGTATCCCAGCTTGAATTCGTTGACTACGCCATTGGCAACTGGGAGTGTAAGTGCGGACACCTCAAGGGTCTCCATCACCTTCGCACTACCTGCCGGAATTGCGGAGCCACGGTCATTACCGATCCGTTTCATCCGGGAGAAGTTCTTTGCGGAAAGTGCGGCACCTACAACGCCAACACTCCCGATTTCTGCAACAAGTGCGGCGACCCGGTCGGCCTGCAGCTCAAGTACGACGTAAACGAGTGCGAAGAGCGCGGCATGACGTACTCCGCTCCGCTCAAAGTCACGATTCGCCTCACGATCTTCGACAAAGATGCCGAAACCGGCGCCAAGAGCATTCGCGACATCAAGGAACAGGAAGTCTTCTTTGGCGACATTCCGCTGATGACCCAGAACGGGACATTCATCATCAACGGCACCGAGCGCGTAATCGTCAGCCAGTTGCACCGCTCGCCTGGCGTCTTCTTCGAAACCGCCAACAACCGCACGTACTTCCTTGGCAAGATCATTCCCTATCGCGGTTCATGGGTGGAGTTCGAGTACGACCAGAAGAACACGCTGTATGTCCGTATCGATCGCAAGCGCAAGTTTCTCGGCACAATTTTTCTGCGCGCTCTCGGCCTGCGTTCGGATGAGGACATTCTCCGCACGTTCTACACCGTCGACAAGATCGCGATTCGCGACAAGAAGATTTACTGGACAATGGAGCCGAACATCGAGCGTCCGACCAACCTGCTTGGCCTGAAGCTTGCCCACAGCATCAAGACCAAGGGCGGAGAAGAAGTCGTTCACTCCGGACGCAAGATTTCTCCCTCGGTTTTGAAGGAAATTCAGAAGGCGAAGATCACCGACATTGAGATCGATAACACCGACCTTGAGGGTGCTTTCACCGCAGCCGATGTAGTCGATACCAGCACCGGCGAGGTTCTGCTCGAAGCCAACACTGAGCTCACAGCCGACAAGCTCTCGAAGATGATCGATGCCGGCATCATCGAGCTGCATCTGTTCTTCCCTGAACGAGACGACGTAGGTAACGTGATTTCAAACACGCTGCGTCGCGATTCCGTGAAGACACCGCAGGAAGCGCTGATCGAGATCTACCGCAA
>QIBC01000264.1 GCA_003225215.1 Acidobacteriota bacterium
GGCCTTAGGGCTGCCTTCCTCGAATTCCGCCTCGGCAAATTTGCCCGCAGATTTGGGATCCGGGATATGAAGCCTCCACCTCTTGCCCTCAGCCTTCAATTCCGGAGTGCCCAGCGGCTCAACCAATTCCAATAGGCCTACGTATTGACGGCCCTCGAGAGTCATTACGGGAATGCTGTAGCGTGCTTCCGGCGCATAAACTGAGAGCTTGTCAGGCTCTGCTGCAGAGACGGGAAGCAGAAAGTGGAAGAGCAATGCGCAATAGGCAAGAGGCGATAAGCGAATTCGAGACTTACACACGCGATCAACCTCGGATGCAGCCGCGGAATAAATTTGGCGGTCAAACATGACTTGGGTTTGCCTATTGCATATTGCCCACGGCTTATTGCTACCCTTCAGCACCCGTCATCGAGCGAGTAAATCGTTAGTCCACTCAGCAGTTTGGGATAGAAATCTGTCGATTTCTGTGGCAGCACCTCGCCCGCGAACGCAATTTCGCGCACCTGCTCGATAGAAACTGGATTCATCAGGAACGCGACATTCACCTCTGGGTCGGTCTTAACAGTCGTGAACGCTTCCTCAGCGCCACGCAAGTAGCGGATGTGCTGCTGATTTGTCACTTGTTCATGCGAGATTCCCAGCGCCTTTTCCAGCAGGAGCGAATGAAGATTCACGACATCGAGCTTGCGCTGCCGGGCAGAAAAATCACTGGGGATGTGCGCTTCGCTGCCGGTCTTCGCAGCCATAAGAAAACTTCCTTGTTTGGTCACGGCAACAAAGGAAACCGCTTTCTTTCCTGAGTCCGCCAGCAAGGTTGCAGCTCTGGGGGCATCGATCAGCCCAAGTTCACGCACCTCGTACAGTTCTCGCGCACTCTTCACAAAGCCGGGAACATCGAAATTGGCCAGACCATAAACCACGCGGTGGGTGGGGAGGATCACTAAGCCCGGCGAATCCATGTTGACGAAGGTCATCATCACGCGGCTTGCGTTGTCTTTCAGACAAGCGCTCGAAGTGATTGCGGCTTCTCTGCGGAAATTCAAGGCGGTTTCGTACCGATGATGGCCATCGGCGATGATCAATTTCCTGTCGGCCATCTCAGTCTTGACGATGTTTAAGGTCGCCGCATCGCTAATCCTGCGCATTCGGTGCAGCACTTTGTACTCGTCAGTAACCTCTTGCCATTCATGATTTCCATCCTCAAAGAGAAGTGAATCGATGGTTTGTGCAGGGTCGCTGTACAACATGAAGATCTGTCCGAAGTGCGCATGCGTGGCTCGCAGCAGGCTTAGGCGGTCGCTTTTGGGCTTAGCTAGAGTTTGTTCGTGGCGAAATACCACCCTTTCGGCGTAGTCGTAAAGGGTTCCCGCAGCGATAAACCCTCTTCTCTCAACGGTCGCGGAGCTTCCGGGAACCAGAAATCGCTGCGAATATGCGTAAATTGAAGGCGGATCCTGGGCAAAAATACCGGCTTGACGCCAATTTTTAAGGCAATCAGCGGCGTCGGTATAGCGGTTTTTGCCCTCCGTTTCCCTTCCTTCAGGACGTCCAAGGATGATCCTTACCAAGTTATGGGGGCTGGCTTTGTAGTAGCCGTCCTGCATTTGGGGAGTGATCTTGTCGTAAGGCTGAGTAACAACGTCGGCTAAACGAACCTTCTCTGGATCGTAGCGGAGGGCAGGGAAAGCAGAAATCTGGGCCATCTCTCGGGTCGGTTGACCCTAAAACTCCTCACTCGTCAATTATGACAGTTGAATTTTATCAGTACGGCGAAAACAATCAGGCGAACTTCGGCGCGTGGATGACAGGTAACCATCTACTGAGAGAAGCACATCTTAAGGAATGAGAATTGCTCACTGACCCGAAGACAATTTGCATTCGGGCCTATGGTAGTATCGCCTAAACAATAGGGGTTGACCTATGCCCGGGACCAGCGGGCCATCAGTTTCTGTTTCCCTGATCGGCAAGCGTTCGACGAATTGGCAGGCGCTTTTTGCCACGGCGTCAACCCAAAAAGCCTTCCTGCGTTTTGCGAGTTTTCTCGCGCTGATCGTAATTTTCGCGGCTGCCGGATTCGCCCAAGGCGCCGGAGACATCACTGACGTTCACATCGCTCCTCGAGCGAAAGCGGAGCCTGCAAGCGCAGTAGCGAGTCCAGATGTGAGTACACCGTCGATCGGTCTGAAGACAACGGATCGACGCATCAAGGTCGATGTAAATCTGGTGCTTGTTCCCGTCACGGTGACCGATCCCATGAATCGGCTCGTCACCGGCCTTGAGCGCGAGAATTTCCTATTGTCGGAAGGCAGCCAGGGACAGCAGATTCGCTCATTCTCAAGTGAAGACGCGCCGCTCTCACTCGGCGTGATCTTCGATCTAAGCGGCAGCATGAGCAACAAGATCGAAAAAAGCAAACAGGCCGTGGTGGAATTCTTCAAGACCGCGAACCCCGACGATGAATTCTTTATGATCGGGTTCGCCGACAAGCCTGAGCTTTTGGCCGATTTCACGAACTCAATTGAAGACATTCAGAGTCGGCTCGTGTTTGCAAATGCAAAAGGAAGGACTGCACTTCTCGATGCAATCTACATGGGCATGAAAAAGATGAAGTCGGCGCATCACGAGAAGAAGGCATTGCTCATCGTCTCCGATGGCGGCGATAATCGCAGCCGTTACACCGACAGCGAGATTAAATCCCTGGTGAAAGAGGCCGACGTGGAGGTCTATGCCATCGGATTATTCGACAATAGCGCTGCGACCCCGGAGGAGCGTTACGGGCCTTACCTGCTGAATGAGATTTCCGACGTGACCGGCGGACGCATGTTCCGCGTGGACGATGTGAATGAATTGGCCGATGTTGCAACGAAGATTGGAGTAGAGCTGCGCAACCAATATGTGCTCGGGTACCGTCCAATCAATGCAGCTCACGATGGCAAGTGGCGCAAGATTAAGGTAAAGCTGAATGCGCCGAAGGGTCTGCCGCCACTCACTGTACATGCAAAGACCGGATACTATGCACCTACGGAATGAGCTGCCCCGCGTGGCAGCCCTCTTCCTGCTGATGTTCTGTGCGTCTTTTGTGATTGCGCAGCAGAGTCAGCCGGCCCAGCCATCTCCTGCCTCGCAAAGCCAGGCTCCGCCTCAATCCAGCGCTCGGAGTGGCGTGCACCGGGAGGGCACCGACAACATTCTCGTCGATTCCGCCGGTATTCCGCTGGAGGATCAGTCAGGGAAAACGTTGCCGCAGACTAACGCCGAGACCGAAGCTTCTAACCCTCCTCCGAATGTAGGCGGACCCACGGTCAGTGTTCCCTCTCCCAAAAGTGGAGAAGTCACAAAGACAAAGAACGGCGGGTACCTCATTCCTGTCGTGGTTCAGGAAGTCGTGCTGCATGCAACCGTGGTTGATCAACGTTCGCGGCTCGTAACTAACCTGAACAAGAACGACTTTACCGTGTTTGAGGATGGGCAGCCGCAGCAAATTACACGCTTCACTCGTGAGGACATTCCAGTCTCAATCGGAATCTTGGTCGACAACTCCGGTTCCATGCGCGACAAGCGCCAGGCTGTGAACACGGCGGCGCTCGACCTTGTAAAAGGCAGCAATCCTGAGGATGAAGTTTTCATCGTAAATTTCAGCGATGAAGCTATTATCGACACTGATCTGACCAGCGATATCGCGAAGATGCAGGAAGGTCTACAGCAGATCGATTCCCGAGGTGGAACTGCACTTTACGACGCCGTGGTCGCATCCGCTGATTACCTTGCCAAGAAGGGCCGCCGTGAAAAGAAGGTGCTCTTAGTGGTAACCGACGGCGAAGACAATGCCAGTACCGACACTCTGGAACAAGCTGTGCGCCGAGTGCAGGACGACAGCGGCCCGGTCGTTTACTCCATAGGAATTCTCGGCGGCGAGCGCGAGAAGCGCGCCAGGCGCGCTCTTGATTCATTGGCGCAGCACACTGGCGGTGTCGCCTTCTTTCCCAAAGACGTCGGTGAAGTCGATCAGATCGCGCGCGCTGTCGCCCGCGATATTCGCAATCAATACTCGATCTACTACCGTCCTACCCGTCCCCAGGATCAGGGGGGATTCCGGCAGGT
>QIBC01000421.1:0-1238 GCA_003225215.1 Acidobacteriota bacterium
CCAGTGCTGCCGACTCATATTCTAGGCAAGCTTTGAGCAGAGCAGGTCGGCCCAGCGGTTAGGACCCGGCCACCCAAGAATTTTCGAGGCATCAGCGGTTACAAAAAGATTTCCGTCATGGGCGAAAGCCACGGCACGAATTGCCTCCGTGTGGCCGACGAATCGGTCGCTGATGAGTACGTGCTCGATTCCGTCCCACAATTGACCCTGTCCGTTCAGCCCTCCTTTGAGAATCACTCTCCCGTCTTGGCTTACAGCGATTGCCGTGAGGGCCCTCGGATTTCGCGGTCCGTGAAAGCCCGTCCGGTATTCGAACTCGTCGTGTTTCCTTACTCCCTCTGTTTCCGGATGCGTGAGGATCGCCTCTTGCCACTCAAGTACGCTGCCATCTGAACCTGCGGTCAAAATCCATCCTTGTGCACTCGGCAAGATCGCTGCGATACCCTCACTGTGGCCTCTTAGCGCACGCCGCACCGGGAGGTCGCTTGGTGAGCGCTGCGTGGCCAGCTGATCAACGCCCCCGGGGTACATGCTGCGCTATGCAATGGCTTCCTTCATTACTGCTGACATCCGGCTAAAACTACAACGGTCCCGAATAAGGCCACATTCTCACAGGGGGATACAAGCTGGTATCCATGGCTTAGTCAGTATGTATATCGATATGGCCTTGAGCGTTCTTCGAAGCAGGTGTTTCAGGACTTCGTCGGCAGAGGAGTGTCCGCGCAAGCCTTATTGATGGACATGAGTCGCATGCGCAAAACGGGACTCTGAAGTTTGCCTCAAATGACTGTTTCTTGCCGGGGAACTGTCCTACGTTTGTGATGCTGACTTATTGGCAGCCTCGTACATGCGCTCGAATTCTGCCCGGCGTATCGCGTAAGCGTCGCCTCCATCGGGCTGGTTATAGACCAGATAGTCTCCCGCTTCGTAACTCGTGCTCCCTTCCTTGGTACGGACCGCTCCGGCCGACGTTGCGATCTCGGCCCAGACTGGAGTCACTTTGACGTAAGTGCCTGGCTTCTGATGCCGTTGCTGATATGTCCTGGCGAAGACTTCGCGGTCAACCGTGTAGGTATCGCCGTTGTTGTTTACCAGCCAGTCACCGGGCTTGCATCTCTGCACGCTGTCCCACTTCTGGTAGATAAAGCCGTCAGTCTGTAAGTCAAGCTGTACAGCTATGACAAACTGAGAAGCGCGCTTAATGTATTTGCGGCGTGCGTTCATTCGCGCGTTTTAGC
>QIBC01000421.1:1275-2733 GCA_003225215.1 Acidobacteriota bacterium
TGCAGGTCGCCGTCCTTGGCCGCCTGGATCATAACGGGCAATTCCTTTTCCATGACATAGGTGGAGGCGAGAAAGTCGGCGCTCACCAGAGCCACGCCGACTCCAGCCCGCTGCAAGGCATTTTTGATCTCCGGGTCCCACAGTTCTCCCGGCTTGATTCGTGTGTCTTCCCAGAGATCAACTTCCGACTCGGCATTGCGGAGATAGGGAGCGAGCATCGCGTTGAGACGGTCGACCCAGGGACGATCATTGTGACTGTAACTGACAAAGATGCGGTTCGCCTGCCGCGCACCGGGGGTGAAGATCCCTTCCAGTTGTTCTGCTAAAGCGCGATTGCCAAGTTTGACGGCGATTCGCCCGGCCTGCAGAGAGGACGACTGATGTTTCCACGGCTCGGCCTCGAGAGTAAGCAGCCTTCGGTATTCCTGAACCGCGTCCTGCAGGCGATCGAGATACAGGTAAGCTTCCGCTACGGTCGCGGTCTTCCAAACATCGTTGGCAGGCGGGAAAGAGTGCTGCAGTGCCAGTTTCGCCATCGCCTGAGCACCGGCGATGTCGTTGCCGTAAACGAATTTCATGAACGCAACATTGATGGCGAGATAGTAGATCTGGTCGGGCGTCCGAACTCGGTTCAGCGCGTCCTGATAAAGATTCAAAGCCCGGTCCGCGTACTCCTTCTGATCGCTCTCTAGCCAGATGCGTTTCATGCGGCCGCCAAGCGTCCCTTTGATATCTGTGTCCCGGTCCTTGTACTGCTCGAGCAGCGTGATCGCTTGGCCGCGCTGGCCAGCCCTCTCAAGAGCCAAAGCAGCATCCACCACAACCTTCACCGGCATCTCGCTGGTGCTGGCCTGAACTTTTTGAACAAGTGCGGGCACGTCCGTGCCCGGCCGTTCCGATGCCAGGCGGAGTTCGGAAATGGAATCAGGGTCGGGTGCAGCCCCTTGTGCCAAAGTGGAAACCAGCAGGCTGACGCTGGGAGCGTCCGCGTTAGCCGGCTTGACGATGTTGAGGTGGTCGCCCACCACTACGCGCTGCAGACGCGTATCGAATGGGTCTAGTGACGAGGCAGGCGGTACGAACTGGTCGCTTGCACCTGCGACTACGAGGAGATTGAACGGACGCTTTGCTCCATAGAGGTTCTTCCACTCACTCCGTAGTTCGGTGATAAAGCTGCTCCCCTCCGCCATGTTTTTCAGTTGGCGCTTCCAGAAAGGCATCCAGGCCGCCTTGCGAAGTCCGGCGCTGGGTGTTCCGAAAAGGATGACGTGCCGAACTCGTTTGGCGAGTTCAGGATTTTCCACCAGGACCTGCTGCACGATCAGTCCTCCCATGCTGTGGGCGACCAGCGCCAGCGATTGATAGCGCAGCAAGGGTGGAGTCCGCATTTCGGTATCGAACATCTTGCTGAGTATGGGGAGGTCCGGGTCTGCCGACCAGATGCCAATCAAATCAGGC
>QIBC01000079.1 GCA_003225215.1 Acidobacteriota bacterium
CCAGATAGTGGAACGTTCAACGCTCGGAGCGGCGGGTTTTAGCCGCGATAGCCCAAGCGTAACTCCCGCAATAAAGATGATGGCAAGAGCCGAAATAATAATCCGCCGCCTACGCTTCGCTGCGGCATTTGATGGTCTCTGAATATCCATGACTGTCACCGCTAGTGCGCTTGACCTGCCAAAGCAATCCAAGCTGTAACTTAATAAAAATACAGGGATAAATGGCATGTTGGGCGGCGATTCGTTGAAACCTGTGTTCGCGGCTGAATGAGAATGTCCGGAAACGGACAGAACCGTGTTAGCAACCAGGTAATGGACTCTCAATGAGCCGCAAGCTTGTGAGTGGCGACAACTCGCGTCAGGAGGTAATAAAGGTTCCCCATGCCACCGGAAAAGGTCGACTTACAAGGCTTCGCGGACTACGCAGCGACGGTCCATTCCCAATCCTTACGGGAATTCATCGCCAGTTGAGCCGCTGCATTGCGCCAAGTTTGCGCCAAAATGTCTCTACCCTGTCCCCATCCGTGTAACACTAATATTTTCAGCAGCTTAGTTCTCGTTTACTGTTCTGGTTCTCATTCTGAGGCAGACGAACTGTCCCAGTGTCCCAGCACGAAAATTCCAGATAATTAGCTGTAAAACAAGGACTTATACATTTCCACAGCTCTGGCTGTCGGCTTGCACTTACAGCGGGCGAGGTATTCGTCACCGCTATGTCCAAGAGCAGCAAAACCGTCGCTATCGTGCTCAGCCTAACGTTGGCTATTGTGGCTGGGTTCAACCTTTCCTCCCCGCAAGTGAAACACGCGCTTAGCGCAGTGGCCTCAGCAGTTTGGGGCTCCTAAGCAGTGCTTCGCTTTAGCCCGCATGCAAATGCGGCAGCAGAGAAAGTGGACCTCCCCAGAGCAGTTCACAAATTTTTGCAGGGAGTAGGAAAGCAGAACTCAATGAAACCGCAAACTACAACGAAGGGTGCAGCAGCCAGGTTCTGGCGCTTGCATCTGGTTGCCGCGATGCTGCTGATGTTCTTAAGCACAGCGATCGCAGCGCCAGGTAAAGGCAAGTATGGACCTAAAGCGGCGCCCGACCTCGACAATTTCAAGGTGAACCCGGATGGCACGGTGAGCGTGATCATCCAGTTGTCGCCGGGCACGCCTCCTGGGCAGGTAAAGAAGTTCGCCCGCAGCATCAACCAAAACCTTACGGGAATCGGTGCGGTAGCGGCCAACGTTCCGGTGGCAGTGCTGGAGAAACTGCTCTCGAACGGCTGGGTGAGGTATGTTTCCCCTGACCGCCAGAACAAGTCGGCATGGGACGATGCACCACAACCAGTAAACGATGGCATTGCGCGCCAGAACTACGGCGTCGACGGATCTGGAATCGGCATAGCAGTCATCGATAGTGGCGTGTATCAGCACGATGACCTGCAGACCACGGACATGAAGTCTTCTCGCGTCGTGTACAGCGAGAGCTTCGTGCCGGGAGATCCCAGCACTGGCGACAAATATGGGCATGGCACGCACGTTGCCGGAATTGTGGCCGGCAATGGTCACGATTCTGCCGGACGCTTCTTCGGCATCGCTCCTAACGCCAACATCATCAACCTGCGCGTACTCGACGCCAATGGCGGCGGCTCCGACAGTCTGGTGATTGCGGCTATCAATCGCGCGATTCAGTTGAAGAACCAGTACAACATTCGCGTGATCAACATCTCGCTCGGACGTCCGGTGTATGAGTCTTACACGCTGGATCCTCTCTGCCAGGCAGTTGAGGCAGCTTGGAAGTCCGGAATTGTAGTTGTAGCCGCAGCCGGCAATATGGGGCGCGACAACAGCTTCGGCGAACAGGGTTACGCCACGATCGAAGCCCCCGGCAACGATCCCAACGTAATCACGGTTGGCGCGATGAGCCCGCAGGGAACCTGGACGCGAACAGACGACATCGTCGCGAGCTACAGTTCCAAGGGACCATCGCTGCTCGACCACATCCTGAAGCCAGACATCATGGCTCCGGGAAACAAGATCACCTCGCTGCTTTCGCCGGGATCGACTTTGAGCCAGATCGCTCCTGTCGGAGCCGTCATCAAGCCGACGCAGCTCACATGGCTTTGTGATGTCTTCACTGGTGATACCAGTTGCGGCGCAACTTCACCTGGACCGCAGTACATGCAGTTGAGCGGCACCAGCATGGCCACTCCTGTAGTAGCTGGTGGCGCTGCATTGATGATCCAGAGCAATCCCAACGTCACGCCGGACATGATCAAGGCGCGCATGATGCGGAGTGCCTGGAAAGGCTATCCGGCACGAGGCAACAGTTGGGGTCGCGACGTCAAGGGCAACACTTACCTGTCACAATATGACGCTTTCACGATCGGCGCCGGCTATCTGGACATCCAGGCCGCTCTGGGTGACAGCAGTACCGTCAACGGCGGTGCGGCTTCGCCCACGGTTGTCTTCAACTCGATTACCAAGACCGCGACATTGATGAACGGCCTGTCGGTGGTCTGGGGACAGTCGATGGTGTGGGGACAGTCGGGGGTGTTCGCAAACTCAGTTGTTTGGGGTCAATTGGAAGTTGACGCCACCTCCATGGTTTGGGGCAACTCAGTCGTGTGGGGCCAGGTCGGCACTGACGCCTGCAGCATGGTTTGGGGTCAGAGCGTGGTCTGGGGTCAGCTCGACGACGGAACTCTCAACGCGTTGAGCGATGGCGACCCTGGCGACGCGTCTGATGCCGACACCACGGATTCAGGCGGCACGATAACCGATGGCGAATCAGTAAGCGACCCGACTCCGACGGGAGGTGTTCTGTGAAAACCTCTCGATCAGCACAATTGTTTATCGCACTCGTGATTCTGTCCGGTTTCGCAGTGCTGGCGCACGCCGTCCTGCATGCCCAATCGGCTGATCATGTACGGTTCGTCTCTTTCCTTCTGGTGGCCTGCCTGGCGGCGCGGTTGAAAGTGAAACTGCCGGGACTCACTGGAAGCATGTCAGTGAATTTGCCGTTCATCCTGGTCGCAGTGGCCGAGATGAGCCCGTCGGAAGCTCTGGCCGTAGCGTGCTTCTCGACGTTCGTTCAGTGCCTGCCGCGGGCAACGCAGAAGTTCAATACCGTGCAGGCTATCTTCAACTTCAGCAACATGGCTCTGGCTGTAGCGGCAACACGTCTGCTGTTTGGCTATCCCGCACTCAACAACATGACTAGTTCGCATGGGTTGGTGCTGGCTCTGGCTGCAGGCGGATTCTTCGTTGCCAACACAGTTCCGGTGGCCATCGTCATCTCGCTCACGGAAGCGAAGAATGCCCTGAAAGTTTGGGGCAACATCTTCCAGCTTTCCTTCCCGTACTTCGTGGCCAGCGCGGCGATTGCCGGTCTGGTTCTCGCAGCAACGGTGAAGATCGGCTGGCAGGTTCCGCTGTTCGTGCTGCCGGTGATGTTCGGAGTCTTCCACTCCTACAAGAGCTACTTCGGTGGCGCAAAGGAGACGACTCCAGCACCGGTCGCAGTTGCTGCCCGCGCAGCCATGGCGACAGGAGACTAGTCAGACCAGATCGGTTTCATTCGAGGTTGTTCGGCCGGCTGTGCCTTTGGGGGAGGCACGGCCGGTTTTTTTTACAGATTTAAGACGCGGTTAATCCTTGCCGGGCCAAGCGGATCTAAAGGCGCACGGCCACCACGTGTCCTATCAGAGCTGCGTTAAGTCTCACAAAATCTGCTGCTTAGATGCATGAATGTCAGTTCCTTTGGTAATCTAGTCGGCTTCTTCGGCCCGAGATAAAGTGTCTGTAGCAGTTGCCGAGGTGACCACGATGCAGAATGCCAGCCGCGATCGAGAAGCGAGTGAATTGAGCTACCAGGGACCACTGATCGGCATGCGTTCAACACGCCCAAAAGCAACTTCCGCAGATGGCGGTAAGAAGTCCGTCGAGTTAGAAAAGCCAACTCTTCGGCAATAATGATCCTAGCGTCTCGATCTCAGTCCAGTATTCATTCGAGTTGTCGACGTAGCTCCGCAAGTTGTCGCTTCACTTCATCAACATCCGCACGAAGTTTTTCGAGTTCTTCCTCCAGTCCCCTGATCCGACCATCTTCACTCTCACGAATTCTCGTCCTCCCCTCGGCCGGCGCGGCTACATGCCCCGAGAACAAATGCATGTAGCGCGACTCTTTCGTTCCAGGCTGGCGCTGCAATACGGCGACAAGTGGCGGCTCACGCTCCATCAGACGTTGCAACGTAGACTGCACATCATCAAGGTGCTCGAAATGGAACATGCGCTCGGTTCGTGCGCGAAGTTCTCCAGGAGTTTGGGGCCCCCGCAATAGGAGTACACACAAAATCGCGGTCTCCCCGCGGGTGAAGTTGAACACCTCTTGAACGCGATGCTCGTACTTCGTGACTCGGCTTTCGGCGCCGCTGGAGCTACCCGCGAGCCTTTGCGTCTGCAGACCATCGAGGGCTTGCCGCACAGCTTCTTCATCGAGATTCATCACGGGCTCACGGTTGTTCTTTTGATTGCATGCGTTCACTAAGGCATTCAGTGAAAGCGGGTAGTAATCCGGCGTCGTAATCTCTTTTTCGATTAGTGCGCCCAAGACCCGAGCTTCAACCTCGCTCAGTTGAATCTCCATGGCTTCAGCCTACACGACGGGTCCTCTCCGCCGAATGCAGCCCATCCGACACGAGTGAGCCGCACAGCCTCGATTTCGCACAATAAACTCTACCCGGGAGCAATTCTTTATGGCCCGCTCTCTGGCTGCAATTGGCCTTGGACTTAGCGTCCTAGATGGTTTATCTTGTGGGCCGATTTTGTTCGAGGGACTCGGGGGACACCAAGGACCAGAAAAAGCCAAAACCCCTAATTTAAGCGGCGTTCGACGAAATTGGGCCTTTCCAGGCGTTCGGTCTGCCAAGCCGTTAGGGCGACGTTTCTATCCCGTTTCGTCCCCGCGAAGATTAGCTGGCAGGTGTCTCTACGGTTCGGAGAGGGCTCCAGCCATGAAATTCAGTTTTTGCCCGCGCTCAGTTTGCGCAGCAGTGTTTCTATTCATTTGCTCTTGCTTCGCGCCCCACTCATGGGGCAGTAACCCTGGTATCACGAGCCCTGCGGCCGATTCCCAATCCTCCGAAGCCACAATTCAGATTCCTGGACCATTGCGGTCTTTCCTGCGCATGGCAGGAATCAGCCAGAAAGCTGCACCCGACGAAGTAATTCCTCTTCTGGCACGGAATGTCTTCTTGCTAGGTTATGAAGGACCGTCGGCCCATGTGCGTCCGACGGAGTTTCTCATTCTGCTAAGCCGGTATGTTCAGCAGGCGCGAGAGCTGGATGTGATGGCCGGTGCTGAGGGCGTGCTTCGCGTCGCCAATTGCGAGCAGGCAAAACCTCTCCTTCAGGTGCTTGGATATCGCACCCGTACCGACTGCGGACAGTCGGGCAGCTATCTCGAGACAGCAGACCCACAAAGAGCGTTCGTTACGATCGATTCTGGATTCCCATTACCGGAATTGGAGAAAACGCTCCAGGGCGGTCAAGCCTTTTCGTACCCTTTCCGCAGCTCAAGAGTTCCCATGCTCTTCACCGAGGCGGACTGGACGGGAAACAAGAATCTCATTGACTCTCTAATCCGAGATTCAGCCTTATCGCGCCTCTATTGGGCCTTCGCACAAATGGATCCCGACACCCAGGTTGCGCTCCGCCAGTCTCCGGGCTTGAAGCGCCTTGCTCCTTATGGACCCGTGCTGGATTTCTACGGGAGCCGCATTCGCTTCCGGTCCGGCCATGTCGCGGTACCGGGCGGCCCTGGGGCTGATGGCGTCTGGCGCGATTTGGTGGGCGTGGGTCCCGATGCCGGCGGAGATTTCGTTGCCAAATTGGTCACGAAGGACAGCGGCTGGCTTGCCGCATATTTCGACTCTCTCTCTCGCGTAAATCGAACTCAGCAGGCACATTTCACGGAGCCTCGCAGGCTTAAGCCTTTCTACGAAGCACTCCGACGTCAGGACGCTCCTCCGGCGGAAGCCGCCCGATCGGTGTTTCGTCCTGCCCCTGGCCTCCTACTTCTACTCACTCGAATGGAGTGGGAGTCAAACGGCGAGCCTCACGTACCCGGGAATCTTGAAGTATGGAAGCGGGTGCTTCATCAGAAGAACTACGCCGATGTAACACGCGATTGGGGGAAGAAAGCTCACGGTTGGAACGACTCGGAGCAGTTGCTCGAGGCTTTGGTAGCCATCTCTCGCGTTGATACAGAAGTAGGACCGCTCCAAGCCTATTTGATGTTGACGGAGCTCGACGGCGGCCGAGGTCCGCGTCACCACCTGAGCCCCGAGACTGTAGGGTTGATGGCGAGCAAGTTCTCCAAATTTGGAGATCAGTACCTCCTTTTCTCTGAGTTCCCATCTTTGGACGACGCGTCAATTACAGCTTTTCTGAATGCGGCGGAACGGCTCGACAACCTTCCGAACCATTACATCCGCGGGAATGCCCTTGGCATGTTCCAATCCAGCATTGGCCTTTGGCAGATATTGGCTCGTCAGAACCAGATTCCCAAAAAGGATCTAAATGGATCGTTTCAGCGAGTCATTTATCCCTTCAACAGGGTCACGACCTCTACAGGGGTGTTCGACGCAGGACGCAGCTCACTGCGAGAGTTGATGGTGGTCGCTACAGGCAAGCCTGAGGTGTCGCAAGGTGAACTCATCGACCTGCTTGCCGGCCCGCATCAGTCCACTCCTGAAGGACAGCGCATGCATCAGGAAGTGGCGGCGCGAATGCGCTCTGTACTCGATGCCCAACGCCTGGTCTCGCTGGACACTCTGATTGGGTTAGGCGATGGTCTGCAGGATGTCGATCACGTCAAGGCATCATCGGCCCACTTGACGTCGTTGGCAGGTGAACTGCGTGAGTTCGAGATGCCGCAACCTATCTTCAAGAAGAGTGAGCGGGAAGAATGGGGCGCGGGAATTTATAACAACCGTCACACCGATCTGGAAATGCAGACCGATCTCTCTAAGATCGTTCGTCAGCCGGCTTCGGCAGACCAGGTCTTTCAGGCGCGCGGACAACTTGCCTCGTTCCTCCGAGACACGCTCGTGGGACTCAATTACGCCTACTATGAACCGCCCGGAGCTCAGATTCTGCATCACAATCCTTTGTTCGTGCGCTCACATGACTTCTCGGGAGACACCGTAGTCGGCATGCAGCGCGCAAGTTGGAGGGCCCCACAGTTGTTTGGCGCCGGTTCGCCCGCAGGCGGCGGCGCGCATCTCGTGGGATCACTGGCCGATCTGCCTTACGTGCTCGCGCAAGCCGAGCAGGATTTCATTACACCTGAGAATGTACAGGCGCTCATCTGGGGAGCCGTTGTGCCGGGAATCCTGACGAGTGCGATTGTGCCGCGCTGGTGGGACGTCAGTCGAAATGAGCTGCATGCCATCACGCTCTACCAGCGGGCGGGCGAAGAGCTTTTGACGGCCTCGCAAACAAACGAGGATGTACGAAGCAAGGTAATCGAGATCCTGTCGGACCGCCTGTCCCCCAGGAATTTGGAACACGTGCAGCGTAGCCTGCGGACGGCGAGAGCGCCCGATGTGCTTGCCCGCGTAACGCCGGCAGATGCCTTTTACCTGGCCAGTGAGTTCTCGCATCGATATCCCGATCAGGCCGACCTGCTCGGTCAGTCGGGAAAGGAACTGCAGAGCCTGGTTCAGCAGTATCCCAGCGAAGTCAGCCGTGAACGCCTGTCGCGCGATTTCGGAGTTCCACATCCCGTTTTGGCCCAGAGCTACGCTCGTGAGTTGCTGAACCTGCCGCCATTCCCGGCTTTCATGGGCTACTCGAGCCGGTTCCTCGCGGAATCCTGGGACTCGAATAATTTGTACTGGGCGCGCTTGGCTGACGAAAAAGAATACTCGCCGGTGATGTTGAACCGTCTGGTGCCAGAACTTACCCGTCGGATGGTGGAAAAAATCTTTGCTACAGATCTCGAAGACTGGCCGGCATTGCTTCGCGCCACTCGCGAAACTGGCGACGAATTCCGCCAGGGAAAGGTCAATTCAGTGCTGGAGGCGAACAACGCGCCTCGGAATTAGGCGTATCGCATGCCGCATTTACAGACAACGCGGAGTCGGCCCAGCATGAACCTTGGAAGAACCCTATGACCAAACGATATTTTCAAATATCTGTAATAGTAGTCGTGATAATCGGCGCCTCTACGACGTGGCTGCATGCGCAACAGGCGCAGTTCCAGGTCTCCGTGGATCTCGTGCAACTCAACGTTGCCGTCACCGACGGTAAAGGAAACTACGTAACCGGACTAAAGCCTACGGACTTCCAAATAACAGAAGATGCACTTCCCGAAAAAATCGCATTCTTTGGCGAGGGCAACGGACCCGCGCGCAGCGTGGGTGACGTCGCGCAGGACGAAGGCAAACCTCTGGACGCTTCATTTCCGGCTCCGCCGGCTACTCCTGCTGAGCAAACTGACACCCTTGGAGCCGCCATCGCTGGATCAAACGTCTATATTCTTTTCGACACCAGCAATTACATGTATCGCGGCTTCGTTTTCGCGCAAGATGCGATTGCGGAGTTTGTTCGCTCGCTCGAGAAGGCGGACAAGATTGCCTTCTATTCCTACAGCCGCGATTTGTCGCGGGCTGCGTCGTTAACTTCGGACCGCTCAGAAGTCGTCCGAGGAGTGCGAACAACCGTCGCCGGGGACGATGCTGCGCTGTATAACTCACTTCTGTTGACGGTGAAAGATGCTGCTGGAACTAACGGAAGAAAGGTGGTAGTGGTCTTCTCCAACGGTCCCGACAATTCAAGCGTTGTGCCTCCAGAGGATGTTGCCGAGTTGGCTCAATCGGCAGGGATCCCTATCTACATGATCAGCACGCGCGAGGCCAGGTTGGAGCCTGTCTCGACCGCTGTCTTCGAGCGCATGACCGCCGCGACGGGTGGCAAAGCGTACTTCTCGAAGAATTGGCGAGACGAAAGAAAGGCCTTCGCCTCCATTCGAGACGACTTGGGACACCTCTACTCGCTCAGCTATTATCCGAAATCGAATCCGAATCATGGCTGGCGCAATATCACAGTCAAGCTGATGGGGGATCACCTCAAGAACTATCACGTGCGGACACGCAACGGCTACCGTCCACAGCCCAATCGCTTCGCGGCAGGAAATGTAGCTGAAACTTCGGCTCCAACCGGCTCAAGCAATTAGCGCGCTGCCATTGCCGCTGTCCTGCGCATACGACTAGAATACTATTTGCCCGCTCCGATGTAGGCGCGTAGCTCAGTTGGTTAGAGCGCTACCTTGACACGGTAGAGGTCAGGAGTTCGAGTCTCCTCGTGCCTACCACTCTTTTCAAGCACTTAGAGTTCAAAGGCCGTTTTCTCCGTGCAAATTAGTGCACATTAAGCACCTCCGCGCCCGGGAGACCGCCGCACCATCTCCACCAGCCTGCCCTGCGCCGCGCGTACCGTCTCGGGAATCGCCTGCGCATAAAGCATGAGAGTCGTAGCGGGGTTCGCGTGCCGACACAATTCCTGCACGGTTTTGACGTCCTCGCCGTTGGCTTTGAGGAGCGTGGCATACGTCCTGCGAAACGTGTGCCAGCCCACCTGCTTGTTGATGCGAAGCCGCTTCGCCAGCGGCATGATCCACCGCTTGCGAATCATGTCCGGCCAATAGGGCTTAACCCCCTTCGCGCGGTGGGAAGCAAAGACCCAATCGTCATCCTCGGGGTAAGGCGCCCACCGCGCGCCAAGCCCTCAGATCATCGAGTTGGTACGGATGGAGTGGAACCAGCTTTTTCGAGACCTCCGTCTTTGTATCGCTGAAAAACGTGTCAGTAATTCCCAGATTGAGGCTTGTACTTCGGTCATAGGACTGAGTTGCCCAAGAAATTGGCTATAAAGTTCCCGAATAAGGAAATAGCAGCGGCAGCCGTTGTTGGAAAATTCGGGGCAACCTCCGATCATGCGTTCGATCCGAGTGCTCCCTCATCGGCATCAGTTGACACATGGAGAGATCCGCCTCGTGCAAGAAACAATGTTTATTTCTGGGTCGCAGACGATCCACGCAGTCCTCGAGTCTAAGATCTTAAAAGTGCTGCCCAGCTTGAACTTTTTTTGGAGTGTCTCGCGAAGAAGTTGGTTTCTGAAGAGTTTCGCAGATGATCGCGGTACGGGCGGAAGGAGCAGCGGGCAAAGAGCCGCAGCGCAGAGGAGACCGGCACGGCTCAAGGAAGAGCAACTGCTGAATCGGCCGGGCCGGAGAATGCGTCCGAAAACAACATGATTTTCTGCCAGCCGGTTGGCATTTGATTCTCAGCGCAGGTGGTTTCGCATAAGTACGTTTTCAGGATAGTGCTTGATTCAATTTGGCCTCCCCACTATTTGACAGTGACTCAGTTCGGGGTACACTCTCGACTGCTCGATCGTGTTAGGGAGGGGTCTCATGAAGTTTCGATTTACCCGCTCGATGGTGTTCGCAGTTCTTCTCTCAGTTTTCCCATCCAACCGCCTCTTCGCTCAGACTTCCGTCACCATCGCCGGTGACCTGCAATCCGAACTTGGATGCGGGGGCGATTGGGACCCTTCGTGCGGCAATACTTTTCTGACTTACGATGCGAACGACGACGTGTGGCAGAGGGCCTTCAACCTTCCCGCTGGAAATTGGAATTACAAAGCCGCCCTCAATGGCACTTGGGACGTGAACTACGGACTGCATGCCGCCCCCGGCGGTGACAACATCCCTCTTAATCTGGCCGTCGCGCGCAGCGTCAAGTTCTACTTCGACAATAAGACGCACTGGATCACCGACAATGTGAACAGCTTGATTGCCACCGTGCCGGGCAGCTATCAGTCGGAGATCGGGTGCTCGGGCGATTGGGATCCGGGGTGCCTGCGCTCATGGCTTGAAGACCCGGCCGGAACGGGCCGGTACAGCTTCACAGTTACGATTCCACATGGGAACTATGAGGCGAAGGTCACCATCAACGAAAGCTGGGATTCGAACTATGGCGCAAACGGGATCCAAAATGGGGCGAATATTCCTTTTGTAGTTCAAGGCAGTTCCGCCCAAGTCACCTTTAATTACGATCCTTCCTCGCACATGCTCACGATTATCGGCGGCAGTCCGTCGCACGATAACAATGTCGAGTGGGACGGGCTGCGTCATGATTCGCGCGATCCTCTCTATCGTTCGCCTGGCGGTGCGGTGCCGGCTGGCAGCTCGGTGAAGATTCGCTTCCGCACCTTTCACAACGATGTGACCGGCGTAAGCCTGCGCAATTATGACGTGAATGCCGCAGCCGAGAAGGTAGTTCCTATGCAGATCGCGGCCAGCGACGTGCCATGCTATCAGGACGGGCTGGGCAGCCATACCTGTGATTTCTGGGAAGCGACGATCAAGTCCGATGTGCCCAATAATTTCTGGTATCGCTTTATCGTCACTGACGGAACCAGCACGGCGTACTATGCCGACAACACGGCGGCGCTCGATGGCGGGCTCGGTGCACCCACCGTGGGACTGGTGGACAACAGCTATGCACTGATGTTCTACGATCCCAATTTCAAAAGCGCAAGCTGGGCCAAAGACGCGGTTATCTATCAGATCTTCCCGGATCGGTTTCGCAATGGGCGTCACAATAACGATCCGCAGACTGGGGACTTGCGCTACGACGATCCTGTCATCGCATTGCCCTGGGGAACGTTGCCCGAGGGTTACTGCCATAATTACGCCGATGCGGCCACAAGCTGTCCATGGCGCTTCGCGACGCCTGGCCGCGGAAACGTCGAGCAGCCGCGCGGACGCGATTACTTTGGGGGCGATCTCAAGGGTATCGATCAGGAGATGGATTACCTGAATTGGTTAGGGGTAAACACGCTGTATCTCAATCCAATCTTTGACTCTTCCTCGAACCATGGATACGACACTCGGGACTACGCGAAGATCAATCCGTACTTCGGCACGCAGAAGGATTGGGAAAACCTGGCGAAACACGCCGATCAGAATGGAGTGAGGATCGTTCTTGACGGCGTCTTTAATCACCTCTCCTCCGACAGCCCTTTTTTTGACCGCTACCATCACTTCGTCTCCAGCGGTGCCTGCGAATCGGCATCTTCCCAATATAGAACGTGGTTCACATTCCGCGCGCCTGGCCTGAGCGAGCCACATCCCTGCGCTTCGACGACTCCCGGCGGCACTGACACCTATTACAACGGTTGGTCCGGTTTTGACAGCCTGCCGGTGATTACGAAGAGCCTGCCCGCAGTGCAGCAGTACTTCCTCACCGCTCCCAACAGCATCACGCGTTCCTGGCTGCAACAGGGGGCGTCGGGCTGGCGTCTCGATGTGATGGGCGACGGTTCATTCCCGAATGGATACTGGGAGAATTTCCGGAAGGTAACGAAACAGGCCAAGCCGGACGCGCTGATCATAGGCGAACTGTGGCAGAAGGACACGACACTGCTGCGCTTCCTGCGCGGCGACCGCGCCGATGCAACCATGAACTATCGCTTGCGCGATGCGGTGATTGGCTTTCTTGCTCCGCAGAATTTCGACGCCAAGGGCTTTGCCGACAGCGGCCGCAAGCTGTCGCCTTCGGAATTTGCCGCGCGGCTCGAGTCAATTCGTGAAGACTACCCTGACGCAGCCTACTACTCAATGATGAACTTGCTCGACAGCCACGACACCGCGCGTCTTCTGTGGGTGCTCACGCCGGGTTCAGATACGCGCGCCGACAAAGAGATGAATGTGGCGAACGTAACTGAAGGCAAACACCGGGTTGAACTCGCATCGCTCATACAGTTCGGGTTGCCTGGAGCACCAACCATCTACTACGGCGACGAAGCCGGCATGAACGGCGCAGACGATCCGGATACTCGCCGCACCTATCCATGGGAGGACCTTGGTAGTGCTCCAGATCCGGGGCTGCGCGACCACTATCGCTTGCTGATCGGAGTTCGCAGATCGAATCCGGTCTTGCGTGCCGGCGACTTCCATATGCTGCTCGCAGATGACGCCAATGACGTCGTCGCGTTCGGGCGCAAAACGGGAAAACAGGCGGCGATCGTAATCGTTAATCGCGGCCAGCAGCGACAAACGGTGAATGTTCCTGTTTCGGGATACTTGCGAGATAACTTGAGCTTCACATCAATCGCGGCGGTCGGCAACCAGACAGAAGGAAACTTCACTACCACCGGCGGAGCCCTGCAGGCAACAGTGGGCCCGGAGAGCGCATTGCTGCTGTGCACCGGTTCGGTGAACCTCAAACCACCCGCTCCTCCTACCGCATTAAACGTGACCAAAGAAGCAGCCGGCCAGGTTGTCCTGACATGGAATGCAAGCTCGGGCGCGACGGCTTACAACGTATACCGCAGTCCGTTGAGCGGCGGTGGATACACGAAGGCAAACTCTTCCGCAGTCAGTGGCACGAGCTTCACCGTAACCGGACTTGCAAACGGCAGCACGTACTACTTCGTAGTGAAGGCTCTTGATGCCGATGGCAACGAAGGCGAGGCATCCAATGAAGTGAGCGGTATTCCGCACCTTTTGATCGGCTGGGCAAATCTGCAGTGGCCTCCGACCATCTCCCAGACGATCAGCGCGGTGAATCGCACGCCCAACATCTACGGCCAAGACTGGATCGACGGGGTCACGAACCAGCCCGGGCCGGCTGCTGGTTTGCGCGCGCAGGTGGGGTTTGGTCCGAGCGGAAGCCAGCCGGCAGGGAATCCAGGCTGGAGCTGGACCGATGCCGCTTTTAATACTGACGCCGGCAACAACGACGAATACGTTGGCAGTCTCTTGCCGTCAAGCATCGGCAACTTCGATTACGCTTATCGCTACACCACCACAAACGGACGCGATTGGGTGTACGCCGATCTCGACGGCACCGGCAACGGATACAGTCCGGCGCAAGCTGGGAAGATGACGGTGTTCGCCA
>QIBC01000265.1 GCA_003225215.1 Acidobacteriota bacterium
TTAAGTCTGCTACAGCCGGCTAACGTCCTTCTTGAAACACGGTGGCTGATTCACTTTGCCAGAGATCGCGGGCATGGATCTTACCCCTAGACACTGCTTCTGGTGTCCACAGGCCAGGCACACCAACAAAGTCCGCAGGCAGAAAATTTGCAATCGCGTCATGCTTTTTCGCTACATTTTTCTGCAAGACGCGCTGTTACTCCGTACGTCACAAGCAACAGTGACTCGCATCACGGAGCCAAAGCCACTGCGGATGTTGAATATAGGCAGTAATAGGAGGTGCAATCATGAAAGGACAAGTAGCCATTACGCCGCGTGACCTAAAGTTCCCCATTCCGGGCTGGCCGAAGATGTTCCCGTTTGAAACCGAGGGCCTCTTCGACACCTGGAACAAGTTCTTCAATACATATCGTCCGGTCGAGATGCTGAATGCTCCCGAGACTCTCCACATCCCTCTGGAGATCGCTGAGACCGAGAAAGAGCTGCTGGTGACAGCAGAAGTACCGGGCTTCACGGAGAAGAATCTGGAGGTCCGTATCGAGCCGAACCGGCTGTTCATCACCGGCAAAATCTATGACAACACGGAAGAGAAGGGGAAGAAGACGCTCTATACCGAGCGCGTTTACAACCAGATCTTCCGGTATGTCGATCTGCCAATCGCAGTGAATCCCAACAACGGAATTGCAACGGTGAAGGACGGCGTGCTGAGGATCACGCTGTACAAAGCACAAGCGCCGAAGCTCATCCCAGTGACCACGATCTCGTAGTCGCAATAGAAATGAGAAAAGGGGCAGGCGCAAAAAGGGCCTGCCTTTTCATTTCCTCGGAGCACATTCATCGTTAGGCCAGAAATTAGATTGTGAGCTGCATCACAATCAGAAGATGGACACCCGCACAGCAGCCCTGCTTGAGCGCATTCGGAGGTTTGCTATGCCTTCCGGTGCGCCGCAATGCCAAGCGATTTTCTGCGCCAAGTAGGCGAGATGCGCATGGCTCCTGATGCGCCATGGCTATCCTTCACAGCAGACCAAACATTCAGTCCACTCGGATTAGATTTTTATGGAAACCGCATTCACCAGTTATGCGTTGGCTGCCGGCCACAATCACCGATGAATTCAAGTCTCACAATGGATTTGTTGCCGTACACCTTCTGGGCATCCTTCCAATTGCTCGTTTTAGCGGAGCCCCAGTGAGCAAAGGAGAGGTCATGCGTGCCCTTGCCGAAATGCCCTGGCGACCCTTCGGGTTTGCTGAGCAGCCAAATCTAATTTGGGACGCAGCCAGCGAGAGGCACTTGCGCGTCACGTTTCATGACAACCGAGTCACTGCTTCCATAAACTTCGAAGTTGATAATGAAGGGCGCATTCTCAGCGCCGTCGCTTCAGACCGGCCGCGCATAGTGGGCAAATCGGTCGTAGTGACACCTTGGCCTGGCGTATTCGAGCAATATCGGTTGTTTGCTGACGTTCGTGTACCCTCCAGAGCCGAAGTTCACTGGCATTTACCAGAGGGCCAATTCGATTGCTGGCGGGAACGCGTGACAGATTTTCGCCTCATTCAAGGCAAGGATTCATGACGGAGCAGACCGCTGCTGAGAATGTAAGAAGCACACACTATACTGTTGGCCTTAAATTTTCATCGTCCAGAGCATTCATGAGTCCTTTTACGACAGCTAATCCAATTCACGACTTGAATGTCGAAAAAGATTTGAGAGTTTCTACCTATTGACTAGGAATCAGCAGTTCCGAATTGGCATGCGCAAACTGCTGAATTCACAGGACGCGCCTTGGAATTCTTGATCGAATCTCCTTAGATTCTTAATCAGTAGGTTGGTTCGATTCCTTCCGCGCTCACCAACTCCTTTGATTTCATGTGCTTACATCAGCTTTGATCCTTAAACTTTCGATTGAACAGTCAGTCGGCATCGGTAGTTGTGAATCGTTGATTTCAAAGGCCGAGAGCAAGCGCTCACGAGAGCTAGGTAACCTAAAGGACGCAACGGCCTTAAGTCGTGAATTACATCTCGCAGTATCCGGAGCCCAACCTACCTCACGTTTTGAGCCGAAGGTTATTGTTTGATACATCAATCTCATCGTGTTTCGTCGCTTTCCGCTACTTACTGGCAAAGCGAACCCATGATCTGCCGAGACAATCAGCGTTCCTGCATATCAGGATGTGTACGGCAACTCACTCGTTGCGCAGTGATTGGAGCGGGTCAACGCGGCTCGCTCTAAGCGCTGGGATCAAACCCGCCAAGCATGCAACTAGCGCAAGCGCCACCGTTGACGAGACCAACGTTACAGGGTCGTGCGGCCGCAGTCCGAATATTTGGCTGCGAACCAAGGTGCTGAGTGCAAAAGCAAGCGGAACGCCCACTGCGAGACCTGCTGCGATCAATATCAAACCATCGCGCATAACGAGCCAAACGACATCACGTTGCAAAGCGCCGAGAGCGACCCTGAGTCCGAATTCACGTGTTCGGCGAGTAACGGTGTACGCCAGGACGCCATAAAGCCCGATGGCGGCGAGCAAAGTGGCAAGGCCACCGAATACCGCAGAGAGGCTGGCCACCAGTCGCTCGGTCCGCAGCGAGAATCCAATCTGTTCGTCTACGGCCTGCAATCCAACAATTGGAACATGCGGGTCGAAGTGCCGCATGCGTTCGCGAAGTTCATTCTCGATCAGGTGCGGATCGGCCTGCGTTCGAAGATAGATGTTCATGAAGCGGAAATGGGCGTCTTCGAAGTACGGGAAATAAGCCTGCGCCGGAGGAGTTTCACGCAGATCTCTGTATTTTCTGTCCGGGATTACGCCAATTACTTCAATGTCCTGGGGGCTGACTGGCACCATCTCATCCACGAGCCCGAAGCGCTGCCCGATCGGATTTCGGCCCGGGAAGTATTGTCTGGCGAAATTCTCATTGATGACAGCGTAAGTGTCATGACGCCAGTTCCTCGGCCCCACGTCCTGCGCTGCGAAGTCGCGACCGGCAAGGATAGGAATACCGAGCGTGGCAAAGTAGCCTGGCCCGACGTGGTTGAGAACCGGCTGTTCCTCAATCGGCGCCCCCTCGAAATCTTTACCTACAATTGCATTCTGCCATGCAATGCCCTTCAGAATCGGCATGACGGAGAATCCAACCGATGCAACACCCGGCATGTTTTTCAAGTTCACGTCCAGTCGTTGATAGAACGATTTGGTTTGTTCGTCGGAGTATCCGTTGAGCGAAGGGTCGACTCTGAATGTAAGAAGATGATCCGTGGGGAACCCCGGCCCGAGGCTCTCGAGGTTGCGCAAAGTACGGACGAAGAGGCCGGCACCAAACAGCAGCAGCAGCGACAGAGCTACCTGAACGCCGACCATCATCCGACGAAGAGAAATGCTACCGGCTGAGACGGCGCTGGATCTGTCTTTGAGCGCGAGTGTAATTTCAGTGCGCGAGCCGCGAAAGGCCGGTACGAGGCCGAAGACTAGTGAGGTCAGGAACATGAGCCCCACAACGAAGGCCAGCACGCGTCCATCCGGAATGGGGGACACAACGAACTCGGCCGCCGCATCTGCCGGGAGATAGATGCGCAGAAGAATGCGAGCCGCTAGAAAAGCCAGCGCCAGTCCCAGGATTGTTCCCGCCCCTGCCAGAAGCAGGCTTTCCACTAGTAACTGGCGGACAATGCGAGCCCGGCCCGCACCGATGGCCAGGCGAACGGCGAGTTCCCGCTCCCGCGCTGTGGCACGCGCCAGCAGCAGATTGGCCAGGTTCGCGCAGGCAAGGAGAAGCACCGCTCCGGTGAGCGCGACCAAAAGCCATAGCGGTCTGCGCATATAACTGCGCAGCCCGTTCTCTGATCCCGACAAAAGTTCAACGCGATTACGAAGAAACAGTTCCCGATCCTGGGCCGTCGTGTTCCTAGTGAATTCGGGCTGCTGCGCCTCCACTTCGAGAATGCCATGCAGTAGCGGCTGAAGCGAAAGTTGCGCCTGCTCGACGCTGACGCCCGACTTGAGACGCCCGTACGCCGTGACCCAACTCAGTCTGCGGCGCCGGTCCTTGAGCCCGTCCGAGTGAGGCGTCATCTCCGTCTTCATCATGATGGGAACAAAAACCTTCGCAGGGACTCCCAGTTCCACGCCGTCAAAACCCGACTGCGCGACTCCAATAACGGTCATCCCGTGTCCGTTAAGGGCAACCGTTCGGCCTACGATGGTGCGATCGCTGTCGAAGTAGCTGCGCCAGAAGCTGTAGCTCAGTACCACGACCGACTGACTGTCGGGAACCGCGTCATCGTCCGGAGCGATGGTGCGGCCCAATGCCGCACCCACGCCCAGGATCGGGAAGTATGAGCCGGAGACCAACTCGGCGGGAATTTGTGCCGCTCGAGCACCGTAGCCCATATTTACGGTGGCCGGGAACCGGCAGAACATCCCGGAGAAGACACGATTGTTGTCGCGCAAATCTTCAAACATCGGCCAGGAAATGGTATCGGCGCCGAAGCTGTTGCCGTAATGGTTGCCGGTCTCTCGAACAATCACGAGCTGCTCCGGATGACTGACGGGCAAGAGTCGCAAGACAACCTGATCCAGCAAGCTGAACATCGCCGTGTTCGCGCCGATACCTAGCGCCAGCGACAATATCGCTACAGCAGAAAAAAGAAGGTTTTTGCGAAGCGTGCGAAGACCGTAGCGGATGTCTCCGCCTAACTCATCGAAGAGGCGCAGGCCGGCGGCGGCGCGGTAGATTTCATTTTGGGAAGCGACCTGGCCGAGGTCGATGCGGGCTTTGCGGCGAGCTTCTTCGTCTGGGTAGCCCTTGCGGACTAAATCTTCCTGGTAGGCGTCGAGGGTAGAAAGAAACTCTTCTTCGACGTCGCTACTGGTGCGTGGCGCAATGGAGTGCCAGAGCCTGCGAATTGAGGGGAGGAGATTCATACCTCGTCCGTCTTCGTGTTGAGAATGCCCGCGACAACAGCGGCCATGTCAGTCCATTTGGCGGTCTCGGCCTTGAGCTGACGCGCACCGGCAGTGCTAAGCGAGTAAAAGCGAGCGCGGCGGCTGTTCTCCGAGTGACCCCATGCCCCTTTAATCCAGCCTCGGCGCTCAAGACGATACACGGCGGTGTAGAAGGAGCCCTGCAGGATTTCCAGGCGCTCGCCGGAGATTTGCTGGATGCGCAGCAGGATGCCGTAGCCATGCAGCGGGCCGAGCGATACCGCCTTGAGGATGAGCATTTCGAGCGTGCCCTGCGGGAGTTCAACCGGTTTCGTCAAGGCCCTCTCCTATCTGGGATAGGAGGGTACACGCTCTCTCCTTTCCCGTCAAGGAGAGGATTGCAAACACGGCGATTCCGTCTTCGGTGGGCTCACCTGATTCGCTCTCGGGGCCTACGATTCCTTGTTCAATAGTTGATAATCGCCGGATGATCCTCAAAAGAGGATCGACTAGCCGGTTGCCCAGTCGTCGGCTATTCGGAAGTAATCCAGAACGGGACATAGACTTGAGGTTAAGCAGGATCACACTGGTCTTACCCAAGATCCGAACTGGGTAACACACTGGTGCGCTCCGCAGATCGTGACATCTAAAGTCTTGAATGACAAAAGAGCAGAGTAAGGAGTTCGATCATGCGAGGGACTGTGCTGTATGGGCCGCGCGACGTTCGCTTTGAGGAGCGCGAAGCCCCCAGAATTCTCAAGCCAACGGACGCCATTATCAGGGTTTCAGCAGCGTGCGTGTGCGGATCTGATTTGTGGCCTTATCGCGGCATTCAGCCCATCGAGCGGCCAACGCCGATGGGGCACGAGTATTGCGGCATCGTCGAAGAAGTCGGCAAAGATGTGAGGACGATCAAGCCCGGCCAGTTCGTGATCGGCTCGTTTGCGACCTCTGACAACACCTGCGCGATCTGCAAGCACGGCTATCAGTCCTCGTGCCTTCAACGCGAGTTCATGAGCGCCGCACAAGCGCCGTTCTTGCGCGTTCCACTTGCGGACGGCACTTTGGTTCCCACCTCCGGCATGCCTTCCGAAGACCTAATCCCAAGTTTGCTGACTCTGTCAGATGTCATGGGAACCGGGTGGTTCGCCGCGGATGCGGCGAACGTTAAGCCTGGCTCAACGGTCGCGGTGGTCGGCGATGGCGCAGTAGGACTGCTTGGTGTGCTCTCCGCGAAGCAAATGGGCGCGGAGCGAATTATCGCGATGAGCCGCCACGCGACTCGCCAGAAGCTGGCTCGCGAATTTGGCGCTACCGACATTGTGACTGAGCGAGGTGAGGAAGGTATTGCTCGCATCAAGGAGTTGACCAAGGGAATCGGTGCCGATTCGGTACTGGAGTGTGTTGGCACGCAGCAGTCGATGACGCAAGCGATAAATTCGACGCGCCCCGGCGGATACGTCGGTTTCGTCGGTGTGCCGCACGGCGCCTCGCTCGACCTTGGACAATTCTTCTACACGCACGTCCACCTGCACGGCGGCCCCGCTCCGGTGCGGCGTCACCTGCCTGAACTCATCAAGCTGGTGCTGGATGGAAAAATCAACCCCGGCAAGGTTTTCGATTTGACTCTGCCTCTCGATCAGGTGGCAGAGGGCTACCGCGCAATGGACGAACGCCGCGCGATCAAGGCGCTGCTGCATCCGAACGGAACGAAGTAAAGACAATCCACGATGAGCGAGGCGAGAACATTGCTTTTGAGTGCAATCGTGATCCCAACCGGTCTGGTGGCTGGCCAAAGAAAGGCTGACAATGCCTCCAGTCCGAATCCGCAGCGACCTTCTTCTGAGAGGAATCACGACACGAAGATCAGCATAAAGATCGGCGGCAAGATTCTCAGTGCCACCCTGGTCAACAACCAGACTGCGCGGGACTTCGTCTCGCTTCTTCCTTTGAACCTGTCTATGGATGAAGGTGACTATCGAGGTTGCGAGGTGAGACACACCAACATTGAGAGGCCAAGATTCCATCGCAAAGGACGGAAATGAAACAGTCACACGACAATTCGAGGAGAGACTTTCTCCGCCAATCTGCAGTGCTTGAAGCAGGCGCAGTGCTCGCAGGCTCACACGACCTTTTTGCCGAGGAACCTCCAACGTAGAGCTCTCGGCCCAAGTGACGTCGCCATCAAGATTCACTACTGTGGAGTTTGTCATTCTGACATTCACAGGATTCACGGCGACTGGGGCAAGATCCAATATCCGCAAATCGTCGGCCACGAACTTGCTGGAGAGGTTGTGGCCATTGGCAGCAGTGTAAGTAAATTCGACGTGGATCGCTCTCCTCGTCGCTGCTGCTGTCGTGATGCCGTGGTTGGGCCGCCGCAAGCGGGAATTGGTTGCCGTCGCGAACACCGCTTCATTGCGCGCCGACGCCACACAGAGTTCCATTTGCGGATATATGGCATGGATTGCTTTAGCCGGTCTGCTAATGAATGCGTTCGTGCATTTTGCCTGGGCCGATCCGGTTGCCGCTCTCGCACTCTTGCCCATCGTAGCTAAAGAGGCAAAGCAAGCTTTGGAAGGAAAGGAATGCTGCAGCAGTTGATGTGGGGTTTCGTTTTTTTTGGTGTAGTCATCCGGTCAGAATGGGAGAGAAATTACAAGCGCCATTCGGAATTCACTGCGATGCGCTGAGTTTCGCCACGACCTGTCCGCCCGGTTTCAACTCATCAGTACCTCGAACCGCAACTTCATCGCCAGCTTTCAGATCGCCGAAAACCTCTGTCAGCTTGCCATTGGTGGCGCCGGTCTTCACGTCAATCCATTCCGTTTCACCGTCACGAACGCGAATCACGAAGGTACGTTCAAGGTTTGTTGCAATTGAAGATGTGGGTACGAACAACGAGGGCTTCG
>QIBC01000080.1 GCA_003225215.1 Acidobacteriota bacterium
CGAAACAAGCTAAGCAAGCGGCAACAAGGCGCAGCAGCGCATCGCGCAGCCAAGCTGCAAAGAAGGCGGCTCGGACCAAGGGTCCCGCCGTGCGCAGGCGCGCGGCGCAAAAGGCGGCGGAGACGAGGCAGCGTCGGGCAGCTTAGCTGCCTCGATGTCTGGCAAGAGGCGGGGTTCAGGCGCGACTGTCATCCTGAAGCCCGGCTGAAGGATCTCCCGCGATGTATCGGACCTAATTGCGTCGTCGCGGCTCTTTCGCGAAGATTCTGGCCAAAGAGCCCTTTAGGCGGCAATTCAGACCGAAATATTCCGGGAGATCCTTCGGCCAACGGCAGGCCTCAGGATGAGAGTCTTTGAAGGGTCTTGGAACACACAGAGTTAGTTTGACGCACAGCATCACTAACCCTAATATTCCCATCATCCTATGTTTCAGGAGCAATGGTGATACTTCGCCGTTTTACGTTTCGATTCGCCGGTTCTCTGATCCTTGTTCTCTCCTGTGCCGCATTCGCAAAAACCAACTCAGACTCTCGTCTCGGAAAGTCTTATCGCTTCGACCGTGGCGGATGGATCTACGTTCACTTGGAAGGATCGCCCAGCAACATCGGATATCAGCACGGCTATCTGCTGGCGCCTGAGATCGAGGACGCGTTTCAGTCGGTCCGTCTGACCGACACGCACAACACGCAGCGCGATTGGAAGTTTTTCCGCAAGACGGCGCGCGAGATACTTTGGCCGCACATTGAAAGCGAATATCAGCAGCAGCTGCAGGGCATCGCGGACGGCCTGAAGACAACAGGCAGCAAGTTGGATCTTTGGGACGTGGTCGCCCTCAACGCCTTCGAGGAAGTTCCCGACTACTACGTCCCCTGGCTTAACAAGAAGGAAGCGGTACTGAATCCTCCGAGCCTGCACGCTCCAGGCAATTGCAGCGCATTCATCGCAACAGGCAGCTACACCAAGGATGGCAAGATCGTCATCGCACACAACAATTGGACAAGCTACCTCAACGGCGAACGATGGGTGGTGATGTTCGACATCGTCCCGCAGCATGGAAACAGCATGCTGATGGACGGCTTTCCCGGAGTAATCACTTCCGATGATGACTTTGGAGTGAATTCTTCGGGCATCATGATGACCGAAACAACGCTCACCCAATTTCGCGGCTTCGATCCAAAGGGCATCCCTGAGTTCGTCCGGTCGCGTAAGGCGCTGCAGTACGCGAATTCGATCGACGACTACGTCCGCATCATGAAGCAAGGCAACAACGGTGGGTATGCTAATGATTGGCTGATTGGCGATCGCAAAACCAACGAGATCGCCTACCTGGAATTGGGATTGAAGCACACCCCGCTATGGCGTTCGAAGGAAGGATATTTCGTCAGCTCGAATTTCGCACGCGATCCTGACATCATCAAGGAAGAGACAGATTTCGATCCGAACAATCTGGGCACATCGCCCAATGCTCGTCACGCGCGATGGGAAGAACTGATACAGCAGAACAGGGGAAAGATCGACGTTGCTATGGCGCAGCAATTCCTTTCGGACCACTTTGACTCTTACCAGAACAAAGAAGAGGCGAATGAGCGCGCACTGTGCGGCCATAGCGATACCAGCCCACGTGGCATCGAACTCTGGGACTGGGCGCCATATTTTCCTGGCGGGGCGGTGCAAGGCAAAGCGACCGATAGCGACATGGCGGGCAAGATGCAGCTCATGGCTCGAGCGGGACATCCTTGTGGCGCAGACTTCCACGCCAAAGAGTTCCTCGCCCAGCATCCCGAATTCGCCTGGCAAGTGCCTCTATTACGCGACATGAAAGCCGGTCCCTGGACAGAATTCAAGAGCGGCGATCGCGAAAATTCGCAGACGGGAGCCGACCAGAGCAAGGAGACCAGGCGGAAGCTAAAATCCGCAGCACAACCGAAGGCACCCTCAGCGGATCGGAAGAATACCGGAGACTGAACAGCTTGCGCAGCATCTTAAGAAGCGATTCTGATCGACTCGGAAAACGGATTATCAACAATGGAAGCCCTGAAAGACTATCGCAACTTTCCTGGAATCAACGAGTCCTGGGAACTGATTAAGACTGGATTGGTTGTAATTCGCGAGCAATCGTACCGCCTTGAGCTTTGGCACTCCTATTCCAATCCAGATATCCCCTATTACGTTTCTGTCTACGTCCAGGCGGATGGAGTCTGGAAGAAAATGCAAGATCCCATCTTCCCCATCGGCCTCGATGCTGATCAGACCATGCGCGAGGCTATGGCGTTTCTCTCCGAGCGGCTGGCTGCCTGAACTCACGCCGGACCAGCCAGCGACCTTCTCGTTTTTCCAGCAGGAGCCTGCGGACGCTGCGAGTTCACGGGCTTTCGAGTGCTGGTGAGACGCTAGACTCTGGTATTCTTGTCGGTCATGAAGGTGCTGTTTCTAATCCTTCTGATTTCGTTTGTAGTGATCGCTGGGAGCATCATGGCTGTACTGCTCTTGATCCGGCGACACCGAATGCGCGCGTCTGATGCCGCTCTGCGGCGGGAACTGGAACAGATTGAACGCGATCACGGCAGCTTCCATACCGACCGTTCTTGAGGACTGAAAGAGATTCATGGCGCAAGCACTTGCAGGCAGCACTAATCATCAGGTTGAGAGTTTTGCAAAGCTTCGAGCTATCGATGCCGCGCTGGTAATCGGTGGTAGCCTGCTGATGGCCGCTTGTGCCCACATCTCGATTCCACTGTGGTTTACGCCTGTACCCATCACGCTCCAGACCTTTGGGGTGATGTTTCTGGCCCTAACTCTGGGAGGATGGCGGGCTTCGGCCGCTCTGGTTCTCTATCTCTTGGAGGGCGCGTCGGGACTGCCGGTTTTCAGCCCGCATGGACTGGGTGGGATGGCTCAGCTCCTCGGCCCAACCGGCGGCTACTTGCTGTCCTATCCCTTTGCAGCACTTGTGGCTGGTCTGATTGCGGCGAAGTTCTCGCGCCGTTCACTGCTAATCGCTTTCTCCGTTGGAGCAGTAGCTTGCAGCGTTCTGGTCTTTGCTTCGGGCGCTCTTTGGTTGGCCACGGCGCTCCACAAGCCAGCCTCGACGATCTTCCTGATCGCGGTCTTGCCGTTCATCCCTGGTGAAGTTTTAAAAGGCGTGGCAGCCATTGCCGCTGCCATGGGATCCCGGCGCATCCTGTCGTAAACCTCTCACCAGATTTTCATCTTCAACAGGTACACTGTGAAGCACCATGTCCAGCTCCGTTTCGTCTGTTCCCACTAGCTCTCTGTCAATCCAGCCTCGTGAGATTTCAGTAGCGCATAGCCCCGATTCTGACGACGCTTTCATGTTCTACGGCCTCGCGACCAACAAGGTCCGGGTTCCTGGCTTGAAGTTCACTCACACCCTCTCGGACATTGAGACACTGAATCGGAAAGCTCGCGAGGCGTTTTACGACCTAACCGCCATCTCCTTTCACGCCTATCCATATCTGCAGGATAGCTACGCATTGCTGCCTAACGGCGGAAGCGTGGGCGAGGGCTACGGTCCAATGATCGTCGCCAACCGGGACTACACGGTTGAGGAGCTAAAGTCGAAGAAAATCGCCGTTCCCGGAAGGCTTACCACGGCATACCTGGTGCTGAAGCTGTTTGCGCCGGAGATCCAAACCGAAGTCGTTCCCTTCGACCAAATCATTCCCCAGATTCTCAATGGGCGATTCGAAGCCGGCCTGATCATCCACGAAGGCCAGCTTACCTACGGGAAGGCAGGCTTGAAACGCATCGTGGACTTCGGTAAGTGGTGGCGAGAGGAGAGCGGACTGCCGCTCCCACTCGGGGGGAATGCGATCAAGCGGGAGCTCGGCACGGAACTCATGCATGAAGTCTCCGTCGCGCTGAGGGAGAGTATCCAATATGCGCTCGATCATCGGGATGAAGCGCTCGAATATGCCATGCAGTTCGCACGCGATCTTGACCGTCAGCTCGCCAGTCGATTTGTAAGCATGTACGTAAATGAACGCACTCTAGATTACGGTCAGGAAGGGCGGCAGGCGATCACTCGATTGCTGGAAATGGGATACGAGCGCGGAATTATTCCACATCGCCCACGTGTCGATTTTATCGATTAGAACGAATCTGGTGACACAGGCGCCGCCGCCTGTGTCATGGCTGTTCTTGAGTCCGCATGCGAGAACACAGCCGGGGGCGGCTGTGACACAGGTTCATCCCGCAGCTTTCGACATGCGACCAGTCTCGCCAGATACAAGAAGTCGGCAACTAGGAAATAAAGCAACGAGATCGCGAGCAGATCGGCGACAAGGATTCGAGGATTTGTAATTACGCTGCTGACCGCGACCGACAAGAGAACTGCAACGACAAACAATCCAGCGCGCAAGATTCCGTTGACGACTGAGACCTCCAGCAGCTCATCGCGTCGCGACCGGATGAAGCTGAGGGTGCTCAGAAGGCATTGAGTCCAGCTAGGCTCGGTTCTCAGCGGTAAGAAAGACAGAAACCAATTCGACGTTGACCACACCCCCACAATCACGAGAAATCCCATTAATAGAACTGTAGTCATCACTCCAAAGTTTGCCGCGCCATGGTGCATCCTCGCTGACCCAAGCATGGTGGACAAGACAGAGCCTACCGAAGCAATGCCTTCAGCGATGCTCTGAGCCAGTTGCAACGGATTTAGCGCAGCCATCGTTTGCAGCCTGCGCGGATCAATGCTAACGCTGTCTAAGATGAGGAATATTGAGACGGCGGCAACGAGAATAGCGATGGCGCCGAAGCTCCAGCGCCATCCTATTTCGGTCAACAACAAGGCGGGATCGCGGCCTATCTCCCGAACGCCCTCAAGCAGTCCTTTGCGAGACATCAACGAGCCACAATGTTCACAAGCTTGTTGGGCACAACGATCACCTTGACGACCTCTTTGCCGTCGAGCAAAGCGCGAATCTTATCGTCGATTGTGGCGCGCGTGCGGACTTCCTCGTCATCGAGTCCGGCGGGCACGACAATGCGCGATCGATTCTTCCCGTTGATCTGGATTGGAATCTCAACCTGCTCTTCTCGTGCCAATTCGGGATTGAACTTTGGCCAGGATTCCCGGAGCAACTGCGACCTTTCGCCGAGCGTCTGCCATAGCTCCGACGCCATGTACGGCGCGAACGGCGCGAGCATTAGCACCAGCGTCCGAAGAGTGGACGAAACCTGCTTCGCCGGAATCCCACCGGACGAGATTTGCCCTTCAGCGGCCGTAATCGCATTCACCAGTTCCATGATGGCGGCGATCGACGTGTTGAAGTGCCAGCGTCCCTCGAAGTCTGTGGAGACTCTGCGAAGTGTCTGGTGCAACTTGCGTTCGAGATCTCGCGCAGCGGCTGAAGGACTCGAAGGCGCTTTGCTCGAGAACTCGGCATATTTCATCACCAGCCGATAAACCTTGGCCAGAAAACGACTCACGCCTTCGACACCATTCTCCTGCCAGTCAAGATCGCGGTCCGGCGGAGCAGCAAAGAGCGAATAGACCCGCGTGCTATCTGCTCCATAACGGGAAACCATGTCGTCAGGAGAGACAGTGTTCCCCCTGCTCTTCGACATCTTAGCGCCGCTCTTGATCACCATGCCCTGCGTGAATAAGCGCTCCACAGGTTCCGCATTCTTGATCAAGCCGAGATCGCGCATGGCTTTCGTCCAGAAACGCGAGTAAATCAGGTGGAGAATTGCGTGCTCGACGCCGCCGATGTACTGGTCGATCGGAAACCAGTACTCGACAGCTCTTGAATCCAGAGCCGCAGTGGCCAATTTCGCGTCGGTGTAGCGATAGAAGTACCAGGAGGAGTCGACGAAGGTGTCCATGGTGTCGGTCTCGCGTCGAGCGCCGCCCTTGCACTTCGGACACTTCGCGTTCACGAACTCCGGCACCTTCGCCAGAGGCGATCCTCCCTGTTGCGTAATCTCCACGTTCTCTGGCAACAGGATAGGCAGATCCCTTTCCGGCACTGGAACAATTCCGCACTTATCGCAATACAGGATCGGGATTGGAGTGCCCCAGTAGCGTTGTCGCGAAATCCCCCAATCGCGCAGGCGATACGTCACCTTCCGTTTGCCGAATCCTTTTTCCTCAGCAAACTGCGTCATCCGCTGAATGGCTTCTTCGTTGCCGAGGCCGCTGAACTCGCCTGAGTTGATCAGCAGGCTGTTCATTGCGGTATAAGGCAGTGCCGGTTCTTTTTCCTCGCTCTGCTCGTGGCGACGCGGCAAGATCACTATGCGCACATCGATGTCGTACTTTTTAGCGAACTCGTAGTCGCGCTCGTCGTGCGCCGGCACTGACATGATCGCGCCCGTGCCGTATTCCATCAGGATGTAGTTCGCTACCCAAATGGGAATCTTCTCGTTGTTGAATGGATTTACAGCGTAGCGTCCGGTAAAGAAGCCGTGCTTCTCCGCTTCACCGAGCGCACCGGCATCGCGGGCGGCGCGCTGCTCGGCCACAAGTTCGTCCAACCGGGTGAGCAGTTCAGGATCGTTAGCAATCAGCTTGGAAACGACCGGATGCTCCGGCGCGAGCTGTATAGATGTCGCGCCAAAGATCGTGTCAATGCGGGTGGTGAAGACCGTGATCTTCCCGCGCGAATCGGCGACGTTGAAGTCGACCTGCGCGCCCTCGCTGCGGCCAATCCAGTTGCGCTGCATGGTGCGCACCTTCTCCGGCCAGCCTTCGAGCTTGTCCAGATCACGAACTAATTCGTCAGCGTAGTTGGTAATGCGCAAGAACCATTGCTCGAGATCGCGCTGCTCGACTGGAGTCTCCTCGTGACGCCAGCAACAGCCATTCACGACCTGCTCGTTGGCCAGAACGGTCGCGCACTCCGGGCACCAGTTCACCTTGCTCTTACGGCGGTAGGCCAATCCGCGTTCGTAGAATTTCAAAAAGAACCATTGGTTCCAGCGGTAGTAATCAGGCAGACAGGTCGTAACCTCGGTGCTCCAGTCATAAGAGAAGCCGAGACGATTCATCTGCCGTTTCATATTGGTGATGTTGTTCAGCGTCCATTCGCGCGGCGGCCTATTGTTCTTGAGCGCAGCGTTCTCAGCGGGCAAACCGAAGGCGTCCCATCCCATTGGATGAAGCACGTTGTGGCCTTTCATCCACATGTAGCGCGCGAGGGCATCGCCGATGGAGTAGTTGCGCACGTGCCCCATATGCAGCGCGCCGGAGGGATATGGCAGCATTTCGAGCACGTAGTACTTCTTGCCGGCTGAAGTCGGAGGCTCTGCTCTATAGAGCTCCGGCTGCTGCTGCCAGCGCTGATGCCACTTCGACTCGATGCGCTGTGCGTCGTACCGCTGTTCACGGTCAAGCGACTGCTCGGCGCCATTCAATACTTCAGTTTTCTCCTGACTGGACATGGGGATATTTGATTTTACGTGTTTTGCAGCTTTGGGCGAAGCGGTGTATGAACCCCTCCGGGAGGTCCGAGCATTCCGGCACGCGCAGGGTGCATGGTAGAGACGCAGCATGCTGCAGGTTTGTCCAAATTAGCTGGCATGTTTCTGGGTTCCTCAGGTTTTGAAGGGGCGCGGCTTCAGCGAAGCGTAGCCGTGCCGTTAAGGCAGGCCTGAAATCCGGCTTCAGCCGCGGAGGTACTCTTTCTAAATTTGGAAAAAGGCGGCGGGGGCTGAAGCCCGATTCTAGGTCTGGTCTGATGGCACGGCTCCGCTTGCGCTGAAGCCATGCCCCTTCAAAACCATTTCCGCAAAACTAATTTGGACAAGCTTGCCTCAGGCTGCGTGTCTACTGGCCCTGCGAACCTCTTAAATCAATTCTTCTAATCATTCGTAGAAGATTTTTCGATGATTTTGTACGCCAAAGCTGCATTGTCACAAGGCGAAACAGCGTCGGCTCATCTTAAAATAGGAGAATGCTAAAGAAGGTCCGCCTTTTTACTCCAGGTCCTACTCCACTTTTGCCTGCTGCACAGTTTGCAATGGCAGCGGCTGACATCCACCATCGCACGCCCGAATTTCGAGCGTTGTACCAGCGTGTCCTGATTCAGCTGAAAGACTTCGTTGGAACGAAAAGCCGCTCGCGCGAGTCCCTCCTCCCGGCGCAGTCCCCGATACGATCCGGCATGAAGCACAAGGTATTGCGCCCCAAGAGCCAGCGCGCGTTCTACTTCTCCTCGAAACGCCTGGATGGACTTGTTGAGAAATTCTTCGGTCACGCTGGCAAGATTCACGAGGTAGCTGGTGTGAATGACGAGCGGCACAATTCCATACTTTTCCCTTAAGCGAATCATTTCGCCGCATTGACCTTTGGCAAGCTGATACGGCTTCCACATGCGCGGAGACGACGAGAATATCTGGAACGTATTACACCCTAAGCGGTACGCCCGTTCTGCCGCTGTCTCAACTCCTCCCGATGTGGAAGTATGAATGCCGATTCGGCGCGAGGTGAGCCTCGGAGGCTCCGTGGGAGCCGGCCTTTTGAGAATATCCCGGGATTCCTGTTCCCACTTCGTCGGCATAAGCCGAGCATAGCAGGCGTTTAACCGCTGGGCGGCGCCGCTGCAACCGAAGCCGCTGGCAATACGCGCAGCAAAATTGCGGCTTTTCTCCTGAATTCATTACACTGGCAATTACGTTCTCAGGAGATTCCGAATGCTGGTTGTGATGCAGTCCCATGCCACAGAAGAGCAAGTGCGCGAGGTTTGCCGAAAAATCGAAGCTCTGGGACTGCGCCCGCACCCGATTCCAGGCGCTCAGCGGACCGCTATCGGCATCACCGGCAACCAAGGCGCTCTCGAAGCAGGCAGCCTGGAGGAGATGCCGGGCGTCGGCGAGGTCATTCGCGTCAGCAAGCCATACAAATTAGTAAGTCGCGACTTGAAGCCAGACAACACTGTTGTTCGCTTTCCGAACAGCCACGTGAGCATCGGCGGTAAGGACGTTGTTGTGATGGCAGGCCCTTGCTCCATCGAATCTCGCGAGCAGGCACTCACGGTTGCGGAACAAGTTGCAGCCGCCGGAGCACATTTTCTCCGTGGAGGAGCCTACAAGCCCCGCACTTCTCCATACTCGTTCCAGGGATTGGGGGAAGAAGGCCTGAAAATCATGGCCGAGGCCCGTGAGCGCTTCGGTCTGCTGATCGTCACCGAGGCCGTCGATAACGAATCACTGGATCTCGTCGAGGAATACGCCGACATGATCCAAATCGGCGCTCGCAACATGCAGAATTTCTCGTTGCTTAAGCGCGCCGGACGCGCGCGCAAACCTGTTCTGCTTAAGCGAGGTATGTCTGCGACGCTGGAAGAATTCCTCATGGCAGCCGAGTACGTGATGAGCGAAGGCAACTACAACGTCGTGCTTTGCGAGCGGGGAGTGAGGACGTTCGCCGATCACACGCGCAACACGCTCGACTTGAGCTTGATTCCGGCGGTGCAGCGGCTCAGCCATTTGCCCATCCTTGTCGATCCGAGTCACGGAACCGGCAAGCGCAACAAGGTGTTGCCGATGGCTCGCGCCGCGGTTGCCGTTGGAGCCGACGGACTGATTGTGGAAGTCCATCACGATCCCGATCACGCACTCAGCGATGGACCACAATCGATAGTGCCCGAGCAGTTTGCAGTATTGATGTCGGAGATCGCTCAAATCGCTGCGGTTTTGCATCGCGGAGTAATCGCGCCGGTACACTCGTCCACTGCGATTGCGAGAGAAACTTTGCGCCCAGCGGTGGCGAGGTAGTCTCCGCTCAGCTGCTAAACTCTCTGATTCCGACTTTCTGCCATTCTCAATTGCTCTCCCATGTCAAAAAGATTCACCTCAGCCTTCTTGCGTCGTTTGTTGTATTGGCTAGTAGCTGTACGCAGAAACTGCCGAATTATCCGCCGGCCTACCGCGAATATGCATATGTCACCAACGGTAAGAGCAACAGCGTTTCCGTTTTGGACATGCGCAACTACAATGCGGTCGCCACGATCCCCGTGGGAGCCAATCCAACGGGCATTGCCGCGAACTCTCAAAAGAACGAGATTTACGTGGTCAACACCGGATCCAATTCCATGAGCGTGATCGATGCTGAGCAAAACAAGGCTATTGCGATCATCGCATTGGAACACACACCCTATTTCGTCGATGTCTCTGCGGACGGCACGCGAGCCTACGTAGCAAACTCCGGATCAAACAGCGTTTCGATCATCGACCTTTCTCAGCGCCGTGTTGTGCGCAACGTTGTGGTGGGAAGAGCTCCAGGAGAAGCTCGCGTCTCCCGCGACGGAAAGACGATCGTGGTAACCGAACGCCTGGCTGACTCTGTTTCGGTGATCAATGCTGAGACAATGAGTGTGCGTTCGTCGGTCGCCGTCTGCAAACAACCAACAGATGTCGAGATCCTTCCCGATTCGGGAAAAGCATTTGTAGCCTGCAGCGGATCCGGGCAGGTCGCGGTGATCGGCCTGAATATGGAGTCGCCGACGGAGAGTCAGCAACTCACCGCCAAGTCGGGAGCTGCCATTCGCAGATCAGGTCCAGCACCTGGCAAAGGGGCAGGTTCAGAAGTAGATCGTCTGCTCTCCATTCTTGATGTGGGATCCACGCCGACTCATCTCGCTCTCAAACCCGACGGCGGTCAGATTTTTGTCAGCAATTTCGGGGCAAACACGATGTCAGAGATCACCACAAGCACAAATGAGGTTAGCGGTAGCTACCTCATCGGCGCCGGACCGGTCCGGTCAATCGTTAGCGCCGACAACTCTACTTTGTACGTCAGCAACTTCAATTCGGACACAATCTCGGTGTATGACATCGATGACGGAAAGCTTGTCACAACGGTTCCAGTAGGGCGCCGGCCAGATGCACTGGCTCTCTCGCCAAATCAGAATTTCCTCTTCGTTGCCGACACCGCCGCCGGTGACGTAAGCGTGGTGCGAACTGCCGCGAAGCAGGGAGCGGTACTGCTTACGATTATCCCGGTTGGTCAGCAGCCAAATGCAATCGCGGTAAAGGCGTTTATCCTGCGTAAGCCACCTGCCGTGCAATAACCCCTGCCCCGGAATCAGCATCTCTCGATTCCACACCGCCCCGGCCCGCAATTGTGCATCGAATTTTGAATCCCGATGCCAAGTTCGAACGCATTGCCGGCATCTTTGGTGTTGCTAGTCGCTCTGTCTCTACCGAAAGACACTAGTGCGCAAGTAGATCAGTACTTCGACCCATCCGTACGTACTGAGGCTGCAGAACAATTGGTGGAACTCGGGCTGCAAATTCACAAGACTACGTTGGATTGTTCCCACTTTGTGAACTCACTCTTTGGCGCCATCGGGCTCACTTACGAGTATCAGCCATCTCGCGTGCTCTACCGCGGTACGGGTGCGTTTCGGCGGACTTATCGGCCTGCTGTGGGGGACCTGATAGTTTGGCCTGGACATGTGGGGATCGTAGTCGATCCAGAAGAAAAGACATTCGTCAGTGCGCTCCGCACAGGCGTTAAAGTCGCAACCTACACGTCCAAGTATTGGAAGCGACGAGGACGTCCACGATTCCTCCGTTACCGGCTATCGGTCACTCCAACAATCGGATGGGAGATCGCCGGCGGAAACGAGAGCGAGATCCTCAATAAATCAGGGACAAACTAACTTGGGAAGGAAAGCCGCGCGGGTACAACATGGTGAGCGCGGCAGGATTCGAACCTGCGACCCACGCCTTAAAAGGGCGTTGCTCTACCAACTGAGCTACGCGCCCACTGATTCCAATCTATCATGGGCTTGGCCTTTCACGCGGGTCGGAGCGGGCACAAAGAGTTCGCATCTCCACTAAAACCTCGACGGCAGAACCCGCCTGCATCCCCAGGGATGTTGACTATTGGATCGAAGCGTCGGCGGAGGTGGCGGACTGCGATGTGTTGAAGCGAATCACACCGGTTTGATCGATGAAGAAACTGCGATTACCGGTTTGCGAGCGGACTGCGGGATCCGCCTGCACGGAAAATCCGATGTTAATTGCCCCATTGGGAATCGGTGAGTACGTATAGTAGTAGCCGGATTTGGGAGTCGTCGGTGCAGTCGCATTGGCCAGAACACCGTCGATCTGGCAAGCGCTATCGAGTTTTGGCGGAGTGCAGCCCTTTGAGTCGCCCAGGTCTTCTAACTTAGTCGAGAAGCCAAGTGCTCCGGGGTTGCTCCATCCTGCTGCGAAGTATGCCGCCTCAGCCGTGAAGATCGTATGCAGGCTGGATACTGCCGACGCTTCATTCGCTGCTATTTTCGCGCGGAGCAGGTTAGGAATCGCAATCGCCGCGATGATCAGAATGATCGCGACAACGATCAGCAACTCAATTAGAGAAAATCCTTTTTGCCTTCGCATGTCGCAAAGCCTCTAAGACAGCAACAGCTGGCTGTCGTACACCTATGTATCGCATCTGAGGTGCCAATCACGAGGATTCCTGCTTCCCGTCTCAAGGTTACTAACCGAGTCTGCTATTCTCCTCAGAATCATGAATTTACAGACACTGCGACCAAGCTATATCGGCGCCGGCTGCCTCAGCCGGAGTTTTTACGCCGTTCGATGACAATTTTTGTCATGCCACGAAAGCGGGAATTGTCACTTTCTTCGATACCTTTGAGTTCTTGACGAGGAACTCGCCAATGCTTGCTGCAGTCATTAGTCGGCCGGGCGGACCGGAGGTCTTGGATCTGCGAACTGTCATTCGGCCAAGCCCTGAATCGAACGAAGTCCTCATTCGCGTGCGCGCCTCTGCTTTGAACAGGGCAGACCTTTTGCAGCGGCAGGGACACTACCCCGCCCCTCCGGGAGTGCCTGCGGACATTCCCGGAATGGAGTTTGCAGGGGAAGTTGCGCAAATCGGCTCGAACGTTCACCTGTGGAAACCAGGAGATAGGGTGATGGGTCTAGTTGCAGGCGGTGCCCATGCCGAATATCTGGTTGCGCACGAACGTACTCTGATGCAGATCCCTTCCAGTCTCACGTGGCAGCAAGCCGCTGCAGTCCCGGAAGCTTTTATCACTGCGCACGATGCTCTGTGGATTCAGGCCGCATTGCATCCTAGCGAACGCGTTCTCATCCATGCTGTTGGCAGTGGGGTTGGCATCGCGGCTGTCCAGCTCGCGAAAGCACTGGGCTCAATCCCTTTTGGCACATCGCGAACCCCCGGCAAGTTGATCCGGGCGAAGGAATTTGGTCTCGAATCGGGATTTCTTGTTCCCGGCAGCCCCGCCGGCGAAGAGGGCAGAAAATGGGCCGCAGATGGGCCATTCGACATCGTGCTTGATCTCGCCGGCGGGCCCTATCCCAATGCAAGCTTGCACGCGCTCGCGCATCGTGGACGGATCATCCTGATTGGCACGATGGCAGGCGCAAGAAGCGCACTCGACCTCGGCCTCATGCTCGGCAAACGTGCGCGAATGATCGGTACCGTTCTTCGCGCTCGACCCCTGGAAGAAAAGATCTCCGTCACCCGCCTGTTTGCCCGCGAAGTGGTTCCTCTCTTCGAAAGGAAGACGCTGCGCGTGGTTATCGACACTGAGTTCAACCTGTCAGAGATTCGCAAGGCTCACGAACGGATGGAATCGAATGAGACGTTTGGAAAAATTGTGCTGCGAATGAGCGACTAAGGAATTGTGAAATCGGGAACGTTCCACCGATACTAAAGTCGTGATCACACGTAGTGCAGCAAATACAGAATGAGTACGATCAGCAGAATGGTTCCCAATGTTCCGCTGGGGTAATATCCCCAACCTCGGCTGTACGGATAAACCGGGGCAGTTCCCAGAGCCAGCACCAGCAGAATTACAACAAGAATCAGAATCATCTCGTGCCCTCAAGAACTCTGATTCTGTTTGCGGGGTGCAGGTTGGCGCGAACGCCACTCTTCCGCAGTAATTTCCCATATTTCCGTAGGAAGCCGTCCACAAACGTAGTCGCGTTGTTCCACGGCAACAACGCGCATGCCCTCTTTTTCCGAAATGCGGCGGGACGCGGTATTCGCCACCGCCTTGGGAACTCGCAAGACCGGGAACTTCAGCGTGTTGAACCAGTACTCGGTGATCGCCGAGCAGGCTTCAGTCATTAAGCCCTGTCCCTGCCAAGGCAATCCGAGCCAGAAGCCGCGATTCACTTCGTTGTTGTTCATCAGACCGATACTTCCGATCACTCGGCTCGGAGCAGTCTTGAGCGCCAACATCCAATGCCATGCATTCCCTCGTTCCATCGCCGGAAGTGCCACGTTACGGTAGAACTGATAGGCGTCATCAGGCGGATATGGCCAGGGAACCTGGGCGGTCAAATAACGCACGATCTCCCATTTCGGGAATAACACCTGCACTTGTTCGGCATCGGCAAGTTGCAGAGGCCGCAATATGAGCCTTGAAGTTTGCAGGGTTGGAATCATCGCCGGTTGAATCGGAACGAGCTGGAACGTGACGGTCAGTTTGTCACTTCGATCGATGTAAATGCACCTTGCGGAAGACGACGTTGTCGCGTGTTATGAGAGTGCCATTTATCTCATCGCCATCCACAGTCAGCTTCCACGTGCCTCTGGGGATCTCCCAGATAAGGACCTGCGATGCAGAGTCATAAAACCAGTCGTCGACTCCCGTTGTGACAGCTTTGCCATCAACGATCTTGTCTGCCTGAAGGCGAATCTTGTCCTTTTCTGGATGCGACAAGCGAAACACTACTTCCTCATCATGGCACGGCGAGGGTTTGACTTGACATAGCGACGTCCCGCTCCACTCGCCGACCAAGCCTCCAATTCCAACTCGCTTCTTCTCGGCGGCAAAACCAGACTCACAGATCAATATAAAAAGCACGGCGGCAAACATGCATCGATCCATCGAGGTTCTCATAATTGAATTGTTTCAAATCAAGACGCACGAAGGCCGGAAAGGTGAGCGCGACTATGCGCTGTCCCGAGGATCGAAATCGAAATGGCCTGCCGTGGCTTACGTGTCTAATGCGCCGGGGGATGCGTCATGATCCGCGACGGATCGAGCATGCTATCGGCGCCATTGGTGAGTGAGACGAAGTCAGGATCCTGCCGCAGTGAAAGAAACACGGCGTCGACGCGCGCCTCCATCATCTCCTCCGAGCGGACTGCCTGAAAGCGTTCATATTCGAAGAAGTGTCGCTTCAGCAAAGCAAGTGCTTTGTCACGGTTCCCACTTTGGGCATAAATCGCGGCGAGGTTGTACGAGGCGGGCAACAATGCCTCATTCTGTCTTGCGATTTTCAGAGCTTCGTCACTTTTCCCATTTCCGGCCATGAAAGCAGCCGCAAACACCAGGTTGTAAGCATCATGAGGATCGAGAGCCAAGGCTTTCTGAATGTAACCGTCCGCCTTGGCCTGATCTGCTTCGGAATTCCAATACACTGCCAGATTGCGATAAGCCAGAGCCAAAGGATACGTCTCTACAGAACGCTCCAGGAGCGATAAGCCCTGGGCAAAGTCTCCTCCGTGGATGGTCATCTTACCCAGCCCGTGTAGCGCGACCGCGCGCGACATAGGATCGGACTGCATGGCCAGGATCGAATCAAATACCTTGCGGGCCTTGTCCCATTCGCCGGTGTAGTGACGATAAGCCTCACCCAGATATCGCAATGGGGTTGGATCCGCTGGGTCCATCTCGTGCGCTTTCTGGTATAGGCGAGTTGCTTCGAGATAGTGTTCACTCAGTTCTACCTTGAGACCAGCTTCCATCGTGCGTTCGATGAGCGCGCTCTTCTTTGGATCGGAAACGGGCGCATCGGGGATCTCGCCCACCTCCACGCCCAGCTTCTTCAGTTCCTGCAGCTTCCTTGGCCTTCTTGGGAAACATGCATTTCTGTTCGGCGACGCCGCGATAGAGCGGGATCGCCTTGTCTTTGTCGGATTTCGCCGTCTCCTTGGCCGCGCGCAGTTGATTATCCAGAGCGTCTTCGCGCTTCTTCATTTCCGCGCCGAGAAGCTTCTCGACGTCCTCTACATTCAGCCTTCCCTTCTTGTTTTCCAACTTACCAACGATGCCGCCATCAGAGGTCGCCAGCACTGCAACCGGTAGCGTGTCTTCCGCGGCAAACTTCGCACGGGACGGGGAACTTGGATCAGCCACCTCCATGGCCACACACTGCGCCGCATAAACAGAGAGCGGCCGCGATACTCGCAAACTGGAGTTCTGCAGCTCGTTCTGCGACGATGGAAACCAATACAAGACCAGAGCAGTAGCCGCGGAAGTGTCAGTTGGCTCCGCCATCTTCCATGGCACGTAGTACACTTGCTGCTGCATTCCCCCGCCGCTGCCGCCCGGTGCCATTCCTCCCATGCCGCCCCCGCCCCCACCGCCACAGGTAGCCGACGCCGTTGGAAGCAACAGGAAAGCCATTACAACTAAGGACAAGGAGCGAAGCCAAAGCGGTTTCATGATTTTGGAACAAATATAGGGGAGTCAAACCCGAAGTCAACGCCAGAGTCACGCACATGAATACGCAGGTGGGATGAAGCGTTTCGCAGAATTCTTTACCGGACCGGCACTCCCCGAAAGCACGTTGGCTTAGCGCCCGCCTCTTTTCGGCAGGGCGAATTTTGAAACAAGTCACAACATCGCGGGCCAGAGTCCACAACAACCACGAAAAAATTACACCCTCGTCTTCGCTAAGCCTTTTGTTTTCAACACAGGTGCCTGGTATTGCGCTTGCATTTAAACCTGAGGCAGTCACTATTTAGGAGAGAAGTTAATGAAGTTCCCCACTTCAATAGTCTTGGTGGCGATGCTGACCGGAGCCATTGGATGCGGCAAACAAGTGAGCACAACGGCCGCGGGCACGGCCAACGATCCGGCCACAGCTCAGGCAGCGCAAACCGCCCAGGCTGCTCCCTTTTCCAGCAAAAACGATTCTGCGGATGGAAGCAAGAAGGCCGGCAAATCTCTCGTTCCGCAGGAAGTTGTGATCCCTTCGGGAACAGCGATCACCGTGCGCCTGCAGAATGCGGTTTCAAGCGCGACATCGACTCCTGGGGATGAATTTGAGGCGGTCCTCGATCAACCGATCGTCATCGATGGCGAGACAGTCGCGCCAACCGGAGCGCAGATCACGGGACGCGTAGTTGCCGCTCACCGCTCTGGACGCCTGACCCATCCCGGATATCTGCGCATAGCGCTCGCATCCATGATGGTCAATGGCAAGACGATTCCCATGCAGAGTTCGAGCGTGATGGTAGCGGGAGCCTCGCACAAGAAGCGGAACCTGGCCTGGATCGGAGGCGGAGCGGGAGGCGGAGCGCTAATCGGCGCGATAGCCAGCGGCGGCACGGGCGCCCTTATCGGCAGCGCCATCGGAGCAGCCGGTGGAACAGGCGCGGCATACGGTACTGGAAAAAAGGATGTGGGATTCGGCCCCGAGCGACGGCTGACTTTCAGGCTCACCCGGCCCATCACAATCGCTTAGTTTTTCTCCCCTTGAGCCCGGATCGGCGATATGGCGATCCGGGTTCTTTGTGTTTCGAACATTTCCTGGAGCTCAACGACTGTCATCCTGAGGCCCGGTTTTGGCCCTGAGCTTGCCGAAGGGATCTCCCAATATTTCGGACTTGATTGAGCGCGTCCCATTTCGGCACTTGGGCAAGCTTCCCAGGCCTTGGCCTGCGCGCAATGCGAGCTGGTGGCTCCGCCTATTCCAACTTAATCCACGTTGCTCGCGCCTTTGCGCACATTTCGCCGTCGGAATCGTAGAGCGCCGCTCCGGCGTGGTGCTTCCGGCCTTCGCTGCCGATTGACCAGCTCATGACCACGTAGGGACGCGCAGGATACACTGGCGCCACCTGCTCAACCGCCAGACGTCCAGTCACAAGTATTCCCTTCCAGGGAAATCCTGCCGCGAAGCCGGTTGGGCAATCCATCGCCGCCCACACAAACTCCGGCCGAACTACCATGCCCCCGTTCGTCAACGATGCGTCAGGAACCCAGGCCGCGGCAAAAACAGCGCCGTTCCCGTCCGTTTCGGGAATGCGTCCGGGAAAAATCCGAAGCCCATCTCCAGGCTTTCGCTCCGGACCACAAGTAAAGCAAGTTGGAAACGGATGATTAACAAAGGCGGGAGAACTCGACGAGGCGCGTTGCGCCTGTTCAAGCGGCGCAGCAGCGTGTTGAGCGATCGCGATCTCGGTTTGCATAGCCTCAATGATCAACTCAGCCCCATTCAGCAAGCGGGCGCTGCGGTCCGAAACGTCGGTTTGCAAATCGCGCTCGAGCGGAATCGGTTTCCGCAACGTGCATTCACACGCGCCTGGCAAGAGTGAGGCGAGGGTTCCTGAACTGTACCCGCCGTTGCCGCTGTCCGGCGGCCCGCAAAATCGACGCGCAATTCTGATGGATGACATTCATCCGCAGAATAGCATCACGGAAGAATCCGGTAAGAACAGGCTTTCAGCTGTCCACTATGCCGCCTGCCAATTCAGAGTAGCGATTGAATCCGAAGCCAGTGTGACGCGAGTTGCCAGCTTCCCGAAACGGATTTCGATATCCTGAGCTGAATTACCAGCGTTAGTAAGCACCAATGCGTAACTGCTGTCAGGATTGGCGACCGCGACGTGATTTATTCCTGACGCCTCAGCCTGTGAGTCGATCACTACCGCGCCACGCTGAATATGGCGTGAGAAGTGTGCAAAGCCCCAATACTGACCGCTGCGCATAACTTCGTGGCTGCCGGAATGAACCGTCACCACTCCACCACAGGGAAATGGGCCGATGTTCGGTTTGCCTTGTTCGTCGAGCGCAACATTCCAGGCAATGATGCAGCGCATCCCGTTGCGAAGAATGCCCGTAAACGTACGGCTCCATTTGGACCAGTCAGTCAGATATTTAGGATCGGTAATGTCTGGACCACCCTCGGTCCAGTACATTTCGGCGTCGGGATGGGCCGCCGCTACCTTGCGTACTAATTCGGGACTTCCTAGATATCCGTGCCATGCAATCGACTTTGTGATTCTGCTCACCTTTTGGTCGTCGAGCTCGCAGATCGCGCGTCCCCAGAGGTTGTAGTTGTGATCGAGCAGCCAGATTTTGGTTTTCAATCCGGCGCGTTCAATCGCCGGGCCTAACATCTCGCCAACGTACTGCACCTCGGCTTCCTGGGGAAAGAGACATGCCGGCATGCGGCTGTCCTGGTCCGTGTCGACTTCATTCTGTGGAGTCACCGCATTTACTTCGACTCCTTCCGCTGAGTAAGCTTGCAGGAATTTGACGATGTAATCAGCATACGTCTTCATATACCGGCGGCGGAGTGTGCCGCCCAGCATCGAGTTGTTGTCTTTCATCCAACCCGGAGGACTCCACGGCGAGCCCAGCAGAAAGAGCTGGGGATTTACTTCCCGGGCAGCACGCAAAACCGGAAGGATGTACTCGCGGTCATGTGCGATAGAGAATCTGGTCAATTCGGGATCGGGAGCACCTTCGTCGTAGCTAAAGACATTACGCGAATAGTCGCTGGCGCCAATACAGATGCGGCAGACGCTCAATCCCATTTCTTTGGCGCTAAACAACTCGTTCAACAATTCTCCTCGCGAAGGTTGCGGCATTTGACTCAGCACATAGCAGGCTGCGTCGGTAAGAGCTCCGCCGAATCCCAAAACGGGCTGCGACTTCTCTGCGGGATTGACTACGACTGTCGTGCTGGACGGAGCACCAGACGGGGCGCTCCAGCGCAGTGGCGACGCTTGCGCATGGTGGCGGTTGGCGTCAGTAACGAACACTGCAATCTCCGGCTTCGGTGTCGGCACATCGGCAACCGCCGAAGCGGCGGAGGCGAGCTTGCCGGCGATGAAGGTGCAAGCTGCGGAAGCGGCGGCGTTTTCGAGGAACTCCCGACGGGTGGGCATAAGAAAGAGATTTTACAGGCGGGACGCCCACCCGGATGATTAATGAGTAGTCTTCACTGCCGGTTCCAGCGATTCGATTAGCTCAACATACTCATCGGTTGCGCGTTGCAGATTTTCGGCGAGGTGACTGCGCAGCTTTACGTCGATCTCTTGCTGCTTCGGCAGTTCCAGATACGCAAAGAGTGCCTTGCGGGCGGCTTCCATTCGCTTTTCGGCAAGCTTTACATCTGGCAGCGTGCTCATGGACAGCGATTGTCTCATTGCCGTCAACTCTCTCTCGTGGCCGACTCGGGGCTATAAGGCGGGGGAAAAATGTTCGTCCAGGTGTCGGAGCTTCCCTGATGATTCCCTGTTATTTTCTTGAATCTTTTAGAAAACGGAAGTAAGTGCTTGGCTGAGGATGGCTTACGGAGAAATCCACAGAAATCCCTGTTAATTCCCTGGTTTTGAGCGAAATTTGCGCATTTTGGGCAGAATTCGATGATTTTGACATCGAATTCGAAAAACCCCCTGCTTTTATCGCTGTTCTTGCTTTGGCTGCAGGATTTTCCGCAGCCTCTATAGCTCCCTGCGGCCTTCGATCGCCTTGGCCATGGTCACTTCATCCGCGTACTCAATGTCGCTCCCGGCGGGAATGCCTGTGGCGATCCGAGTGAGCTTTACCGGAAAGCTCTTGAGCATGCGGGAGATGTAGGTCGCGGTAGCTTCCCCCTCGACTGTAGGATTCGTGGCAATAATGAGTTCGTCAATCTCGCCGCGATCAACGCGCTGGGAAAGACTGGTAAGGCGCAGGTGTTCTGGTCCTACTCCGTGCAGTGGAGAAAGGGCTCCATGCAGCACGTGATAGACGCCATTGAAGCTCCGCGTCTTCTCAATGGCGGCGATATTCGTGGGTTCCTCCACGACGCAAACTAATCGCTGATTGCGCGTCGCGCTGCTGCAGTAGACGCAGGGATCGACATCGGTGATGTTGTTGCACACTGAACAGAGGTGAAGACTCGCCTTCACCTCGCGAATGGAGTTGGCCAAAAGGTCGGCGTCTTCATCGCTGGCGCGCAGGATATGAAAGGCGAGGCGCTGCGCCGTCTTGCCGCCGATGCCCGGCAGCTTCTTGAGTTCGTCGATGAGCCGCGCCATGGGCTCTGCAAATTTCGACAACTGGTCCTCTAAGTCGCTTCGCTCTTGTTAGATCAGAACGGCAGATTCATGCCGCCCAACATGCCGCCGAGGGTCGATTGCATCATGCCATCCACTTTGCGGGAAGCCTCATTCACTGCCGCGGTAATCAGATCCTGGAGCATCTCGACATCGCCCGACTTCACTGCTTCAGGATCGATCTTCACCGCAAGCAACTGCTTTTGCCCATTCATCTTGACGCTCACGGTGCCGCCTCCAGATGAAGCCTCAACGTTGGTGGCTCGCATCTTCTCCTGGATCTCCTGCGACGCGCGCTGTGCCTGAGCCAATAATTCTTTTGGGTTAAATTCCATTCGTCAGGAATCTCCGATCTATTTCTTCTGGCGAAGATCGACTACCGTGCGCACTTCCGCTCCAAACTTCTCCTGCATCCGTCGCACCACCGGATCTTCGGCAGCGCGTTGACGCGCACCGCCAGAAGGAAAGCGGAAGGCCCAGATTGATCTGACTGCCGTCTAGCTTCCACTCGCCGCGCGCAAGCAGATCGGCGGCGGTGTCCTGGCTTTCCGTTTCGAGTACCGAGATCAGAGAGGAACGCAACGTCTCTACGGAAATCTCTTGCGTAGCGATAGATGCGGGGATTGGTTGGGGAACCTCTTCCAACGCAGTGGCGGTCGAAATCACCTGATACCCCGTCGTCGATCCATCCACTGAACCCACAACCGACATCTCCGGCTCCGACGTACGCACTTTGCGCAACCGATCAGCCTCGAAGGGCGAGACACGCTGCTGACTCTGCGGCGATGAGCCTCCACGCGGTGAGCCAAAAGGCGACGCGGAAGCTGATCTCAATCCACCACTCACCGGAGCGGATCGCGTTTCAGGGATTTTTGGAACTGCCGAGAGCGATGCTCGCGCAGACTGAGTAACCGCCGGCGTTCCACTAGCCGCAGCCTGGCTCAGGAATTCTTCGAGTGGCAACAGGCGGCTGGCATGCACCATCTTGAGCATGCCGAGTTCAAGATGGAACCGTTGCTCTTGCCGATAGCCAAGCTCATCGTGGGTACGCAGAACGATATTAAGAAAGCGTGTGAGGTCCTCCTCGGAGAACAGCGCTGCAGTACTCGCGATCTTCTGCCGCTCATCGGAAGAGATTTGCAACAGCGGAGAGTCCCCTCCTGCCACCTTCGCAACCAGAGCATTGCGCAGGAAACGAACGAGCTGCTTGGCAAAATGAGATGGACTCTGCCCTTCTGTCATTAACCGATCCAGCAGCTTTAGCAGATCCTCGCTGGAGCTGCGTTGCACGCAGTCCATCACCTGCACTAGAACCTCAGACGAGATGGTGCCCATCAGGCCGCGAACTTGGGCTGCTGGCAGCGCGAGCGAATCGTCTGTGGAATGTCCTCGGGCTGCGTAGTGGCCATCATGAAAACAATGTGGCTCGGCGGCTCTTCGAGAGTCTTCAGCAGCGCATTGAAGGCAGCATCGGTGATCTGGTGAGCTTCGTCGAGAATGTAGATCTTGTAGCGATCGCGAGCGGGACGATAACGCGCGGCGTCGCGTAGTTCGCGAATCTCATCGATACCGCGATTTGTGGCCGCATCGATCTCTATTACATCGACGGAACTTCCGGCGCGGATCTCCTGGCAAGAATCGCAAACACCGCAGGGCTCTGGAGATGGCGTGTCCGTTGAACGGCAGTTGAGAGCCATGGCCAGAATTCGAGCAACTGTAGTCTTCCCAATACCGCGATGCCCACTAAAGATGTAGCCGTGCGCGATTCGCTGTTGCGTAATCGCATTCTGCAACGTGCGAGTTACATGATCCTGCCCGATAACATCTACAAACTTCTGTGGCCGGTATTTTCGGGCGAGAACCTGATAACTCATGGTGGGACTGAGTTCGATTATACCTACCGAAAAGCGGGGTTAACACGAAGGTCACGGAGGAAAATAACAGGTCACCAAATAGTAGTTCTGACGCTAAGTGACCTCTCGTTTTCTTAACCTTCGTGCCCTTCGTGTTCGCTCCCGGGGTTCGCACGATTTTGTGTGCTAGCATCGGAACTCGATGATTGCAGGCAAACTTCAGGTCGTACCGCTAGGCGGACTCGGCGAGTTCGGCATGAACTGCATGGCCCTGCGCTGGGGCGACGACATCATCGTCATCGATGCCGGCCTCATGTTTCCCGAGTCTGAGCTGCTCGGCGTCGACATTGTTGTTCCTGACATCACCTATTTACTCGAAAATCGCGACAAAGTTCGCGCCATTCTGCTTACCCATGGCCACGAAGATCACATTGGTGGACTCCCGTGGATCCTCTCCGAGCTGAATATTCCTGTTTATGGCACGGAGTTCACGCTCGCCCTGGTGGAAGGCAAGCTGGAAGAGCACGACCTGCTCGACTCCGCGCAGCTCAACGAGATTAGCGCTAACGAACGCTTCCGCATCGGACCATTTCTTATCCATCCGGTACGAGTCACACATAGCCTGGTGGATTGTGTGGCGCTGGCGATCCACACTCCCCTCGGAGTCGTGATTCACTCCGGCGACTTTAAGGTTGACCCCACGCCGACCGATGGCAAGCTGTTCGACCTGCATCAATTTGCCGAATATGGCAAAGAGGGCGCGCTGCTTCTGCTGCAGGACTCGACCAATGTCGAGCGTCCCGGCTACACGCCCAGCGAGCGCGCGGTGCGTCCGCGATTCGAGGAGATCTTCACTCGCAGTAAACGGCGTCTGTTCGTCTCCTGCTTCTCCTCTTCTATCCACAGGATCAAGCTGGTCGCCGACATGGCCTTCGAGCACGGGCGCAAGTTGGCTCTGGTCGGTCGTTCAATGAACGAAGCGACAGAGATTGCGCTCGACCTCGGCTACATCCATATTCCCGAGGGAACGCTCATTCATCCTGGACAGATTCGCGACTTCGCTCCGGAGAAGGTTTGTGTGCTGATCAGCGGTACGCAGGGCGAGCCCATGTCTGCCTTGTCGCGCGCGGCTGTGGACAATCATAAGCACGCCAAGATCGAGCCGGGCGACACGGTTGTCCTTTCCTCGCGCATCATTCCCGGAAACGAAAAGGGGATTTATCGCATGATCGATCACCTTTATCGACGGAATGCCCACGTCATCTACGAGGATGGAACTGGCTCGCCGGTGCATGTGAGCGGACACGCCAGCCAGGAAGAGCTTCGGCTTCTGATTAATCTTGTTCGCCCCAGGTACTTCGTGCCGATTCACGGCGAGTATCGTCAACTTAAGCGTCACGCAGAACTTGCGGCTTCAATGCACGGTGCTGTGGGTAGTGTTGGAAAAGTGGAATCGATTCCCGAAATCGTGATGCGAGGCTTCGCCGCCGCTGGAGCAGAAAATGGATTCCTGGCAGAGGCGCGCGAAGTAATCAGTCGCACCCTGGAACAGTCGAGCCAGGAAGAAAAAGCTGACTACGGTGTCATTAAAGAGAAGATTCGTCAGGATCTGAAGCGTTACATCAACAAGAACACCAGCCGTCGACCGTTGATTATGCCGGTCATCCTCGAAATCTGACGCAGGGTTTTGGCACTGCAAAGCCACCAACTGTAGAGAGCAAGCGTCTTGATCACCCTCGAAAAGATTCAGCAAGCCCAGGAACGGCTACGCGGAATCGCGCTGCGCACGCCGTTGCAGCGCGTTTCATTCCGGGAGGGAGAAGTTTATCTCAAACCGGAGAACCTTCAACCTATTGGCTCATTTAAGCTACGCGGCGCCTACAACAAGATCGCGACGTTCTCTCCCGGGCAACGTGAGCGCGGAGTCATCGCTTACTCGAGCGGAAATCATGCGCAGGGGGTTGCCTATGCAGCACGTGCGATGGGTTGCCACGCCACCATCGTAATGCCGGATAACTCTCCGCAACTCAAACTGGAGAAGACACGGGCGCTCGGAGCGGAGATCGTGATCGTCGGCCCATCGAGCGACGAGCGTAAAGCGCACGCCGAGGAACTCGCGCAACAAAAGGGATACGCTCTTGTTCCACCCTACGACGATGAAGCAATCATCGCCGGTCAAGGGACTATGGGCTTAGAAATTCTTACCGACTTGCCCGAGACCACTAGCGTGTTGGTTTGTGTGGGCGGCGGAGGCATGATCAGCGGAATTGCTGCCGCAGTGAAAAATATGCGGCCGAGCCCCAAAGTTTATGGAGTGGAGTCAGAGCTAGGCGCCAAAGCCAAAGCCAGCTTCGAAGCCGGCGAACGCCTCGCCTTCCCTGCGGAAGAAACTGCCCGCACCATAGCCGACGGACTGCGCACGCAGAGCGTCGGGGAGTGCAACTTTGAACACATTCAGCGCTACGTGGATGGATTTATCAGTGTGAGCGAAGACGAGATCCGCGAAGCCGTTCGCCGCCTCGCGTTCGACGCTCATTTAATAGCGGAACCGAGCGGAGCCGTTCCGCTGGCCGCAGCACTCTTCCATCGCAACGAGTTCCCTTCATCAGGCAAGACGGTAGTGATCGTCAGCGGAGGGAACATCGCTCCGCAGATGTTGCAGGAAATCCTGACGGAACAGAGTTCCTGAATCTCCCACGTATAATCAACTATTACCGCGCCAACTCTGCACCATTCTGAGAAGTTGCTGTCGCGCTCGACCTGATGATCCAGACCCTATTCGGAAGCCTCGACGAGGAAAAAAATAAAAAGCCAGGGTTTTTAGATCGCATGAAGGACGCGGTCTCGCGCACGCGCGAGAACCTCAGCGATCGCATCGAGGAGATAGTCGCCTTCAATAAGGAGATCGATGCCAACACTCTCGACGATCTCGAAGCCACGCTGATCGCCGCCGATCTCGGCACGACGACCACACACCAGGTGCTCGAGGCGCTGCGCGAGCGCGCCACGCACAAGCAGATCGGCGACGTGAGCGAGCTCAAGCGACTGCTGAAAGCAGAAATCGCTGGGATTCTTAATGGCGCATCGAACGTGCCGGTGCGCCGAGTCAACGGTCCCGAAGTGGTACTGATCGTCGGCGTAAACGGCACTGGCAAGACCACGACGATCGGCAAGCTGGCGAGTCTTCTGCGGGGCCAGGGCAAGACGGTCCTGCTCTGTGCGGCTGACACGTTTCGGGCAGCTGCGATCGAGCAGTTGGAAATCTGGGGCAGTCGAACTGGAGTGGAAGTCATCAAGACCAAGCCCGGCGGCGATCCCTCAGCTGTGCTCTTCGACAGTCTCAGCGCTGCAAAAGCTCGCGGAACAGACTACGTAATCGTCGATACGGCTGGTCGCCTGCATACTAAGCAGAACCTTATGGCGGAACTGGAGAAGATGCGGCGCACCGCGCAAAAGGTGATTCCCGATTCGCCACACGAAACACTGCTCGTAATGGACGCTACCACCGGACAGAACGGACTGCAGCAGGCGCGACAGTTCACCCAGTCGGCGGCCGTTACTGGAATCGTTCTGACGAAACTCGACGGCACCGCCAAGGGTGGTGTGGTCGTTGCGATCTCGCGCGAACTCGGAGTTCCAGTTCGGTATGTCGGAAT
>QIBC01000266.1 GCA_003225215.1 Acidobacteriota bacterium
TATTCTCAACCGTGCCGCAAACAGCGCGGCACTTCTCCGGGAGGGCACGGTTAATTTGGACATCTGCAGCACACTGCGTCTCCGCCATGCTGCATGGATCTCGAAAAATACAGGTTCTCTTCCGCTGTATCGTGAGAAGCAGCATGCTGCGTCACTACCTCAATCGTGTGCAACTATCGCGTGAGAGCAGGGTCTTCATGAACGGGAATCGGCGATCGTGCCTGTTCCTTTCTTAGCAATACTTAACAGGACCAAACGCCGATAATGTGCGGTTAGCAGCATCTAAGGAGCAGATTGGTTTCAAGTGTGTTCAATGCGGCGAACCTAGGTAAGGCGGCCCGAGTATTGGCGCAACAGCGCCCACGCGCGAGCAGCCCGACTTTGTTGCGTTTTTTCGCGCACTGGGGCGGTCTGGGACTGGTTCCGCTCGCGATTATCGACAGCTCCCCAATTCCCACGTTCGGAAGTCTGGACATCCTCACTGCTTTTCTTTCTGCTCGGCATAGCGATCTGTGGCTTTATTACGCTTGCATGGCCACGCTCGGAGCCATGATTGGCTCGTACTTCACATACAAGCTCGGCCAAAAGGCGGGCCTGGCATGGATTGAGAATAAGTTCGGCGCCCGCCGCTCGCGCCAAGTGGAGTACGCACTTGAACGCTGGGGATCCGGAGCAGTCTTTGTCTCTACAGTGGCTCCGCCCCCATGTCCCACATCCATGTTCTTGCTTGCAGCCGGAGCCTTCGGATATCAGATACGCAAGTTCTTTCTGGCCGTCTTTTCCGGCCGCGCGATCCGCTACGGACTCCTCACCATAATCGCCGCGCATTATGGTCGCCGCATCGTGCGCTATATGCGCCATCCTGGACAGTATCTCTGGCTCTCGCTCGGTGTGACTTTGCTGATCGTCCTCGGAACTGTCGCCTTCCTTATGTTGAGAAGGCGGGCGCCGGTTCGAGATCAGCATCTTTCGCAGGCGAGTGGTACTCGCGGATAAGGAACTTTGTTATCGATCAACTCACCGGCAAGGGCATGATCTGTCCCTCGGGCTTCTTAATCCCGAGACGTATCGGACGCGGGTGGCCCTTTTTAGCATTGTTACCTCGACCCACCATTCGGTATGCGCGTCTCGAAGGAGCGGATGCGATCCGCTGTGGAAACATCGATGATTCGAGCATCGATCCAGCGCTGAAGCTGAGATTCCGGTTGGCCTGCCATCACTGGCGTGAACATAGCGCAGAAGCCAGACAGTCCAGAGTACGAGAGCAGAGCGAATCTACATGGTTCAGAGCTCTGAAAAACGCAGCTCTAAGCTGTTGGCTGGATGTGCGAGAGTCCGCGCATCCAATACGATGAGTTTTGAGTATGGAGCAACACGGAGGACAGTCATCACCTAAGCTGGCTCACGATCCTCAACGAGATCGTTCCATGTTCCTGAAACGCCTCCTAGAACTGGCCAGGCCGAGTTATCCCCACCTGGTTGGGATATTTCTTCTGGGCGCGATCTCCGTGCCTATCTCCATGCTGATGCCTTTGCCGCTGAAGATCGCGGTGGACAGCGTGATCGGTAACCAACCGTTGCCACCGATCCTGAATGGGTTGGTCCCCGCTAGCGTTGCGAGTTCCAGTACGGCGAACCTGATCGTTGTTTTGGTCGTGCTTCTCGGACTGGCGGTGCTCAGCAATCTGCAAGTACTCGCCTCCTGGCTCCTCCAGACCTACACCGGCGAGCGTCTCGTCTTTGAACTGCGCAATCGTCTCTTCTGGCATGCACAACGCCTGAGCCTGGCCTCGCACGATCGGCGCGGAGTGAACGACATCGCCTACCGCATCCAGCATGACGCGCCCGCGATTCAGTTCATCTTCATCCAGGGAATCCTGCCACTTGTGACAGCAGCCTTGACCTTCATGGGCATGTTTTATGTAGTGGCGCGGATCGATCGTTCGATCGCCGTAGTCGCACTGGTGATCTCGCCGGCGTTGATGATTGCTGCGCGCCGTTCCGGGTACCGCGTGCGAAGGGCCTGGCAAGACGTCAAGACTCTGGATAGTTCGGCGATGTTGCTGATGAACGAAGCTCTGTCGTCTATTCGCGTGGTAAAGGCGTTTAATACAGAAGATTTTGAAGACTCTCGTTTTCGCCTGCGCTCGCGCGAACGGATGAAGGAGCAGGTTCGCCTCGCATCGATTCAGGCCGGATATCATCTGCTGATTTCCTTTGCCATCGCTGCGGGAAGCGCTGCCGCATTGCTGATCGGCATTCGTCACGTGCAGATGGGGCTAGTCACACTCGGCAGTCTCTTGCTCGTCATGGCTTATGTTGCGCAGCTATACGAGCCTCTGCGCGTGATCAGCAGCAAGATTCCAGACCTGCAATCGTGGAGAGTGAGCCTCGAGCGGGCCTTTGCGCTGTTCGAAGAGAATCCCGAATTGGGCGGAATTTCCGGCGACGGCGCGAATGCCGCACCCGTATCTGGCCGTGTAGCTTTGGAAAATGTGAACTTCGACTACGCCAATGGTCAACGCGCGCTCGACGGAGTGAGTTTTTCTGTTCCTGCCGGCACCAAGGTTGCGCTCATAGGTCCAAGCGGCTCCGGGAAGACAACGCTGGTGAATCTGCTGACGCGTTTCTACGAGCCTACCCGCGGATGTGTACTGCTCGACGACGTCGATCTCCACAGCTACAGTGTCACGCATCTGCGACAACAGTTCGCTGTGATTGGTCAGGAGCCTGTACTCTTCTCCGCCACTATTGCCGACAACATCTCCTACGGACGCTTCGACGCGAGCCGGGAGGAGATTATTGAGGCCGCCGTTGCGGCCCACGCGCACGAATTTATTGTGTCCCTGCCTCGCGGATACGAAACCAAAATCGGCGAGGGCGGATCCCGTCTCTCGGGCGGACAAAGGCAGCGACTGTCCATCGCTCGCGCCTTTCTGAAGAACGCTCCCATACTTATTCTGGACGAGCCGACCAGCGCGCTGGACGCGGCGACCGAATCCGAGTTGCTCGACTCGCTTCACAAAGTAATGCAGGGCCGTACTGCCTTTGTTATCGCGCACCGGTTGAACACGATTCGCGACTGCGATGTGCTGCTGATTCTCGAAAAGGGAAAGCTGAAAGAGATGCGCTGGCGCACCGAGGAGCCCGTGTTCGTAGCTGCAGAGATGTTGGCGCAGTGATCAGGAATATCAAGCCGCAGCGATGGCGTGCAGGCAGCGTTGTAATTCCTTCTGCTGAGCGGTCGTGAGATCCACAAATTCAAAGCCGTGGGAGTCGGCATTCTGGTAGCGGACGCGTGCCCGCAACTCCAGCATGATCTCGCACTCCGGCACTCCAAAAGCAAGCGAAACCAATTCACCGGGGACCATCTGCGCATCCACTTGTCCGCCGCAGCCGCCTTCTGCGAGATCGCGCAGCGTGCCCTCAAAGGCAGTGTCACCGTCGAAATCGCGATCGGGAAAACGCAAGGTAAAGGACGAAGAGGTCGCAAAGCGTGGAAACCGTCGCCGGACGAGTACCGGAACGGGATCGTTCAACACCCGAGCCAGCGCCATCACCAGCGCCTGCGGATGCTCTTTTTCAACGTACGCATCGACGATTCCGGGAGCGCTGGCTTCGGTTTGGGGGTGACGCGCCGAATACATCAGGATTGGCAACTGGGGATATTCGCGCTTGAGTATCTGCGCCACTTCCAGGCCGTTCAGCTCGGGCATCTCGTAGTCGACAATGACGGCATCGAGAGAGAAACTTGTGGCGAGTTCCAGGGCCTCACGCCCATTTGACGCAGGAATGGCGCGATATCCGACCGCCGTCAAAAACATGTCCAGCATCTGCAGGACGTAGGGCGTGTCGTCTACGCACAGAACCGTTTTGGGGCCGGCTGTTGAAGGGGCCATGCAGCCTCTGGGTCCATGATGAGGGTTTTGGCAATTGTCGCAGAGATGCCAAGAGTGCGCTGTACTAAAGGACATGTACCAGCTAGAAAGCTGTGCAAAAAATAAGGGGAAAGCCAAAGGTAGACCCGGCCATCTGCCGGCCGGGTTTCTGTCCTGGTTCCTGATTTTCTGCGGTGGGTTTTTGGCGACCACAGTCATACATCCCAAGATCCGCAAGCTCCAGCAGCTGGCCAAGGACGGGCAAATTGGCAACTGGATAATTCCCGTAGCAGGGAAAACAGCAGGGAATTATTCCCGCTAGAAAAATTTTAAATCATGCGACCCGCATAAACACAGGCGATTCGCGATTAACCAGGGAAACAGCAGGGAAATAGCAGGGAATTGATTCGTGGCCAAGTACAAGTCGTTTGTTGTCCTGGCCACCCCGCTTCATCCGTCCACACTCCCGGCTTTGACGACCCACAAGTCCTTGCTACCACGAATATGGTCGAAAAGATGGTCGAAAAGACGAGATCTCTAGTCCTCGCGTCAGGAACTGCTGAAAAAGGGAAGCCCCATCCGATCGGGGCTCATAAAGAAAAGCCCCGCATTTCTGCGGGGCTCATTTTGTTCTTCGCACCGGCTAGCAGCCAGTAGCTAGCAGCTAAGAGCTGCCTTTAGTACATTCCGCCCATGCCGCCGTGGCCTCCGGGAGCGGCAGATTCCTTCTTCTCTTCCGGAAGTTCGCTTACCAGGGCTTCGGTGGTGAGCATGAGGCCGGCGATGGAGCCGGCGTTCTGCAGGGCCGTGCGGGTGACCTTCGTGGGATCGATCACGCCTGCCTTGACCAGGTCCTCGAACTTGCCGGTCTGGGCGTTGTAGCCGAAGTTATTGTCCTTCGACTCGCGGATTTTGCCGATCACGATGGCGCCTTCTTCGCCGGCATTGCCGACGATCTGACGGAGAGGCTCTTCGAGCGCGCGCTTCACAATCTGCGCGCCGATCGCTTCTTCGCTCCTCAGGGTCTTCGCGAGTT
>QIBC01000004.1 GCA_003225215.1 Acidobacteriota bacterium
CGATGACAGCCTCAGCAAGAATCTGTGGCTGGACCATGGCTGGAGAAAACGCCCGGTAGCTCGGGAAGAGCTCTATGACTTAGTGTTTGATCCGACCGAACATGAGAACCTCTCAACCGATCCGGCCTACCGAAGCGTGTTGGATGAGATGCGTCAACGGCTCAGCCGCTGGATGAATGCAACCGATGACCCGTTGCTGCGCGGTCCAGTGCCCGCTCCACACGGAGCCCAGGTCAACAGTCCCGATGGCGTCTCTCCGCGAGAGCCGACGCAGACGATCGCGTAATGATTTTCCCTTTTGTTCCGCTGAGCCTTCAACAACCTTGAACGACGGGACAAAAGGGGACATCTCGATCCGGGGGCAGTCCCGAGACTCGGGTCTAACCAAAACTTTCCTCGTGACGTCCAAACGGCATGCGTAAACCCATCTGTGCCGCGGTATTCGCATTCGCTTGCATCGTGCTGGCCCAGCAGGAGCCTGCACCTGCTCCTCCGGGCAGGCTGGTGGATCTTGGCGGTTACCGCATTCACCTGAACTGCAGTGGCGGCGGTTCTCCCACGGTTGTGCTCTCGCCGGGAGGCGGTAGCTTTTCTTTCCACTGGATCCTGGTTCAGCAGAAGGTGAGCGCGTTTGCCCGGGTCTGTTCTTACGATCGCGCCGGGAGTGCCTGGAGTGATCCGGGACCGCAGCCGCTCACGATGCGGCAGGAGGCGTTTGAGGTGCGCCGCGCGCTGGAGCTTGCGGGTGAGCGCGCTCCTTATGTATTAGTCGGGCAGTCGCTGGGTGGGCTGGTGATGCGGGTCTTTGCCGACCGCTCTCCCAGGGACACTGCGGGTTTGGTTCTGGTGGATGCCACCAGCCCGGATACCACGCTCGGCATGCGCGGAAAGCTGGTGCATGTGCGCGAGCAGGCTAAGAACCGTCCTATTCCGGAGGTTCAGACGATCGAGACGAGTCCGCCGCGTCCGCCGAGCGCCGACGAGCTGAAGCAGTGGGCCGATTTCCGCAAGCAGGTTGGCGAGCCGAAGATTTCGCCGCCGTTTGACCGGCTGCCGGCCGCAATCCAGGAGCTGCACCTGTGGGCATCGTCGCTGCCGCCGCGCGCGGCAGAATCGGACAACTACTTTGCCGAGGAATTAGCCCAGATGTATGAGCAAACGCAACGCGTGCCGGCTCCGCTGGGGGACAAGCAGCTGGTGACGATCGTCGCCGGGCGTCAGGATCCGGCGCCGCCGGGGATGACCCAGGGGCAATGGGATGCGCTGACGGCAGAAAAAGTTCAGGAGAAGCGCGGATACGTGCGGCTTTCCCATAACAGCAAATTTGTCTTCGATGCCAAATCGGGACACAGCGTGCACCTCGACGATCCGGACACGGTGGTTGATGCCATCCGCGATGTGCGGACTGCCGCCGCGAAGCAGAGCAGGATCGCTCAGTAGGGAACTGGGGAGACAGCTTCATTCTTATTCTGCGCGAAGCGCATCCATAGGATTAAGCCGGGAAGCGCGCCAGGCAGGTTGCAGGCACGCGACTCCCGCGGTGAGAGCCAATACCACCGAGACTGCGAGATAAACGCTGGCATCGAGTGCTTTTACGCCATAGAGCAGGTTGCGAATTAATTTTGCGGCGCTCACTCCACCAGCCAAACCAATGACCAACCCGATCGCCGCGGGACGCAAACCATCCACGAGCATGAGGCGAAGCACTTCTCCTCGCTGCGCTCCGAGTGCAACTCGAATCCCAATTTCCGCAGTGCGTTGCGTCACTAAATAGGACAACACTCCATAAAGCCCCACGGCCGCCAATAGAAGTGAGAGTCCTGCAAAAGCCACAACAAGATCAGCGTCAAAACTCGCATTGAGTGTCTCGTTGCCGATGATTTGCTCCATTGTCAGCACGTCGGAAACGGGGAGATCGCGATCAATCTGCGCGATGAGTTTCTGGACCGGTAAGGCAAGACCAGTCGGATCTTCCCTTGAGGTCACTGACGATGACCGAAGTGGCCCGATCCAGTCGTTCGCCGTCGTAGAACGTGCGTCCGCGCAGCAGCGGAATTCCCATTGCGGCAAAATAACCAGGCTCCGCGGCGCGCTTGATTGCTAGCAAACCCTCTCCCGGCGGTAGAGGAGGATGTTCGATTATGGTGAAAGAATCGTCGGACCAATATCCCTGACCCGGAACCAACACTCCGATTCCTGCCGCTTGGACTCCAGGAAGATTGCGCACAGTAGCAATCACCTGCTCAAAGAACGCAGCGCGCTTGGCAGCATCAGCGTAACGCGGTTTGGGCAGGTTCACGCGCATCGTCAGGATGTTCTGCGTCGCGCAACCCAGGTCCACGGCGCGCAGCCGCTCGTAACTCTTGAGAAGCAGGCCGGCTGAGATCAGCAAGAGCATCGTAAGCCCGACTTCTGCCGAGAGCAGCGCCTTTCGCAGCTTTGCCTTGCCCTGCCCTCCGAACGAACGAGAGGCCTCTTGCAAGGTTTGCAGCAGGCGCGTGCCGGTCACTCCTGCCATGGGCAACCAGCCTGCCGCGATTCCACTGAGCAGCGTGATCGCAAGGGCAAACCACAAAACCTCGGCGTCCATGTGAATCGCATCCACGCGGGGAATGTCCTGGCGGGCTCTCACCAGCCATCGGAGAGCGAGATACGCAAAGAAAACGCCGATTGTGCCGCCGCACAAAGCGAGTACAACACTTTCCCCCATTTGCTCTCTGATCAATCGCCATCGGCTCCCTCCCAGCGCGCTGCGGATGGCAAGCTCCTTGCGACGCGCGGCGCAGCGGGCTACGAAAAGATTGGCGAGATTCAGACATGCAATCAGGAGAAAGCAAGCTGTTGCCGCCAGGAGCATATATAGAGGTGTTTTGTAGCCAAATACTACAACGTCGAGCAGTGGCTGCAGATTCGCCGAATCGGAGAGCGCAAAAGTGTTCGGATGTTCCAGATTGAGACGCTTTTGGATGGTGATGAGCTCAGTCAATCCCTGCTCTCGCGTGATGCCTGCGCGCAAACGCGCGACGACCCTGAATTGATGATTGTTCAGCGCGTTCCAAGCGACCGGCGTAGTCTCATGCCGGACCGGAGTCCACACCTGTGTCTCGGGATCCGGATATGAGAACCAAGCCGGCATGATTCCTATGACAGTCCATGGCCGGTCGTCGAGAACAATGTCTTTGCCAATGATGGAGCGATCGCCGCCAAAGCGTCGCTTCCATAAACTCCAACTGAGCACCACGACTGCATTGGCGTTGGGCGTGTCTTCTGAGGCGACGATCACCCGGCCATAGGCGGGGTGAACACCGAGCGTGGAGAAAAGATTCCAGGAGCATCGCGTGCCCTCGATCTTCTCCGGCAGTTGTCCGCCTGTACCGGAGAGGTTGTATCCGCCGGTTCCGTGAACGGCCATCTGCTCAAACGCCGTAGCTTCATGCTGCCAATGCTGAAACACTCCGCCAGCAACCACATTGAATGTGTATGGAGAATTGCCGCTTGTCATCCGTTCGAAGAGCATCACCAGCCGCTGCGGTTCTCTGAACGGCAAGGGCTTTAGCAAGACCGATCCCACGACGGTGAACATGGCCGTATTGGCCCCGATACCGATCGCCATCACTAGCATCACAACCAGCGTGAATCCTCGATCGCGTAAGAGCGTTCGCGTTGCGTTCCGCAGGTCGCGCGCGAGGTTATCAAGCACACCAACGGTGTTCCATTGCCATTGCTCTTCGAGGACGCGCTGCGGATTGCCGAACTTCAAATAGGCCTGTCTCCGTGCTTGCTCCCGGGACATTCCACGCGCCAGGTTGTCGTCAACTTCGTGAGCGATATAGGACTCGATTTCCTCTGCCAGTTGGGCCTGTTCGGCTCGTCGATGGAAAAATCTACGCAGACGCATTCGCGAACTCTCTTTATTTCACCGGCCCTCGCAAAGAATGCGGCCAATGGCTTTTACCATTTGCCGCCAGCGCCCGGTTTCGACAACCAGTTGTTTTCGTCCCGCCGCGGTCAGCTTGTAATACTTCGCCTTCCGGTTGTTCTCGCTGATGCCCCAGTACGAGACCACCCAACCTCTATCCTCAAGCCGATGTAGCGCTGGATATAAAGAGCCCTGTTCCACCTGGAGCACCTCTTGCGAGGTGCGCTCAATCGCGTGCGCGATGGTGTGACCATGCACCGGCCCGGTAATGAGTGTTCGCAGGATGAGCATGTCCAGCGTTCCCAGTAGCATCTGCCGGGCCTTGGCTTCTTCTCGCCTTGCCATAATCCTTAGACTCGCCTAGAAATTCTAGGTGAGTAGGGAAATATACTCCACTCGAAGTTCTAGTGGAAGGAATTCTAGGAAAATGAATCACGGCTGGGTCGCCGTCCGCAGAACCAGCTGCTCGGTGTCGGACAACTCTGAAAAGATCCCAAAGCCCTTGCCGAAGCACTGCCGGAGCAGATGCCATCAATTCATTCCTTTGACCCTGGCAGGCAAAATCGGGTAGCTTCGCGTCCCATAGGAGCGTGCATGGAATGGATCGCCGACGTTTTCATCAAAGGCTCTCTGCTCACTGGCAGTGCTCTGCTAGCGAACCGAGGGTTGGCCGCGACTACGCCGAGCATTGCACTGATTTCCTCGGCGGTAGACTTGCCAGAAACCCAAAGTGTGTCTAAAACGATGGGGATTATGTACCGGCCGGTAGCATATTGAATCTTCCGGGCTGCCACCAGCATCTCTATCGGCTGACCAGAGGTTTAGAGGATGATTCGATTGAAGACCTTTGCCAGCGTTTCTTTTATTGCCTTACTCGCGGTTTTCATTCTCACCGGTTCGGGATGCAGCAATACGGAAGCCAAAGTGTCTGCCGCGCAAGCTCTTCCTGTGAGGACTCAGACGGTCGATCTGGCTCCAGTACCACGAGTCGATGAATACGTAGCGACCGTGAAGTCGCGCCGTTCAGCGAGCATTCAGCCTCAGGTGGACGGGACGCTGACGCGCATCTTTGTAAAGTCGGGTGACCACGTGCGGGCCGGAACGACGTTGATGACGATTGATCCATTGAAGCAGCAGGCAACCGTCGATCAGCAGCGGAGTACCGAAGCGCAAAAAAGAGCCACGCTCGACTATAACCAGAACGAAGTCGAGCGGCAGCGGAAGCTCTATGAGGGTGGCGTGAGCAGCAAGCGAGACTACGAACTTGCGCTGCAGGCGTATCAGAACTCCAAAGCCGACTGGGAAGCTTCGACCGCAGCGCGCATCACTCAGCAACGCCAGCTCGCGTACTACAACCTGGTCGCGCCATTCGCGGGCGTCGTGGGAGATATTCCTGTCCATATCGGGGACTACGTCTCCCCGCAAACCTTGCTGACTACCGTGGACGAAAACGCCGAACTCGAGGCCTATATTTTCATTCCTACGGAACGTGCCGGCGACATTCGTATGGGATTGCCGGTGCAGATCGTCACCAGCACTGGGGATCCAATCGAGAGCACGAAGGTGGATTTCATTTCCCAGCAAGTTGACAACTCGTTGCAGGGAATTCTGGTGAAAGCGCCCCTCCATAGTTCGTTCGACAAGTTCCGCACTGCACAGCTGGTGAAGGCGCGTGTGGTATGGAGCACCAATCCGACTCCTACGGTTCCAGTCCTGGCGGTGACGCGCATTGGAGGCCAGTCTTTCGTTTATGTGGCTGCTCAGACGAACGAAGGCACAGTAGCTAAACAGCGCGCGGTTACTCTTGGCGACACCGTGGGAAACGATTACGCCGTCACCGGTGGGTTGCAGCGGGGAGACAAAGTGATCACCTCGGGTATCCAGCTTCTCATCGACGGAACTCCAGTCCAGCCCATCAGCTAGCCGTTTTCTGATTTGGGAAGCGTTCCAGCAGGGTATCGCGAGACTTAGAGAGGAGACATCGGTTTGGTTGACTTTTTCATTCACCGACCCATTTTCGCCACAGTCTGCGCGCTGCTCATCATTCTTGCCGGAGCAGTCTGCATTCCCGGTTTGCCGATCTCCCTCTATCCCGATCTGGCGCCTCCGCAGGTCACCGTAACCAGCAACTACGTCGGCGCCAACGCTCAGGTTGTGGAATCTGCAGTGACCACCCCGCTGGAGCAGCAAATTAATGGTGTCGAGGGCATGCACTACATCACCTCGACCAGTTCGAATGACGGCACCAGCAGCATCAACGTAACTTTCCGCACCGGATACGACCTGAACATCGCTGCCGTTGACGTGCAAAACCGCGTGGCAACCGCGCAAGGACGTCTGCCCCAGGAGATCAAGAACACTGGGATAACGATCACGAAGGCGAATCCCAACTTTGTCTTTGCCGCGGGCTTCTTCTCGCCGGATAACAGCCTCACGAACCAGTACATTTCCAATTACCTCGACGTTTATGTCAAAGACGCGCTGAAGCGAATTCCTGGCGTCGGAGATGTGGTGCTCTTTGGCGAGCGCAAATATGCCATGCGCATCTGGCTCGATCCCACCAAGCTCGCCGCGCGCGAACTGACTGCCTCCGATGTGGTATCCGCGCTTCAGGAACAGAACGTTGAAATCCCCGCCGGCCAATTGGGACGTCCGCCTGCAGACCCAAAACAGAACTTCCAGGTGACGCTGCGTGTCGTCGGACGACTATCGGATCCCCGAGAATTCGAAAGTATCATTCTCAAGAACACTCGCAACGGCATCGTGCAACTCAAGGACGTAGGTCGAGCCGAGATCGGCGCCGAAAGCTACGATACGAACTTGCTCTACAGTGGCCATGAGGCAATCGGCGTCGGCGTGCAGCAGCTCTCGAACGCCAACGCTCTCGAAGTAGACAAGGCCGCCCGTGCTGTTCTCGCGGAGTTGTCAAAATCGTTTCCGCCGGGCATGAAGTACGTGATCGCCTTCGACACGACGACGGTGGTCGGCGATTCTGTTAAAGAAGTTGTCACGACGCTGGAAGAGGCGGTCGTCATTGTCATTGTTGTGATCTTCTTCTTCCTGCTGGATTGGCGCGCCACCATTATTCCTGCCGTCACGATTCCGGTATCGCTCATAGGTACGTTTGCTTTTATCAAGATCTTCGGCTTCTCGATCAATTCGCTGACTCTCTTTGGAATCACTCTCGCGACCGGTCTCGTCGTCGACGACGCCATCGTGGTCATCGAAAATGCTCAGCGCCACATCAACCAGGGCGGAAGTGACACTCACACCGCGACCTCAGTGGCTATGGCCGAAGTATCAAGCGCCGTGGTGGCCACATCGCTGGTGCTGATTTCGGTATTCGTCCCAGTGTCATTCTTTCCGGGGACCACCGGAATTCTTTACCGTCAGTTCTCGTTGACGATTGCATTCTCCATCGCGATCTCACTCTTTAACGCGCTCACACTGTCGCCCGCCCTGGCGGCCATTCTGTTGCGTAATGAGGAGCAGAAATATGCGGCCTTCGACTGGACCGGCATCGACTGGCTCTCGCGTGGATATGCAAAGTTCGCCCATGGCATTGATAGGGCCATTCGCAGCCTGGGTGTCGCCTACGGGAAGGTCATTGCGGAGGTACTGAACTATCGCTACGCGATGATCGGCCTTTTCTTCGTTGCTTTAGCCGCGACGGGCTATATGTATGTGCACGTTCCCACCGGCTTCGTTCCGCAGGAGGATCAGAACTATTTCATCGTCGTGGTGCAAACGCCGCAGGGAGCTTCGCTCTCCTACACTACTGGCATCGCGAAGCAGGCAGAACAGATCCTGCGAGCCGATCCCGACGTCTTCGGCACATTCGCGGTTCCTGGTTTCTCGCTCTCCGGCGGCAGTTCGTCCAACTACGGACTTGTCTTCGCTCCGCTCAAGCCCATCGAAGAACGCCGGGCAAAAGGTCATGCTGTAAGCGATATCGTCGCCCGCGTCTCGCCGAAACTGTTCGGCATTCCGGGAGCGATCGTGGTGGCATTCGAGCCGCCCGCCATCAACGGCATCGGCAGCTTCGGCGGATTTCAGTTTGAGTTGCAGGATTTAGGTCGCAACACTCTGCAGGATGTCGACAACGTCGCGCACCAAATCGTGGCGGGGAGCCGGCAGCGCCACGATCTCATCGGACTGTTTACCAGCTTTACCGCCAACGATCCGCAGCGACTTGTGCAGATCGATCGTCAGAAGGCAAAAGCCATTGGAGTGCCGATCAGCCAGATTACGCAAGCGCTCGGCGTGTACATGGGTTCGGAGTACGTCAATGACTTCGACTTCAATAACCGCTCGTATCGCGTTTACGTGCAGGCCGATCAGCCATTCCGTATGAACGCTCGCGATCTGCGGCAATACTATGTGCGCTCTGACACCAACGGCCTGGTTCCCCTTGGAAATATCCTTGATCTGAAGGAGACGTCCGGACCGCAGGTCATCAATCACTACAATCTGTTTCGCTCAGCGGAGATCGATGGTGCAGCAGCGCCGGGATACAGCTCCAGCCAGGGACTGAAGGCAATGGAGGAACTGGCGAAACAGAAGATGCTTCAAGGCATGACTTTCCAGTGGACCGGATTGGCGCTGGAGGAAGTGGAAGCAGGGGGCAAGGCGATCATCATTTTTGGACTCGGAATCCTGGTCGTGTATCTCACTCTCTCCGCACAATACGAGAGCTTCGCGTTGCCCTTTATCATCCTGCTCGCAGTTCCCACCGCGGTCCTGGGTGCTCTGCTCTTCATAGCAATGCGCGGTCTGGTGAACGACGTTTATGTGCAAATTGGTCTTGTGATGTTGATCGGCCTTTCGGCAAAGAATTCAATTCTCATCGTCGAATTCGCGGAACAACTGCTCGAGCAAGGCCGCTCGATCATAGACGCTGCAACAGAAGCGGCTGAGTTGCGGCTGCGTCCAATCCTGATGACGTCGTTTGCTTTTATTCTCGGGATTCTGCCTCTTTATTTCGCTACCGGCGCTGGCAGACTCGGGCGGCATTCGGTGGGAACTGCGATTGTTGGGGGAATGTTATTCTCCACCGTCCTTAATTTGTTCTTCATTCCGACTCTCTATGTGATCGTCAAAACGTTATTGACTTCGTTCTCTTCAAAGAAGGCTGATGGATTGGAGAGGTTGGTTGAGGTTTCGCCGAGCTAATTGATCGGAACGATGACCACTGACCTTTGCTTCTGCGCCGAGCCGGCCCGGGCCAACTCAACCACTGGTTGCGTACTACCTCAATTTCGAGAAATATGCATTTGTATTGATGGGGCCGAGCAAAATCAAAGGCAGCGTGGAGAAGGAAAACCGGGAACGTTCAACTTCTTGGGCTTACTTATTACTGCGGTAAGCACAGGAAGGGCTATTCCGCCCTCTGGCGGAGAACGACTCGGAAACGCATGCGGGCGAAGCTGGAAATCACCTCTTCCCGAGATTTCGCAAGGCGGACAAGCTCGTCGAGCTCGTGGACACGCTGTTGAAGCAGCACCAAGCCAGTCGCCGTGTGACAGAGCCCGGGCCTAAGCGAACCATACCGTCAGAGCTGTTCTGCCACCGATGAGAGCAGCTCACCTGTTCTGACCTGCCGCTAACGTCGTAGAGAACATCCGCGGCGATCAAAGCATCCAACGTATTAGTTCCCAGGAATAAACCATGAAACACCTAAGCCAGAATCTCAGCTCACTTCTGCTGCTCGCAGTGTTTGTGCTTACGGTCGCAACTGTTGGATGTTCGGAGAATCGGGGATATGGATACCGGTACTACGACTCCACTAACAACCGCTACTATGATCCCTATTACAACGACTATCACTACTGGACTCCCGGCGAACAGGGTTACTACAACCGGTACTACGTCGAAAATCACCGCCAGTATCGCGATTTGCAAAGACTAAACCGCGATCAACAGAAGCAGTATTGGCACTGGCGACACGAGCAAGCCGAGCACCACGAGCACGACCGCGACCACGATCGGCACTGAGCATCATCGGGTCGCGATCGTAAAAAGTGGGAAGAAGAAAAAGAAACCGCACCTCACCCCGGAACAATTCGCCCAGATTATCGACGGCATCCCGGAGCCATACGCGACCATGGTGTACGTCTCGGTGTGGACTGGATTGCGCGTCAGTGAACTGGCTGCTCTGAAGTGGGGAGACGTGCATGAGGACTCACTCACGATAGATGAGCGCTACTGTCGAGGAGACTGGGGAGCCCCAAAGAGTGAGGCGAGCAACGCAACCATCGGTGCCGATCTCGAAGTGATCGAGCGCATCCACCGCCTGCAGGAACTCACGGTCACGGTCAGAGCAGGACGCGCCAAGCGAAAATATCGCGTGGTCAAGTCCTCAAAGCCAGACGACTTGGTGTTCCAGTCTGTAAGGAAAGGCGCTCCGATGCGCGATAACAACATGCTTTCACGGCACATCAAGCCAGCAGCGCGAGCTGTGAAACTTGACTTCGTGAACTGGCGCTGCCTCCGGACCTCGCGGGCAACGTGGATGGTCGAGGCAGGTGCAAACCCCAAGGACGTGCAAGGCCAAATGCGGCACTCGCGCATCTCGACAACCATGGATATCTACGCCAGTTCGTTCCTGAATCGGCGCGGAGAGCCATGGACAAAACTCGCGAGATGGTCGAGCGCCGGCAGGCGGCAATGCAGCAATTAGCAACCAAGCGGTCCAACGATTTTGTGACCATAATGTGACCAAGGAAAAGAGAGGGAGTGATTGAAATGGTGGCCAGGGACGGAATCGAACCGCTGCCGCCACCCTTTTCAAGACCGACAACAACACGCACTTTCAACGGCTTACAAGTCGCGGGTGATTGCCGAAGTGCTTGGAAATACGTACAGGACATAGTAATTCTGACTGGAATTGCAGACCACCAAAGCTCGAGGTCTCAAAGTTCTCAATTGAGGTTTTTGAGTTTCTTGAGAATGTCCGCTCTCTGCGTTCGAAAAGGAACTCGGGAGTCATTGCTGAATGTTTTCAATCTCTTAACAGGGGTGCTTCAACCGTCTCATTCCTGCTCAATCATCCCAGTTTGGAATGTTTGTAAACCCTCGAATGGCAACCCTCACCAGGGGTTCATTCCAAAACATCAACGAGCTGAGCATTGAAACGCTTGGCCTTCGTTTGTTCTTAGCGGCGGCTGCAAGCCGGGAAGGCTGCGCGTAAATTCCTTGGCGACTGCTTCCAGGCGTTGGGGATCAATTTGCATCTGCTCCAGGATGGTTGGAGCTATTTGTGCGGTCCGGACGGGCGCTTTTATTTGCTGAGCTTTCAGGCTTGGTAGAGAAACAAGCAGGGCGACATGGGTGTCTTCCTCCGTAAAACCGCCGTGTTCTTCGATGAAGTTATCTTTGGCTTCAGCATAGATTGTGCCGAACACGGGCTGGATAATTATGTCTGGCATGCGCGGGTCTTGTTCCGGATCGGCAAATAGCAGCTTTAATGACTCACCCCAGAAAATTTGCTGGATTCTGGCTTCTTCTTGTTTGGCGCGGAGAGCTCTCACTGCTTCGCTGGTGCGTGCGTGATCTTTAAGCCAAAGCATGGCGATACTGCCATCCTGCTCGGCATTAAGCAGCAGGCTGGGGTCGATGACCTTAATCGCATTGGGAATTAGGTCCAGATTAGCGAGCCGAAGCTTCGAAGGGGCGATTGGCACGTCTCCGTGTTTGGCCGTAACGATGACCATTGTCGAGTCGAGAAGCCCGCGCTGTCGCAGAGCAGCGATCATTTTTCCAATGGCCTGGTCGGTATGATCGAAAGCGTCTTTGAGGCCAGAACTCGGTGTGCCATCCTCCCGGTAGCCGTGTCCGGTCATTTTTTGCGCCATGCTAACGGCTTGGAAGTTCATACCAAACACTGTGGGTACGGGAGCATCGTGTGTTCCAGAATGGTCTTTGCCTGCAATCTCGTTTAGGACCGCCTGAGTTTTGGAGTCGTCGTAAGCCTCGGTTTTGGGGACGCTTCGAGCCTTCGTTACTGGGCGGATTTCTGGCACGAAGAGATCATCAACTCCGGTGCCAGATGGTCCGTTGAGGAAGTCATAAGCGGGGTGCTTGTCAGCCCACGCTGTATATCCGCCGGCGGACTTCACAACTTCAAAGATATTGTTTACTCGAATGTAGTCATGTGGATATACAGGACGACAGCCCTTTGCCGGATCGCGCGGTAGCTTGGCTGGGTCAATGCCGCCGGCATCAAGAGAGTCTGGATCTTTGTCGATGGAACTGTCATAGACGATAGCCGTGCCAACTGTGGCGCAGTTCGAGCCCGGAGGCGAGAGGCTGCGGTCGTAGTTGTTTTCGAAAATGACTCCCGTGGAGAGCGGTGATCCTCCGGTAACGATCGCCAACAGGCCTGGCCAGGAGTTTGAAGGCAAAGAAGTTTGTGCGTTGCTGTATGTGATACCTCGCTTCGTCAATTGCGCGAGTGTCGATTCAGGATGATCCCTGACATAGTCGGCGAGATCGATTGCATGCATGCCATCAATGCTCAGCAGCAGCACTCGCTTTACCGGGGTTGAGGCTGAAGAATGACCTTTCTCAACCTGCGCAATCGCTTCCGAAAGCCAGGAATTCATAAGTAAGGGAAGCAAGCACAGCAAGAGTGCCCCCAGTATTTTGTTGACCCGCACAATTAAGTGTCGAAACAAGTTGAACTCCCGCGCTGCAGTTGCAGCGAAGCCGTGGTGAAGACCGCTTTTAGCGGAAATGGAATTAAGGCCAGCTTAAATAGTCGCGCGCAATTAATGATGGGGGTTGCGGCCCTGGGGAACAGACCGGCCGGAAAACAGGAATCTCGGTTCCTGCGGGTTGACCATTTCAGGATAGCTTAATGTCCGGCCAGCTACCTTGGCCTTCGGTTCACATTCTTTAACTTCATTTATCGGCACGAATCGCAGAGGAGAAACATGCGTCAAGTTTTGAAGTCTCTAATTCTTTCGGCCTGCGTGGTATTGACAACCGCTTTCGTTAGCGCCGCCGATGCTAAGCCTAGCGTCGGCCCTTTCAAGGTGGTGAATAAATTTGCTTTGGAGGGTGAGGGCAGATGGGACTACCTAGTGGTGGACAATGACTCCCGCCGCTTGTTTGTCTCCCGCTCAACACACGTTGCCGTTCTGGATGCGGACTCGGGAGCCGAGCTTGGCGATATTCCAAACACTCCTGGTGTTCATGGTGTGGCCCTCGCCTCAGACCTTGGCGTCGGATTCGTCAGCGACGGCGGTGAAAACAAAGTCACCATTTTTGATCTGAAGAGCCTCGAAGTTTTAGGCAAAATCGACACTGGAGGGAACCCGGACTCAATTGTCTACCATCCGGATACGAAGATGTTGTTCGTGCAAAACGGTAAGACCAATAGCTCAACCGTTATCGACGCTGCCAACCGGAAAGTAGTCGCCACGATCCCGATGCCGGGTCGGCCGGAATTCACTGTATATGACGATAAAGGAAATCTGTACATCAATATTGAGGACAAGAGTTCGCTGGTTCAAGTCGATATTGCGGGCAAGCAGGTGAAAGCAACCTGGCCACTCGCAGGATGTGAGGAGCCCACTGGCTTAGCCATCGACCGCGAGGGGCGTACTCTGTTCTCCGCATGCGCGAACAAAGTGCTCGCAGTAGTGAACGCCGATACCGGCAAAGTAACTCAAACCGTTCCCATCGGCGACGACTGCGATGCGGTCGCGTTCGATCCGGAGACGGGCTACGTCTTCGCCTCAGCCGGCGATGGCACGTTGAGCATTCTGCACAAATCAGGGAGTGGGAAGTACGCAGTTGTGCAGAATCTAGTGTCACCGGTCGGATCAAAGACCATGGCCTTCGATGCCGCCAAGCATCAGGTCTATCTGCCTTCGGCAAAGTTCACTGGCGATCCGACGGCACATCCGCGACCGTCGGTAGTTCCCGGTTCGGCAGCTGTGCTTGTGATTGGAAAATAGTCAATCATTCGCCTGAGGCGCAACCCAGCGAAACAAGCAGGGTTGCGCGTCTCGTACGGTTTCCACCCTAGCTTAGTTTCTGTTCTTCTTCCTGCGTCGATACCACGGAGTTGTCGCCCCCGCACTCGAACAGCTTCTTAAGAGCCATCTTCAGGATGCAGGAAGCGCGTCGTACCATGGGTCCCAAGCTATGATCATATTTGCAAGTGGACATCTCGCTTTTGTCGCTGAAACAGCAGGCTAAGCGGGTTACGGGCCGATAGCATTTGAATGGCACAGGCCCGAACGGACACGCGGAAATAAAAAGATTGCGGGTTTAAGGTTCGCTTAATGTTATTCGGGATATCAAGGCACTCGCCCTATCTAGTTGCCCAAATTCATAAGACCGTGTTTACAAGCGGAACCTAGGTGTGCTTCTTAGGACGCTAGCATTCGCTTCTCGCGGGCAAGTCTGGCGCAAGTTTGTTAGCAGGCCTTTTGCTGTTGTGCTTAGGTGATTCGCGAGCGACCGGGAGGTGCTTGGTGAGACCCTTTAAAACGTGCGTATCTTTGAGCGCGATGGTTATTGCGCTCCTTATTGGTTTCCATTCCACCGCTGCCCTCGCTCAAGTGGCAGGCGGTACTCTTCAAGGCAGTGTGATCGATTCAACCGGAGCCGCTTTACCTGCTGCCCAAGTCACGGCAACGAATGTTGCTACCGGAGTGGTGCGGGACGTTAGGACGAATCGAGATGGCGTCTACACCCTGCCCAACCTGGAGCCGGGCGAATACGAGCTTTCGGTAGAAGCCAAAGGCTTCGCAATTCTGCAACAGCATCTGAAGCTGGATGTCGGCGCCGTGCGCGTGATCAACTTCAACATGAAGGTGGGTGCACTGACGGAGAAAGTGGAGGTCAGCACCACATCGTCAACCGTCGAACTTGGGAGTTCGGAGATCAGCGGCGTAATTGGGTCTACCCGCATAACCGAGTTGCCGCTCAATGGCCGCGATTGGACGCAGCTTGCCACTCTGGAGCCTGGAGTTTCGTCGATCCGAACTGAGAACTCGCTAGGCAATCGCGTGCAGCAGGGCGAAGGCCAGCAGATGAGTATTTCCGGTGGACGTCCCTGGCAGAACAACTACCGGCTCGACGGAATCAGCATCAACGACTACGCCAATGGAGCGCCAGGCAGTGCGCTAGGTGTGAATCTTGGCGTGGATGCGGTGCAGGAATTTTCGGTCGTTTCCAATGGATATCCAGCCGAGTATGGTCGTTCTTCTGGCGGTATCGTAAACGCCATCACTCGCTCGGGCACCAACTCGTTGCACGGATCGGCTTATGAATTCCTGAGGAACAGCGCACTTGACGCTCGCAATTACTTCGATACTCAAAAGCCCGCCTTTCGCCGCAATCAATTCGGGGGCTCAGTCGGAGGTCCTATTCGCAGGGACAAGACCTTCTTCTTCGGAGACTTTGAAGGTATTCGGCAGACCCTCGGGACAACGCAGATTTCGAATGTGCCTTCGGCTGCGGCCCGGGCCGGCAATCTCTCGACCGGCAAGGTCACTGTGGATCCGAACGTATTGAAATTCATCAATGCCTTTTTTCCTCTTCCCAACGCCGGATTAGCGGCTTCTGGAGATACAGGCAAATACCGATTTGCCGGACCTCAGATCACATCAGAGGACTTCTTCACTGGCAAAGTCGACCATCACATCTCGGAGAAAGACACCATCGATGGCACTTATCTCTTCGACCGCGGCAATAGTTCGCAGCCTGACGAGTTGAACAATAAACTTTTCGGGTTCTCCACAAAGCGCAACATCGTCACCGCGGAGGAAAACCATACCTTCAGTTCTCAATTCCTCAATGCGGCCCGTTTAGGTTTCAACAGAGTCGTGGCATTGGAGGGACAAACTCCGGCTGCCTTAAATGCAGCAGCAGGGGATCCGGCCTTTGGCACGTCCCCTGGTCTTGACGCAGCTCAGGTCTCTGTACCCGGATTGGTCGCTTTCAGTGGCGGTCTGGGCGGATTTTCGCAGCACAATTACCACTACAACTCTTTTCAGGGCAATGACGACGCATTCCTAACGCGCGGAATTCATGGCTTCAAATTTGGTGCGTCCTTCGAGCGGATTCAGGACAATGAATTCGCAGTCGCTAGCCCCGATGGCCAATTCAAGTTTGGTTCGTTGGCCAATTTCCTGACGAACAAGCCGAAATCGTTTCAGGGTGTTATTCCTGGCGCTTTGTCGGAACGCGGGATACGGGAATCGTTGTTCGGGGTTTATTTCCAGGACGATATGCGTTTACGACGCAACCTGACCTTCAATCTGGGTCTCCGGTATGAGATGTCAACTGTGCCATCCGAAGTGAACGGCAAGCTGGCAACGCTGCGCAATCTCACCGATACCACCCCACATCTGGGCAGTCCCTTCTTCTCGAACCCTACTCTGAAGAACTTCGAGCCAAGAGTCGGACTGAGTTGGGATCCGTTCGGAACAGGGAAAACTGCGGTACGGGCGGGCTTCGGCATGTTCGACGTATTGCCGCTGCCCTATCTATTCGAGCTTGTGACTGAGTTCTCGGCGCCGTTCTTTCAGCAGGGCAACATTACTAGTCTTCCCGCGGGCACCTTCCCGACGGGCGCGTTCGCTCTGATTACTGCCAACAGCAACACATTGCGCTCGGCGTATGTACAGCCCAATCCCTCGCGCAATTACGTGATGCACTGGAACCTCAATTTGCAACAACAGATCGCTCCCTCAGTCACGGCCATGGTGGCCTATGTCGGCTCTCACGGTGTGCATCAGGTTACTCCGCAGGAAGACATGGATACCGTGGTGCCCACTCTGACTTCGGCTGGCTTGCTGTATCCCGCCAATGGCACACGTTTGAACCCGAATTTTGGTCGCATCGGTGGAGTTCAATGGATCGGCAGTTCGGAATACAACGCACTTGAAACCAAAGTCGTCAAGCAAATGTCGCACGGGTTGCAAGTCCAGGGTTCATATACCTGGAGCAAAAGCCTCGATACGGCTTCGACCTCCGTTGGCACAGATGCGTTCGGCAACTCTTTGACGAACCCACAGTATCTCTTTCCACGGCTCAATCGTGGACTTTCCGATTTCGACGTTCGCCACAATGCTCTGATCCACCTGACATGGGACGTCGGCGGTGCAATGGATCCCAAAGTGCGAGCTCTATCGACTTCTCTGTTGCGGGGATGGGAAGTCGGCTCGATTCTCCAAGTCAGCAGCGGCATTCCGTTCAATGCCATTCTGGGAGGTGACCCAACGGGTCAATTGACGGCGAACGCCGAAGATCTTCCGGATCGTGTCGCGTCACCTGCTTGCAAGAACCTCGTCAATCCTGGGAATCCCAACAACTACATCAAGCTGCAATGCCTGACATTTCCCAATCCGGTTACGCGGCAAGGCAACTTGGGGCGAAATGCTCTGATCGGGCCTGGGCTGTTGAGTCTTGACTCCTCGCTCTTCAAGAACACATTCGTATCTGAGCGGCTGAATATTCAATTCAGAATGGAGGCATTCAACATCATCAATCACACGAATTTCGCGCCGCCATTGGCCGACAGCGTTGTCATCGATCAGAGCGGTGTCCCGGTGCCTGGAGCGGGACAAATTACCTCGACCCAGACGCCAAGCCGGGAAATTCAGTTTGGCTTGAAACTCATCTTCTAAGTGACTCAAGGGGGCGCACGTTTGTCACAATCCAGGGAGCTTCGGAACGCCGGGGTAAAGCATGAAGCTAATTCGACAAACGTCAGCCGTCGCTCTCTGCTGAAAATCGGTGGATGCCTGCTCGCGACAGCCGCCAGTCCTTCCGGGCTGGCGGCGGCCGTCGCTCCAGAATCTGCGCTGCCATCGCAATCTTCACCAGGCGCTCCGGCAGGAGAGTCAGTTACTCCGAAATTGGCCGAGTACATGAGCGAGGCGGCCAACCGTCCCGTTCCGGAAGAAGCCTTGGAAAAGACCAAGCATCATGCGCTGGATACCATCGCAGCGATGGTCTCCGGTGTCGAATTACCGCCAGCGATGGTGGCATTGAGATTTGCTCGGGCTCATCAGGGGGAAAAGATCGCCACCGTTGTGGGTACTGACATCGTCTGTGGTCCGCTTGAGGCAGCTATCGCAAACGGAATACTGGCGCATTCGGACGAAACTGACGACTCGCATGCGCCTTCGCATTCGCATCCAGGGTGCTCAACAGTGCCGGCAGCCCTGGTTGCAGGAGAGCAGTTTGGGATCGATGGAAATCGGTTATTGCGGGCAGTCACTTTGGGATACGACATCGGTACTCGTGTGCTGATGGCGCTCGGTGGTCTGCCCTTCCAGATGCAAACCCACCGTAGTTCGCACAGCATTTCTGCTACTTTCGGGGCGGCGGCGGCAGCGGCCTGCGCTGCCGGCTTGAACAGTCAGCAGATGCGATGGATCCTTAGCTATGCGGCTCAGCAGGCTTCGGGCATGGCGTCCTGGCAGCGCGATACCGAGCATGTAGAAAAATCATTGGTATTTGGAGGTTTTCCCGCGCGCAATGCCATTTCTTCCACGCTGCTCATTCAACTTGGCGCTACCGGCGTGGACGATGTCTTTTCCGGTCCCGATAATTTTTTCGCAGCGCTCGGTCCTGATGCGGATACCTCCCGTCTGATTGAGAAGCTCGGAGAGCGATATGAAGTAACCCGCACCAGCATCAAGAAGTGGACGGTGGGTTCGCCGATCCAGGCGCCGCTTGATGCGGTACAGGCCCTGATGCAAAGGAACTCGCTTACCGCCGATCAGATCCAGGGCGTCGCTGTGCATGTCGCCACTAGCGAAGCCAAGACCGTGAACAATCGCGACATGCCCGATATAAGCATCCAGCACATGATCGCCGTAATGATGTTGGACAAGACCGTCACTTTCCAGGCAGCGCACGATAAAGCACGCATGAAGGATCCTGAAGTTTTGCGGCAAAGGGCGAAGGTGCAGCTGGTTCCCGATCCGGAACTAGAAAAGCTCTACCCGAAGCGGGTAACCGTTGTGCAAATTACGTTGACCGATGGAAAACAGTTCAGCGAACGGGTGGAAGCCGTCCGCGGTACGCCCGACAACCCGATGACGCGTGAAGAGATCATCGCCAAGTCCCGAGACCTGATGCAGCCTTATCTCGGAGCGGACAAGACCAGACGCCTTATCGAAACTATCTTCAACTTGGAAGACGTGAAGGACGTTAGGACTCTCCGGCCGCTACTCCAGCGCGCGTGAGCCGCATGCCAGCTAGATGTCGGATCGGAGCCAAGAGATGATTCTCGTCACTCTACTGCTAAGAGTTTCTGGACTTCAGCAATCGTGCTCGTTGGCTTCGCGATTACTCATTTGGGCTCTGATCTGCAGTCTTTTATTGGGACTATCGGCATGCAACAGTTCCGATTCTGAAAAGAGCTCTGTGACGCTTTTCGGGAAAGTGAGTTCACAAGAAGAAGGCACCATGGAAGGCGTGCTCGTGAGCGCTCGGCCGGAACAGGGCAACATTGCTGTCACTGTGGTCAGCGATTCCAGGGGCGAATACGCCTTTCCATCGGGGCGGCTCGGGAAGGGTCGCTACAAACTTAGCATCCGAGCATTTGGCTACGAGCTGCCCCAGATGTCAGAAGTGGAGATCGTTGATGGAAGGTCTCTCCATAATGATCTCCGGCTTCGACGCACGCCGGACGTCTCCTCGCAAATGAGCAGTGCGGAGTGGCTGATTAGTGCCCCGGGCACGGAGCAACAAAAGAATCAACTCTATCGCTGTGAATCATGCCACTCCCTCGGTACCGTATTGGGCGCACATCACACCGTCCAGGAGTGGCAAGTGGTCCTGAACCGGATGCAGAGATGGTTGCCTCCCAGCACTGAATGGTCGCCGCTTGCAACCCACGCCCTTCCACCACGAAAAAAAACAACGGAGACCATCGAGTTCGCGAAATATCTCGCGTCGATTAACGCGATCGAACCCAACAAGTGGCCTTTTGAGTTGCACGGCTTTGCCCGGCCGAAGGGCAAGGAGACGAGAGTCATTGTGACCGAGTTCGAACTCTCGCGGCCGGAAAGCTATCCCCACGACGCTATTGTGGGCCCCGATGGTCGCATCTGGTTCAACGATTTTCAACAGCCCTACATTGGAGTCCTTGATCCTGGATCGGGGAAGATCCGGGAGTGGAAGCTCCCGGTGCTTAGACCAAAAGATCCAGCCGGCTTTCTGACTATTAAGTTTGATAAGGATGGCAAAGCCTGGATCCCGCGCTTCATGCAAGGCTGCACGGTGACGAGATTCGATCCCGTCACGGAGAAGTTCACGAGTTGGACCGTCGATCCGAAGTACAACAACGCAACGAGTCGCTGTGCGCACGTAGCTCTCGGAGCTCCCAGCGGGAAAATCTGGTTTTCTGATAGTGAAAACCGTCGTATGTTTCGGCTCAATCCTACGGATGGTCACATTGAGGCCTTCAATTCATTTCCCCAGTACCACGGCAGAACCGGCGTGGTGACGGACTTCCATAACAGCAACCAGCACCGCACTTATGGGATTGCCGTCGATTCCACAGGGAACGGGTACTTCGCTGACATTGCGGGCGGCAATATTGGCCGGATCGATGCCAACACTGGAGCAGTCACGTTGTATCCGACTCCTACACCCAATTCTGGCCCGCGCCGCATGTTCATGGATTCGCAGGACCAGCTTTGGTTTGGGGAAAACTACGCCAGCAAGTTGGGGATGTTCGATACGCACACTCGCCGCATTCAGGAGTGGACGCCCTCTGTGCCCTGGGCCGGCTGCTATCCCGCGGTGCGCGACAAACAGGGAGACGTTTGGACGGCAGGCATGTCCACTGATCTCGTTTATCGGTTGAACCCTTCTACGGGTGAATTCATGCAATATCTGCTGCCCACGCTCGGAGCAAACATCCGAAAGGTCGATGCCGACAGCTCAGCGAGTGTGCCCGCGATTTGGGTGGCCGAAGTGCATCGCGGCAAGATCGCGAAGGTTGAACCGCAAGAGTAGATGGACTCCATGGTAATTGAAGATCTCAATCAACACGAAGCAAGCACCCACTCACGCCGTGATCGCTGGCACGCCGCCACTGCAGGGTATCTGGGATGGACCCTCGATGCTTTTGATTTTTTCATTGTCGTTTTCATGGTGGACACGCTCGCCCACCAGTTCCAGGTTTCGAAGAGCGCTATTATCTGGACCCTTACGGCTACCTTGGCAATGCGCCCGGTTGGGGCCATCGCTTTTGGAATGCTCGCCGATCGATTCGGACGGCGCAAGCCTCTTATAGCGAACGTACTCTTTTTCTCCACGATCGAACTGCTCTGCGGCTTTGCGCCGAACTATCAAGTGTTCCTGTTGCTGCGCATTCTGTTCGGCATCGGTATGGGAGGCGAGTGGGGCGTAGGGGCCTCTCTGGCTATGGAGAGCGCGCCTACCAAGTGGCGTGGCATCCTTTCCGGCGTCCTGCAGAGCGGCTATTCCATGGGTTATCTTCTTGCCGCTCTCATGAGCAGACTCGTTCTGCCCCATTACGGTTGGCGTGCCATGTTCTGGATGGGAGGTGTGCCGGCCCTCCTCGCACTCTACATCAGCTCGCGGGTGCGCGAGTCGGAAGCCTGGGAGCAACGCGAGAACCATGACTTGTCCACGATCCTGAGGCGCACACTCGCCAGTTGGAAGAGTCTTATCTATTTGGGAGTGTTGATGATGCTGATGCATGCGCTTTCGCATGGCACCCAAGATTTGTATCCCGACTTCCTGAAGTCGGTGCATCGCTTTGCTCCTTCGACCATTTCCTATCTGGCCATCTTCTACAACATCGGCGCAATCGCCGGAGGAATCACCTTTGGATACCACTCCGAACGCTTCGGTCGGCGTCGTACGATGATTGCCGCGCTTGTTCTCTCGCTGCTGGTAATCCCATTATGGGCGTTTGGCAGTTCCTTCTTCATGTTAGCTCTAGGAGCCATAGTCATGCAGATAGGCGTGCAGGGGGCTTGGGGGATTATTCCTGCTCACTTGAACGAGCTCGCGCCCGACGAAGCTCGCGGACTGGTTCCCGGCTTTGCTTACCAGATCGGCATTCTGCTTGCCGCTCCCACAAATACGATCGAGTTCGCATTGAGGGACCGGATCGGGTACTCGTGGGCGCTTGCTGCATTTGAACTCACGACCATTTTGTTACTGGTAGTTATCATTGCGTCAGGTTCGGAGCGTCGCGGGAGGAGTTTCCTCGCTCACGTACAGCCTAATCTCATGCGTGCAGGAGCAGATTGACGATATGCGTGTTCTGGTAGTGGAAGACGAAGAGCGGCTGGCACAGAACGTCGCGCGTATTCTTAGAGAGAATGCCTCCTGCGCCGTGGATCTCGCTTTCGATGGAGAAGAGGGACTGTTTCTGGCTAAGACCAATCCGTATGATCTGGTCGTCCTGGACCTGATGTTGCCAAAACTTAGCGGCTTGGACCTTTTGCGGCGGTATCGCAAGAACAGGCACAAGACGCCGGTGTTAGTCGTTACCGCACGCGATGAGAAGGAGTCCGTTGTCGAGCTTTTGAATGCGGGAGCCGACGACTACATAACCAAGCCGTTTGACCTCGGTGAATTCGTTGCTCGCGCAAAGGCACTCATCCGCCGGGGAATGGGGGATCACTCTTCCGTCATCGAAGTGGGTAACTTAGAGTTGGACACCTCGACTCGCCGGGTATTTAAGGACGGAGAGAAGGTTGTGCTCACGGCAATGGAGTATCGTGTGCTCGAACACCTTGCGCATAAGCGCGGCGGTGTGGTTACAAAAACGGAATTGTTGGAGCACCTCTACGATTACAACTGGGAAAAATTCAGCAATGTGATTGAGGTCTATGTTTCGGGACTACGGCGAAAGCTCGATGGCGCAAGTGGGAGCAAGCTCATCCACACGGTCCGTGGACTCGGATATATGCTGCAGGCCGAAGATGTCGCGACCCCTGGCAAGACACGCAGAGAATAAAAGACGGCGTTATGAAGAAGTTTTCTCTCAAGAGGCGGCTAGTATTCGCGGTGATCCTCTCGCAATTGCTGCTGGCGCTGGGACTCGTTCTAGTTGCGAGTCGGCTTGCTCACTACTATCTGCAATCGGCTTTCGATGTTTACCTTGAGGGTCGAGCGTTAACTGTGGGTGCGCTGGTGTATTACCCGGATGACGGCCGTCCGGGGCTCCTGTTCGACGATTCCAAGATCCCTCGCTCTCCGCATGAGATTCACAAAGACTTGTATCAGGTCCGCAGCGATCGTGGCGACTTCGAGCGTCATGCGAATCTGTATAAACCGGGGCTATTTGACGGACTTCCCTCAGCAGCTCATTTCTGGGACTTTGAATTCGACGGCGAACCCTACCGCGCCATTGTCTTGCGTGACTTCGCGATACTCGATACGGAAGCTAGTGTTCCTAAACCTCTTCCGAAGCTGACGGTGATCTACGCGGCCCCTACCATGGATATCGGACAGCGGATCACAACCTTGGCGAGTGCAATCGGCCTCACCGGAGCCGTAATCGTACTTCCAACCATTCTCCTGGCCGTGTGGAACATCCGACGGGCGTTAACTCCGCTGCATGACTTGGCGGATCAAGCGAAGTCGATCTCTGTACACAATTGGGAATTTCAGCCCAGTGAGGAAGCCAAATCTGCCGTCGAATTGCAGCCGTTGATTGGCGCGATTGAGACTGTGCTTTCTGGATTACAGCGTGCCTTTACGCGCCAACGCGAGTTCCTGGGTGATGCCGCGCACGAATTGAAGACGTCGCTGGCGATCGTGAAGTCGACGCTGCAATCGCTGCTCAATCGCCCCCGCGGGGCGGGGGAGTATCGCGATGGTCTTGAGCACGTGAGCGAAGACAGCGATCGTCTGGAGGAGTTGCTCAGCCGCATGCTGCGCCTGGCGCGAGTCGAGCAATGGGCTGCGGACGGAATCCATCGCGATTTGGATCTCGTCGATGTTGCTTCCACGTGCGAAATGGCAATCGCGCGAATTTCTGAGCTGGCCGGCGCCCGCGACATTCACATCGACTTCAGCACTTCGCAAATGGTTCTGATGCGCGCCGACCCGGCCGACCTGGAGCTCGTCTGGCTGAATCTTCTCGAGAATGCGGTGAAATATAGCGCACCCGGGTCGCAAGTGAACGTTTCGATCGCTGCTGCGAGCCACTCTGCCGAGATATCGGTTTCCGATAGTGGAATCGGAATCCCTGAATCGGAACTCGGAAGAATATTCGAGCGCTTTCGCCGTGGCGATCCCTCGCGTTCGCGTGCCACAGGAGGTTTCGGCCTTGGCCTCGCGATCGCAAAATCGGTGGTCGAAGCCTACAAAGGTTCCATCCATGCAGAAAGCAAGTTGGGAGAAGGAACTCGCATTTCGGTAATCCTGCCTACGTGGTCCCCTCCCAGCGCGAAGCGACATGAACCCGGTCACTCGACATCAGATGTTCCGCTCACGAGACAGGTTAGGTCTTCGCAATGATCGAGTCCTAATTCAACAATACCAAAAGGGGACAGCGCCTGAACCGCGCAATTACTGCTTCTACTGACACAGGCTCTCAAGGTGTCCACTGTACATTTCCAGCAGGCTGTCCCGGTTTCGGTGCTCTGGTCGACAAGGGCTTCGAGGCCACAGCACGGAAGTGGGTTCCTGCTGAACGACCTGAACAGCCGGCGGGATTAACCCTAGTACCTCAAGATCGTGTGTGGCGCTAGCGCAAAACGGTAAATTGAAGCGACTTGTTTGTGGCAGTTTGGTCCAAGGGCACAACAAAAAGGCTCCGGTTACTCGGAGATATCCACCGTCGCGACTGTGCTGGGTGATAAGGACGAGCCGACCGCGTGTGTGCGCCACACTGAGTACCTTGTGGGATACTCTTGAACGAGGGCTGCCAATGCGACGCGTGATTCTTGCAGTTCCTAATTTTGACAATTCTTCTGCAACTACGTTGAAGCAAATTCGTGGAAATGCTACGTGCTGATCGCTGTTTCAAGCGATTGTAGGCTATTTGAGGCGCTTTGCAGTTGCGCCTGTGCGTTGCGCATCGCTGAGCTTAGCAGAGCGCCCTTTTCTGTCAGGCCCCGTTGCTCGGCCGCGGCGACGAGCCGATCAGTTTCTTCCTGCAATCGGCAGAAGAGATTCGTTAAGTAAATCAGCGAGTCGGCATGGGGCTTCCACATGTATGCGGATTTCTGCTTCTGCTGGAACTCGAGCAGTTCTGTGACAGTCCGTGCCTTCATAGTGACCAATTTCACCAGGGCATCGGCGAAACGGGCGCGAAAGCTCTCTTCGCCCTCATACTGGCTGCGGAAAGCGTCCGCTTCCGCGGGCGTTAGCGAGAGACTGTGCTTCGGCAGCGGCACCGTAAAGCAGATTTTTGGGTCGGCAGCTCGTACGAATGCGCGGATCTGCTCGCAAGCCTGTTTGAACTTGTAATCTTCCACGTTTGCCTGGGCGGGCATAAGGGAAGCGGCAGCGTGATCCCGTGGGTCCGCGAAGGAACCAGCTGTGCTGTCCGAAACGGTCCCCGAAGGGAAGGAGGGATCAGGAACCGATTGTGGCCGATCCGGCAGAGGCGCCCGGCGCTTGTCCACTGCTTTTTTGAAAGTTGAGATTTTCTCGAAGTCTTCGCGGGCGCGGCCGTATTCCTTGTCCAGGATTTGTTCTTCCCCTTCCAGTTCGGTGAGGTGTTTGAGCCTGACCTCTCCATCGATGCGGCTCATGATGCTCGTGCCTTCCTGCTGCACTCGGGCGGCAAAACTCTTGATGTGTCGCGCCGCCTCCAGAAACAAATCGTCAAACCGCTTGCCAAAAAATCCGTTAAAGACTCCGATCACAGCCAGCACTTCCGGCTGATAGAAAGAGGTACCAAACGATCTCTTGAGGTTATGTATGCGGCCCAGAATACCGCAATCCATGAGTTGATCGAAGGTTCGGAAATCGATGAGTTCCTGATACAGGAACTCATACTCGCGCAGCAACTGTGCGTGCTCGACAGGCAGTTCCCTGAGTTGCACTTCGGCCAGTATGCGATTGATTTCAATCTTGAATTCGCATGCAGCGTTCGCGATAGCCTGATAGCTGTCGTATGAATTGACTGCGGGGGCCGCATGTTGACGTAAGTCGCGACAAAGGAAGCCCAGTACACAGTCGGCCTTGTCCCGATCAAGATCGCTGACCGAGCTCTTCTTCACGAAATAACGCAGCAGCGCCTCGGCGCTTGTGCGGTCCTTCGTTGCATACAACTGATCGCGCACCATCGCTGGAGCGATCGCCAAATCGAGCACGCCGAGCCAACGCAGAACTCCAAGCATCGCTTCCCGAGTCTGTGCGGAACTGGACTGCGCCTGGATGACTTCTTGCGGAAGCGAAATCCCGTAGCCCAGATTGGTTTCCAAGGCGGCGACGTAAAAATGGTGCACAGATATCAAATCGAGCAGTTCATTGGCGGATGGCAAGGTGTCGCTCCGGTCGATTGACCCTGTCTGAGGAGACTTGAGACTGTAGTGTGGCCAAGAGAAGAACGGATTTCAAGTAACTATGGTGTGACAGCAGAATGGGTCGTTATCATTATCATTGCGAGGGCGAAGTATTCATGGTCTCAAGCATTCGTAGTTACGATGGTAAGTTGTACGGCGTAAGAAATGGAGCCCATACTGAGTGCCCCACATGTCAAGACGCAAGGAAAAACGGAACTTTCTTGCATTGCCTGTGCGCGCGTCACGGGCCGATAGCGCCGGCAACGACTCGCGTACAGTGGTGTGCACGCTCGACCTGAGCGCAAACGGCGCCCGGGTGATCGGCTTGTCGGGGATCAGCCAAGGCGAAGAGGTCATCCTGGAGCACAAGAAGAATCGAGTGCGCTTCCAGGCGGTTTGGGTTGCACAGCCCGGTACGGCGCGAGAGTATCAAGTCGGCCTGCGTTCGCTCGAACCTGAAAAGAAACTCGCCAACATCGATGAGTTCCTGATTGGCGAATATGTCGATCAATGGTCTCCCCAGCGGACAGAGGAGGACAATGCTCAGGGCGACAGACGATCGCTCCAGCGCTTCGACTGCAATCGCGGCGTGCAGTACTGGACCGAAGCGGACGAAAGCCGCAGCGTCGGACAACTTGAAAACATCAGCCTCAATGGCTGTTTCATAAACACGAAATTCCCACTGCCTCGCCGCACTCGCCTGAGTATGATCCTTTCCCTATATGGGATGAAGATTTCCCTGAAAGGTGAGGTACGCGCATGCTCGGACGCTGGAATGGGCGTGATCTTCACCGCACTCGATCGGGAGCGCGAGACGCGAATCAAAAAAGCCGTGCAGCGCCTGGCCCGTGCTAGTTCACTTATTGACAGGAAATTGTCTGCCCAATCTGACATTCACGAAGCGGAAAGAATCCTGGAAGAGGTGCGGGGCTGGTACGATTGCAATCTCAGTCTTTCGTGGGAAGAGTTCTTCGATATTCAGGTGCGCATCAAAGGTAGCCTCGTCAGTGCGACCCTAGATAAAGAGCTTTAACAGTTCACGAGGGTGTCGTAAGAGCGACTTTCGACTCAGAGTTGGCTTAAGCTCTTGGCTTCTCTCGTGCCCGGTTTCATGCGCCGATAGCCGGGGTGTACGCCGGGAGTCAGTTTCTGATCGGTCGCGATTTTTTGCAGGAGCTCACCGAGTTGTTCACGTTCGGCGGGGGTCAGCGCGGCGCATAACGATTCCTTATGCTCGCGGGCGATGCGACCGATCTCGCTGAGCCTCCCCTGGCCTTTTTCGGTCAGATGCAGCGCATATTGGCGGCGATCGTCGGCATTGGGACGGCGTTCGACCAGCCGCTGTTCCTCGAGCGTGTCGAGGATCGCGACCACACGGCTGGGATGGATGCCGAGTCTCGCCGACAGCTCCTGCTGACTGAGCCCGCCGGTGGCGCTTAACATCTGCAGAATCCCAGCATCGGGCGGCGTGAGCTTGAGGTGCGAGAGTCGCTCGCCGAACCGCATAGCCGCGTGCGCACCGACCTGCGCCAGCAGGAAGGCGAGCGGAACTTTTGTCCTTTGCATGAGTTATTATTGCATAATGTAATCGTTTAGTATATAAATGATTGTATTATGAAACCGACTTTGCCTGTTCGATTTGCTGGACCTCCGCTCCTGCCGCTGGCCCTTGTTTACACGCTGTTGTTCGCCGCCAATCTCATCCCCGCGGCTTTGTTGCGCCGCGGGACAGCATTTGTCACGCCCTTCGGAGATCCCGAGGCCGCGCGCGCGTTCTTTGCCGGGAATCCACTCGCGGTGAAAGTAAGCGCGTTCTTCTTCTTCGGCTCCGCTGTACCTCTCGGCATCTACACTGCAACGGTTGTCAGCCGGCTACGCTTTCTCGGCGTGCGTGCTGCGGGAACGAACATCGCGCTCTTTGGCGGATTCGCCGCGTCAGGAGCCATCGCGATCTCCGCGCTTTGTACCTGGGTGCTTTCCGTGCCTGAAGTGTCGGCGTCGATGGTGGTCACGCGCGCTCTGTTCTTCCTTACGTTCCTGTTTGGCGGCGCCGGATTCGCCGTGGCATTCGGACTGCTCGCTGCGGGAGTCTCTGTTACCAGCCACTTTGCTCGATTATTGCCGCGATGGTTGGTCGTTTTGGGAATGATCGTCGCCGTGGCCGGCGAGATCGCTTCGTTAAGCCTGGTCGCCTATCCCGCGAACCTCGCAATCCCGGTTACGAGATTCCTAGGATTCGCCTGGCTGATCCTGGTCGGTGCCCGTTTGCCAAAAAGCCTCCGGGCTTCAGAAGGAGCGCCACGAGAAATGGGCATCGCATGAGCTCTTTACGAGATCAAGTGGCGTTGGTGACCCGCAGTTCACGGGGAATAGGAGCTGCGATCGGCGAAAATGTCGCGATGCAAGAAGTGCAACTCAATCACCGTGCAGAACGATGCACGTTCGTAGCGCTCGACCCTTCAGTTCCGAATGAAAAAATTAGGAATATCGGTGGTTCGTGGAACAAAGCCTTCGTGAGTGTTCTTGTATATCGAAGTCAACACTCTGGCAGACCACTTGCGAGCAGTGCCTGAATGCGGGCAGACGGACATGAAGCGCGTTGTATGCATCTTGCCCCAACTGAGAGGGTTGCTGCTGAAAAAGCCTGGGTCACAAAGATGCGTTCAGTGAGGCGCGACTATGAACTGCTTAGGAATTCCCAAATTGGTGACATCGAGGTTGCGCAAAGACGATTCCGACCGATCCAAAGTGGTGGCGATTTGCAAAATCCTCTTCCCGGGAACTTCTCCCCTTCATCCGTTGGGAATGGCTGCATACCTCAAACAAGCTGCGGAGATTTTCTCCGCACTACACGTTAGCTCGGCGGGTACTTGGACTTCTCTCATCCAGCTTTCCGGTTGTAAGCATATTGTGTACGAGCAGACTGCGCGACGCAGAAATCCGACGAAGCGATTATGACTGCTTGGCGCGGCACTAGTGGTTTGTTCTGATTTGACCCCTTGGCGGGGTACTAGGGGCTCGCTTTCAGCCATCCTTATTTATGTCTCTGATTTCAAAGAAGAATCCTGTGGAAAAGCGTTCGATTATTCCAGCCGCAAACTAGGGAGTCTTTTCTCCCAAGCTATTGAAAAGATTGATCGCGAGATTTCGGAGAAATCGTGGTTGTACCGAATGTCCCGAAAATCGCCGAAAACAAGCGGCAGAAATATCTCCGTAGTCTATTGAGATCGCGAGAGATATTGGTCGGGGAGAGAGGATTTGAACCTCCGACCCCCTGGTCCCGAACCAGGTGCTCTACCAGGCTGAGCCACTCCCCGACGTACAGAAGGAGAATCGCGAAAAATGCGGCGATTCTGTTCATTCGAGTATAGCAGGTGGCATGAGTGTGACTCGGGTCTTGCTTCCTTGTTCGCCAGTACTTTGCGTTTATTCATCTTCAAAAAAGTCATAGATATCCACGGCCTGCGCGATCGCTGCTGATATCAATGACTTTTTTGACCATCAGAGCGCTTCTAAGCAGCACTGTTTAGCGGTGTTTAATAAAGGCTCCGGTGTGTAATTCGCCGATGGCCTGGCGAATCTGCTCCTGCGTGTTCATCACGATGGGGCCGTACCACGCAACCGGTTCCTCGATTGGCTTGCCTGAAACTAGCAAGAAGCGGATGCCTTCATCGCCGGCCTGCACGACGATCTCATCCCCGCGGTCGAAGAGCACGAGCGAGTGATTGTTGACGTCGTACACCGGAGAGGCATTTGGATCTACGCCAGACTCCGTAAGAACCGCGCGTGGACTTGAGGCATCGCGGAATGTGCCTGAACCTGCAAACACGTACGCGAAGGCATTGCGCGTGGTTTCGACTTTGAGCCGCTTGCGTTGACCAGGCGGCACAGAGATGTCGAGATAATTCGGATCGGCGGCGACTCCTTCTACCGGACCGCGCTTGCCTCCGAACTCTCCGCAGATCACACGCACCAAGGTTCCGTCATCTTCTGTGATCTCAGGAATCGCGCTCGAAGGAATGTCCTGATAGCGTGGATCGGTCATCTTCAGCGATGAAGGCAGGTTGGCCCAAAGCTGGAAACCATGCATTCGGCCCTGACCATCTCCATTGGGCATCTCCTGATGCAGGATGCCGCTGCCGGCTGTCATCCATTGCACATCACCGGCTATCATCTTGCCTTTGTTGCCCAGGCTATCTCCGTGTTCGACAGAGCCTGCGAGCACGTAAGTGATCGTCTCGATGCCGCGATGCGGATGCCACGGGAATCCCGCGAGGTAGTCCTCGGGATTGTCGTTACGGAAATCATCGAGCAGAAGGAAAGGATCGAACTCCTTGGTTTTGCCAAAGCCAAAGGCTCGTTGAAGCTTTACGCCCGCGCCCTCAATGGTGGGCGTGGTTTGGATGATCTGTTTGACTGGACGGAGTGACATAGCTTCTCTCTTTCTGCGAATCCGAAACGCATAGTTTTGATGCCTGAGTACAGCGAACGATTCAGCGCGGCAAATCGGGCAGTTAGCGTGCCTACCAACGCAGGTTGCAATGGAACAACCAATAACATGGGAGCATCCGCTCACCTGAGTCAATAATGGACTGAGATGTTCATGAGCGCGATCAGCTACAGACAGGCTTCACAATCGGACATTCCCGCCATGGCCGGCTTGCGCTCGGCGGAATGGGGTGAACAAAATTACTGGCAGAATCGAATCGCCGGCTACATTGCTGGTGAACTCGATCCGCAGCATGCATTGAAACCACGCGCGGTCTTCGTTGCAATGCAAAATGAAGCGCTGATTGGCTTCATTGCCGGGCATCTCACGCGACGCTATGGCTGCGACGGAGAACTGGAGTGGATCAACGTCGTTCCTGGAAACAGAGGCAATGGAACTGCGGCTGAACTGCTTCGCCTGCTGGCTCAGTGGTTTATGGAGCACAAGGCGCGACGGATTTGTGTAGACGTTGATCCCGCGAACTCAGCCGCTCGAGGGTTTTATAGAAAGCACGGCGCCACTGATCTGAACCGGCAGTGGCTGGTCTGGGATGACATCAGCATGGTAATGGCGGACTGACGCCGGCTAAATCAATTGGCGTGCATTACCAACCCTACATTTCTGTTACTCTTTGCCTTCAATTTCTGGAGCAGACAATCTTGAAGACCTTCTTAGCTTTGTCGGGGCGCAGGACGTTTTTCGCTGTTTTGATCGTGAGCGCCAGCCTGGCGCAAGCTCAACAACAGAACGCGACGTCGGCATCCGGTTCTCCCGTTAGCGAGGCCACCCTGCCGTATTCGCCGAGCCTGGATCTGACGTCGATGGACAAGTCTGCCGATCCGTGCGTGGACTTCTATCAGTACTCGTGTGGCGGCTGGCAGAAGAACAATCCAATTCCCCCGGATCAAACATCATGGGGTGTGTACGGCAAGCTATATCAGGACAATCTTGGATTCCTGCGCGGCATCCTTGAGGAAGCAGCCAAAGCCAAACAGCGCGATGCTGTCACACAGAAGATCGGCGACTACTACTCGGCTTGCATGGATGAAGCCGCGGTGAACAAACGCGGCGTGCAGGCTATCAAGCCGGAGTTGGGTGCGATTGCTGCGCTGAAGTCCGTACACGATCTAGCCCCGCTCGTCGCCCGGCTGCAGCTCGAGGCTGCGGGGACAACGATGTTCGGATCGTCCTCGATTCAGGATCCGGATAACTCCGAGCAACAGATTGCTGGCATCAATCAGGGAGGCCTGGGACTTCCCGATCGCGACTACTACACCAAGGATGATGCCAAGTCGAAAGAGACGCGCGAGCGCTACTTGCAGCACGTACAGAAAGTGTTTGAATTGCTCGGCGATTCGCAAGATAAGGCAAAAACCGAGGCTCAGGACGTTATGCGGATGGAGGCTGGATTAGCTGCGGCCTCGCTCACTCGCGTGGAGCGCCGCGATCCGTACAAACGGAAGAACAAAATGAAGGTGGCTGACCTGCAGGCAGTCGCTCCTAATTTCGATTGGCCGGCATTCTTCAAGGGCGCGAACGCGCCTACGTTCGAGATCCTCAATGTTACTGCGCCGCCTTTCTTCAAAGCTTTGAATTCCGAATTGAGCAGCGAGTCTCTGGACAACTGGAAGAATTATCTACGTTTCCACGTTGCCAATGCGTATTCCGCCTATCTTTCGCAACCATTCGTGGATGAGAACTTCGCGTTTTACCGGCAGTATCTGCGCGGGGCAAAAGAGCAGCAACCGCGATGGAAGCGCTGCGTGCAATATGTGGACGATGATCTGGGCGAAGCACTGGGACAGGCCTATGTTCGCAAAGTTTTTTCTCCAGAGCTCAAGGCCAGCACGCTAGACATGGTTCGCCGCATCGAAAACGCGATGGGACAGCGCATTCAGCAGCTCGATTGGATGAGTCCGGAAACGAAGCAACAGGCCATGCTGAAACTCCAAGGAATGCGCAATAAAATCGGATATCCCGATAAGTGGCGCGATTACAGTTCCGTGAAGATTACTGCCAAAGACTTCGTCGCCGATGTACGCAACGCGAACCTGTTCGAGTCGCGACGTCGCATCAACAAGATCGGACAGCCGGTCGATCATGCCGAATGGGGAATGACACCTCCGACTGTGAACGCCTACTACAACCCGGCAATGAATGACATCAACTTCCCTGCCGGAGTGTTGCAGCCCCCACTCTACGACGCCAAGATGGACGACGCTCCCAATTACGGAGACACTGGCGGCACAATTGGCCATGAGTTGACGCATGGATTTGACGATCAGGGGCGCAAGTACGACGCCAAGGGTAACCTGCGCGATTGGTGGACGAAGGAAGATGCAGAGAAGTTCACGCAGCGCACCCAATGTGTCGAAGACCAGTACTCAAAGTATGTAGTCGTCGACGATGTCCATATCAACGGCAAGCTCACGCTGGGTGAAGATGTGGCCGACCTCGGCGGCGAAATTCTGGCATATAACGCATGGAAGGACGCAACCAAGGATAAGAACCTGCAGCCTGCGAACGACCTCACGCCCGACCAGCGATTCTTTGTCGGCTTTGCGCAATGGGCATGTGAAAATACCCGTCCGGAAGATGCGCGGCTGCGGGCTCTGACAGATCCACACTCCCCTGCTCGATATCGGATCAATGGCGTCGTCGTGAACATGCCTGACTTTACGCAGGCATTCTCTTGCAAGGCCGGACAGCCAATGACGAAAGCCGCGGATCAGGTGTGTCGGGTTTGGTGAGTCAGAATTGATCACTTTTCTTGATCTGTGATGTAGATTGAGTCGATGAAGGAAGTAACAATTTCTGAATTCCGGTCTAAGTGTTTGGCCATGCTAAGACAGGTCCAGAAAACCAAGAGACCGATTCGCATCACCAAATTTGGCAAGCCTCTGGCTGAGATTGTTCCTGTATCTCCTCACAAGAACAAGGATTGGTTCGGCTTGCTTAAGGGCAAACTCGAGATCACTGGGGACATCGTGTCTCCGGTGTTCGATGAGAAGGACTGGAAGGACCTTCAAGATTGAACGCGTTGTTAGAGCAATCCTAGGTTGTGTTCCCTGAGAAAAGCAAACACAAGATGTTTCGACTCCGGTCTCCCGCGCTGGTGAAAGCGCGCGGGAACCCTCCTTCGCTCAACATGGATATCTCGGTGAGGGATGCACTAACCATGAAACTCACATAGCGCCTGATCCAAATCCAGCAGCGATTCGATTCTAGGCAGATTTCTAGTTGCGTAAACACCCGCGACATCCATCAGCATTGCACTCATGCCGACCTTTTGTGCTCCTAAATAGTCGATCGAATAGATGTCCCCGAGGTACAGCGCCCGATCCGCCAGGACGCCCATAGCTGCGAGCGCTGCTTGAAAGATTTGCGGCGCGGGCTTCTCGTATCCGACGTTGCCGGAGTCGATCACGTGCTCGAAGTATTTGCCTAACCCAACCGTTGCAAGCCTTTCGGCCATGTGTCCGTCAGAATTGGAAATCACAGCCAGCCGAAATTTCTCCTTCATCGACTCGAGCACTTCGATAGTCCCCGGACGCATGCGGCTCCAGTTTGATGAAGTTCGAGCGAGGCTAACTAACTCCAGGCGCAGCGAGATGTCGTTCACTTTGAGTGTGCGTAAGAGATGCGCGTAGTAGGTCTCCCAATATTGCTGATCGACCTTGCGCGTCTGCGAGACGATCAAGTCCATGTCCTGGCGTGCGACACGTTCGGCAGCGAAAAGCTGCGCCTCTGTGGGATGGATTCCACGATTCCACAGCGGAGACAGTGTCTTTTCGTGATCGGGAAACAGAAGTGTGTTGCCTACGTCGAAGAAAACCACCTCGATGGGCATACTCTCAAGCTTATCGTGTGATCGCTTCTTCTCTTCGTCCGGTGAGATAGAAGTGCACAGCAGGCGTGACCAATAGCGAGAGCACCATTGAAATAAGGATGCCCCCGATTACAGCAATGGCTAGCGGCTGAAGCATTTCCGATCCTGCGCCCAGCGCGAAAGCGAGGGGCAGCATCCCCGCGATGGCCGCAATGGCAGTCATGGCGATCGGACGCAAGCGTCGCCGGCCGGCGCGCATCATGGCATCTTCGGGCGCAAATCCGGCGCGGCGGAATTCGTGTTCGGCGTCAAGCAACAGGATTCCGTTCTTGGCCACGATACCGATCACCATGATGAGTCCCATGAACGCGGAAACGCTAAATGTCGTGCCCGTGATCAGCAGCGCAAAGAAGACTCCGGCAGTCGAGAGCAGTGCCGAAGCGAGTATGGCCGTGGGAGCGGAGAAGCTGCGGAACTCAAACAGCAACACCGCAAAAACGAAGGCGAATGCCATCACGAAGACAAAGACGAAGTCGCGGAAGGTCTGCTGCTGCTCGGCGTAGAGCCCGCCATACTCGATGCGAATCGAGGAGGGAAGGTGTAGCTTGGCGATTTCGGCTTGCACTTTGCTGATGCCGGTTCCCAGATCGATCCCTTCAAACCGAGCAGTGACTTCCAAATCACGCTGCAGATTCTCACGGCGAATTTCTGTCTGCCCCGGAATTTGCGTTACTGTCGCCAATGAGCCGAGCGTTGCGGTGCGGCCTGCGGAGCTTGCGAGCAACGTGTTCTTCATCGCTTCAATGTTCGCGCGATTGGCATCCGGGAACCTGACCCGCACAGTGTAAGCACGATTGTTCACGACGACAGGAGTCGCGGCAGGCTCACCTTCAAGAATGGCAGAAGCGTCGATGGCAACTTCGTCCGGAGTAAAGCCGGCGCGTGACGTCACCGCAGGATCGATCTGGTAGTTCAATGCCGGGCCGCTGGTCGTGTTCTCTACACCGTCCTTGACGTCGACCACCCCTTTGATTTTGGAGATTGCATC
>QIBC01000005.1 GCA_003225215.1 Acidobacteriota bacterium
TTAGTCTCGGCGAGCGAGCTGCCCGGCGGCATGATGTAATCGACGATAAAGCCGCCTTCATCCATCGCCGGCAAGAGGTCCGATCCAAGAGCTTTGAAGCAGAAGTACGCAACCACGATCAGGACTACGCTCAGGCCGGCGAGCAACAAGGGACGCTCCAGTGCCCGGCGCAGCCAACGCTCGTAGAAATTAACCACGGCATGAAAGCGCTTGCCGTACGATGCCTCTTCGGCCTCGATCATACGTTCGAGGCGCTCACGGTCGGTCCACTCCGCAGCTGCAGCTTCGTCGACTTTGTGCTGCGATTTCCGCTTCACAAAGTATTGGCTCAGGTTCGGTGTCCATGTGAGGGCCAGCGCGAGCGATGTAAACAACGACACGCCCATGGTGACTGCAAGCGCGCGAAAAAACGTGCCATATACGCCGTGAATCGCAACCAGCGGCAAAAATACGACAATTGGCGTGACTGTGGATCCGATCAACGGCGCCGTTACTTCCTTGAGTGCGCTGTAGATTGCCTGAAACCTTCCCTGACCTAAGTCGCGATGCAGGACGATGTTCTCGATGACAACGATGGCATCGTCGATAACCAATCCGACTGCGGCTGCCAGTCCACCAAGTGTCATCAGATTGAAACTCTCGCCGATGGCCTTCAAGACGATAAAGGTGATCACGATGGTGATCGGAATTACCATCCCGGCAACCGCCGAGCTGCCCCAATCGCGCAGGAACACAACGATGACAATCGATGCCAGCACTAAACCAATCAGGATCGCGTCCCGCACGCTACTGATGGAGTCCCGCACCAGTCCTGATTGGTCGTAATAGGGAGTCAGCTTGATGCCCGGCGGCAACGTCTTCCTAAGCTCAGCCACCCTGGCGT
>QIBC01000267.1 GCA_003225215.1 Acidobacteriota bacterium
GGCTGGCTTCCACATTGAGTTTGTCTCCTTCAATTCTCTTTCGAGTGCCGCAAGCTCCAACTCTAACTTGTCAGCTCCTTGACGCTGGCCAAGAGCGAACCGGGAAGTTGCTGGCGTCTTGCTTTGCTAGCTGAGTGTACCGCTCGCGCAGGACTGTAGAAACCACATGAGCACCTAAAGTTCCGAAGTTTTCCTCTTAAGCCGAACTAGGCCCAACCCCGCTCCAGAACACCACTTGAGCAACTCCGGTTTCACGCGATCCACGCAGTTACAAAGCCCCTGCGATGTAAAACTTGCGTGCCGACGGAGCACTTCTTTCGTCGGACAAATCCCTTAGGTTTCGGCGGAAGCACTTGAACGGGCGTAAGAAAAATCAGCAGCCACGCAAGGGAACAGGGACAATAACAGGGCATTTTTCAAATCGCTGGTCAAAATCGTCGAATTTTGCCCAAAACCTGCAAATTTTCTCTTTACGCAGGGAATTAACAGGGAATTCTGTGGATATCTCGCTAAGCCTTCATCAACAGAGCACTTACTGCAATTCAGGCCGAGATTCGCAAAAATAACAGGGAACTATCAGGGAACGTTTTGCTGTCTTGACGACTTTTCCCGGCGTGTCGAGGCTCCTGTCCCGACCCTACATCCGCCAGCCGCCATCCACAACGATGGTCTGCCCACTGACGAGGTTCATACTGACGATCAGGCTCACAGCCGCCTCTGCGACATCGTCCGGAGTGAGCACTTTGCCAAGAGCGCTCTCCTTCTTCCATCTTTCTCTGAATTCGTCTCGGCCCCAACTCTGTGCCTTCATCATCGGAGCGACGGCACGGGTGCAATACAAAGTGCCATTCACATTCACGGCGAAGGTACGGTCCCAGTCTCGCTGGCTCAGGGCATTGAGGTCGGAGAGATCAGTAAATTTGGTAAAGGCTGCATTGTTTACCAGGATTTCAACCGGACCCAGCCGTTGCCCCACTTGCTCAATCATACGCTGGACCTGAGACTCGTCGGCCACATCCGCCTGAATCGCCAAAGCCCGCACGCCATGACCTTGAGCTTCGTTGGCCGTCGCCTCAGCCTCGTCCTTGGACTTTGAGTAGTTCACAGCAACGGCCGCGCCGAGGCGCGCCAGTTGCAAAACGATGGCGCGACCCACACCGGTACCACCGCCGGTTACGAGAGCTACTTTCCCGTTTAGGTCCACGTGCCTCCTCTGTTGTACTCATCACAGTCCTGCTACGCCGCGCGAGGGCGCGGCGCGAGGCGCTCCGTTCCTGAATTACCCGACGCCCTGGTTTTCCTCATACGGAACTTCGATCGTTTCTGTCTTCCAAGTACCTGGTTGGGCAATTTTCAAGGGCAGTCGCGTACGACTCTGGATTGCTTTCCGGAAGCCGTCTGCATCGGCATTAAAACCGGCATGCGTGATCTTGCGACCGTCGTTACTTCGAATCGTGAACTGTTTGTTGCCGCTGTTGTAGTGCAGGCTCGCTATATCTTCCCAGCGGATCTTCTTCTCGCTCCCATACCATGCGCGCGATGAAACGCCGTCCAACTCAATGGCCAGCACCGGTGGATACATGAACGGCACCATGGCAAGAAATCCCACGAAGAGAAACGGAACCCACCATTCATTCGGCTTGCGCAATGCGACAGCAGAACCAATTACAAGGCCTGTAAACACTATGCCGCACAGGACGGTCACAATCTGTATGGCTCGAGTCGGCCCGAATATCCTGCGACCGGCTTCTTCTTTGGCCTTTCCGGTTCGTGACGATTTCCAGAGCCAGTTAAGAACCAGAGCAAGCAGGGCGGCTGTCAAAACGTGGCGTAAGACGTCCATCATCGCAGTATAGCGGCGATGTGATATTGGGAGCGGGTAACCCAAGCCTTGCGCCCATAGACAACCTCAAAAACTGCACATTTTTCTGTTAAAATTGAAAAAATGAAACGCAAGACTACCATCTATGTGGAGGACGCGCTGCTCCGGGCGCTCAAGATTGCGGCGGCTCGTACCGGACAACACGATTACCAGTTGGTGGAGGAGGCGTTGCGCAGCTATCTAGGCATGGAACTTCTGGAGAAGGCCGGATCGAAATTCGGACTTGGCGAAAAGCAGGCCATGAGCCTGGCGTACGAGGAAGTGCACAGGAGCCGAAAAGCTAAGTGACGAGGGTCGTCATTGATCCTGGCGTACTCATAGCCGCTCTGCTCTCCCACACCGGTGCTCCCCGATTGCTGATTCGAGCTTGGATCGAAGGCGCGTTTGAGCTACTTGTGTCCCTGAAGCTTCTTGCAGAGTTGGAGCGAGTGCTTGAGCGTGAAAAGTTCCGTCAGTACGTGAGCTTTCAGGAAGCGCGGGCCTACATCGCGTTTATCCGCCGATTCGCCACCATGGTCCCGGATGCGAGGGTGGTGGCTCGAGTCAGTCCTGACCCTGGGGATGATTACCTGCTTGCTCTTGCCGCATCGCAATCGGCGGACTTTCTCATATCCGGCGATGCTCACTTAACACAATTAAAGAAGGCTGAACCGCGCGTCCTGACTCCCAGAGCCTTTCTGACCTGGCTGCAAAATATGGAGTAGTTCCCTCAGTCCGCTGTCCCCTGTAACCTGACACCTGTCCCCTAGTTTTTTCAGCAAACCATGACTAACGACCGTGAAATCCTCGCTCGCATCTCGCGCCAGCCGAATCATGCGGCTGGATACAAGCAGCTTGTTCGCGAATTGGGGTTGCGTGGCGGGGAAGACCGTCGGCAACTGGAGGAACGCTTGCAGAAGCTGGTCGATCGCGGCGAGCTGGTTCTGATGGGACGCGATCGCTACGCACTGCCAAAAGCCGCCGCCAAGCACAACCTGGTCGCAGGCGAGCTTTCGGTTCATCGTGACGGCTATGGATTCGTGCGCCCGCAAGATTCCGCAGTCCGAGACCGGATTGAAGGCGACATTTACATCTCTCCTCGCGACATGAACGCCGCGATGCATGGGGACAATGTGCTAGTCGAACTGGGTCCCGGGCGCGGAGACGGACGGGCGGAAGGGCGCGTCGTCAAAGTTGTAGGACGCGCTCACCCGACTGTGGTCGGAATCTTCCATCATGGCGATCGCTACAACTATGTCCAGCCGATTGACGACAAGCTCACCGATCCTGTGATCATTCCCCGAGGCATGGAAGTTCCACCGGTAGAGACGCAGCATGCTGCGTCTTCACGAGGAGGCATGGGCGTACCTGACACTCGTGATAATGCGATCGGCATGGTGGAGACGCGGCATGCTGCGTCTCTACCACGGCAATCGACTCGTCATCGCGTGATTGGCAAAGAGGCGCGCCGGAAGGCGCCTGCCGATCTCGAAGGCATGGTCGTGGACGTCGAGATCGTGCAATGGCCTTCCGGCACGCAGAACGCTCGCGGCAAGGTTATCGAGATACTTGGATACGAGGATGACTTTGGCGTCGATGTCGAAATCATGATTCGCAAGCACCATATTCCGCATGTATTTCCAGCCGAGGTGCTTGAGGAAGCCGAGTCATTCACTGCTGTACTCCCTCGCAATGAAGTCGCGCGCAGGCACGACTATCGCAACTTGCCGATCGTCACCATCGACGGCGAAACGGCGCGCGACTTTGACGATGCCGTGCTGGTACGCCAGTTGCAAAACGGGAACTACGAGCTTCAAGTGCACATCGCAGATGTGGCCAACTATGTGACAGAAGGCTCAGCGATCGATGCTGAAGCGCGGCTGCGCGGCACATCAGTATATTTTCCCGATCGTGCCGTTCCCATGTTGCCGCTGGAACTCTCGACGGACCTCTGCAGCCTGCGTCCGCAGGTTGAGCGGCTGGTTCTCTCCTGCGTCATGGAGATCGATCATGCCGGCGAGATCGTCAGTTACGAGATTCACGAAGGCGTGATTCGCTCCGCGGCCCGCATGACCTACAACGAGGTGCAGGCGATCCTCGATGGCGATCACAGCATGCGTCAGCAGTACGCTTCGCTCGTCGCCGAATTCGAACGTATGGAGGTGCTGGCAAAGATACTGAACCGCAAGCGCGTGAAGCGTGGTTCCATCGATTTTGACATGCCGGAGCCCGTGATTGAGTTCGACGAAGCCGGATTGATGCAGGGCGTGCAGCGCTCGGAACGGAAGTTCTCCCATCGTCTCATCGAAGAATTCATGCTGGCGGCCAACGAGTGCGTTGCCGCTCATCTCGAGAGTCATGACATCGCTTCGATTTACCGCATCCACGAAAAGCCTGATGCAAAGCGCGTGTATGACTTCGAACTTCTTGCTGCCGCCTTCGGCTATTCGCTCGGCGTTGATCTGCCGGTCAGGCGCTTCCAGACACGCGGAGAGCGCCGCGAGCGTCATGGCAGCGGTCGCAATCCTCGCCAGCACGAGGTTCCCCAGGATGTGCATATAACCCCACGCATGTACCAGAAGCTGACACAGAAGATCGCGGGCAAGCCGGAGGAGCGCATTCTGTCGTACCTGATGCTGCGTTCGCTGAAGCAGGCGCGTTACTCGGAGAAGAATGAAGGACACTTCGCCCTGGCCGCGTCGACGTATACGCATTTCACCTCTCCGATTCGACGATATCCCGATTTGATCGTGCATCGGATTTTGAAGGCAGTTCTCAACAATGGATCAGCGGATTCCTCGCGGCTTTCGAGCGGTGCACATGGGAAGCCGCGGTCGAGGGAGGCGGCATCCACGGTCAGTCATGACGATCATCAACCTTCCCCTTGGTCGAAGCGGAGAGAAAGAAAACAGAGTGAAGACGGCCAAAAGCACCTGACGGAAATCATTCCGTTGGATGAGCTGCACGACATCGCCGCCGACTCCAGTACAACCGAGCGCCGCGCCGACGATGCTGAGAGAGAGCTGATCGAGTGGAAGAAGATCAAGTTCATGGAGGACAAAGTCGGCGAAGACTTCAGCGCACTCATCGTGAGCGTAACCAAGTATGGGCTCTTCGTCGAACTCGATGATCTGTTCATCGAAGGACTGGTTCCAATCGGCTCTTTGGCTGACGATCGCTATGCGTATCACGAGAACACGCGCCAGATTATCGGAGAGCGTTCCCGACACGCGTACTCGATCGGCGATCGCATTCGTGTGATCCTCGACCGCATAGATCGGGCGCAACGCAAGCTGCAGTTCTCGATTTTGGAGGAACCAAAACCCGAGAGGCGAACACGAAGGGCACGAAGGTAAAAGCAAGATCAGGGAGAGTTGCTTGGTCACCAGGTTTGTCCAAATTGGGCATCACGCAGTTTCGAAGACGATTTTGAAGGGGCGTGGCTTCAGCGAAGCGGAGCCATGCCATCAAAGCGGCGCCTCAAATCAGGCTTTAGCCACTGAGGGAGTTTCTTATCTAAAAAAGAGTCCCTCAGCGGCTCTAAGCCGGTTTAGGCCAGCTGCAAACGGTACGGCTACGCTTCGCTGAAGCCGTACCCCTTCAAATCCATTTGGAGAGAAAGCCCGGGCGAACATCAGAAGATGCTCATGAACGAATATCGCCTCCAGCCCTGGAAGAGAGAAGCACAGGAGTTTCTCGCGCAGCAATTACAGGCATATTTCTTCGGCGAAGGTTCGCAGTTGCCGCAGGAATTCGTGCCGCCCTCACGATAAGCATTGGCCATCGCTCCCCTACCCGTAATAGAACTGCGCTCGCCGCAGGTCTCGCCGAACTCATGGCCTGAGCTGCTCCGCCGCCACTGGCTGGCGTGGACCGCCATCTTCCTGATGTTTGCGTTTATCTACCTCGGATCGCTCTCGTCTCCAGCGATCTTCGACGACGCCGACGCCACTCATGCGGAAGCCGCCCGTGAGATGGTGGCGAACAACGATTGGGTGACGCTGCATGTCGATGGCATTCGCTACCTCGAGAAGCCGCTGCTGCCATACTGGATGGTCGCAACGTGTTACCGCGTGTTCGGAGTTTCAGAATGGGCAACGCGATTGCCTACGGCAATCGCGATTCTGCTTTTGATGATTCTTGCCGCCGATTGGGCGCGACGCGCATTCGGCGCGCGCGCGAGCGTCTACGCGGCGCTGTTCGTTGTCACGACCGTTGGCTACTACCTGTTTTCGCGAATCCTCATTCCTGAAGCCCTGCTCGCGCTCACGATCGCCGGATCGCTCTACTTCGCGCTGCTCGCGCTGGAGGGAGGAAGAGCATCGCGACTTTGGTATCTGTCGTATGCGTGCCTGGCTCTAGCCGTGCTTGCCAAGGGACTAGTAGCGATCGTCTTTGTTGCAGGCACGCTGCTTGCGTATCTGCTCGTCACAGGTGAATGGAAGCGGTGGCGCGAATTTCATCTTGTTACGGGCACCCTTCTGTTCCTGCTGATCGCGGCTCCGTGGCACATCCTGGCCGGAGTGCGCAATCCGGGATTTTTCTGGTTCTACTTCGTCAACGAGCACTTGTTGCGCTTTCTCGGCAAGCGTTACCCGAAGGATTACAACAAGCTCCCAGCAATCGCATACTGGACGTTGCATTTCGTCTGGCTCTTCCCCTGGAGTTTGTTCCTCGCGCGAGTGGTGGAGAACCTGCGGGAGCGCGCGAAACAGCGTGTGCCGTCAGAGTGGAGTTTCGCAGACCGCACTCGGATGATATGCCTGGTCTGGTCGGGCTTGATTCTCGTGTTCTTTGCGATTTCGACCAATCAGGAGTACTACACATTTCCCGCGTACCTGCCGTTGCTCCTGCTCGCAGCAGATGCAGTGGCTTCTGACCGCTATGGCAGTCGCTGGAGCAAAGTGGCTTATGCGGCGCTTACCATTTTAGGAACAACCGCCGGCATCGCATTGATCGCAGGAGTGTGGTCATCGCGCAATTTGCCGGTTCCGTTGGATCTCGGATCGGTACTCGCGAATCGCCAGGTTGCCGACAATACGCTTGCGATGTCGAAGTTCTTCGATCTCACCGGCCCGGCGTTTGCTGGATTGCGCTTGCCTGCTCTGCTAGCCGCTTTCGCGCTGTTGGTGGGGCCATTAGCGGCACTGCTCGCGTATCGTCGCTCACCGCGTGCTGCCGTCTGGACGTTAGCCACGGCTTCGGCTGTGTTCTTATTTGCCGCGCATATCGCGCTTGTGCGCTTCGGCCCGTTCATGTCGTCGCGCATCCTTGCGACGCAGGTGAAACAAGCGATTCGTCCGGGGGATCAGGTGATGATCTACGGAGACCAGGCGTTTGGCTCCTCACTGATCTTCTACTTGCAGCGCCAGGTTTTGCTGGTAAACGGACGCAGCACTTCGCTGCTGTGGGGATCAAAGTACCCCGGTGCGCCTCATATTTTCTTGAATGACGAGGATCTGCTTCGTGCGTGGCAAGGTTCCCAGCGCGTCTTCCTGTTTGTGCCGAACGAGCAGCAGGCCCGGGCTAAATCGCTGCTTGGAAAGAGTGCCTATCTGTTTGCGCAGGTATCGGGAAAAGAAATATTGAGCAATAGGCAATAGTAATCAGCAAATATCAACACTGTCATTCTGAGCGCCCGGTGTTGGCCGAAGAATTTCCCGGAATGAGGCAGGCTTACTCGCTTCATCCGGGCTCTTCGGACCAGGAGTCTTGCCAAAGAGCCAGGACGCTGCATTCAAGTCCGAAGTATCGCGGGAGATTCTTCGGCCAACACCCGGCCTCAGAATGACAGTTTTACGTTCAGTGTTAAGTTTGGAGTTAGTTTCTTTTTGACACTATTCGCTGTCTGCAACCGCCGATTTGGGAAGTTTGGCTGATTGTTCCTGTCGCACCATGAGCCCACCTGTAGATAATCGGTAGTCCTCGCCGCGCCAATCAATCCTTGCGCTGAGATAGCTGCCGATCCACAAGAACGCTCCCAACAGATCACGAATTGGATACAGGAATGCGTGGGTTAGAGCCTTACGATCCCCCGCAACGTAATATCCGGCAGCAATCGACTGAATCACTCGATTCAGGAAGGCTGCGCCCAGCAAGGCCCAGCCGAGCGCCGCGTGTCCGCCGGCGAGTCCAGCAATAGCCCCGAGAACGCCATAAGGCATCGCATATGTGAGCACCGTTCCCAAATGACCTTTAGGACGCGAGAATCGCGTGCTGCGCATCCAGCGTACCTGGTGACGCATCGAGGCAACAAACGAATGATGAAAAACCATGTGATCGATCACATGGTGCGAAAGGACTACTTCTCTGCCCGAGTCAGCAACTCGGTTTCCGAGGATGTAATCGTCAGCGCAGTAATCGGCCATGAACCCGAATCCGCCGAGCGCCTCAACGCATTCGCGCCGCACCACCATGGTTGGGCCAAGGGCGAACTTCATGCCTTCGAGCATGTCTGCAACCACAACTCCAGAGGTCATCTCGACCGAATATCCAAACGCCTCGAGTTCGGTCCAGAAGCCACCTGCCGGCAAACCACGGTAGATGCAGGTCGTCATTCCGACTTTGGGATTGGCAAAGGGCTTGATGATCTCGCGAAGATAGTCTGGAGAAACGCGAACATCGCTGTCGCTGATTACGAGCAGATCGTGAGCTGCCTCGATCCACATTTTCTCCAGCGAGAAGAGTTTGGCGTTCGTCCAAGGAGGCTCGCCGCACGTCAGGATTCGAACTTTGACCCCCGGATACTTGAACGATAACCGCTGGGCCATCTGCAGCCCGGGATCGCTCACCTGGCGCGCGCAGAAGATGAGTTCGAACTCGGGAAAATCCTGGCGAAAAAAGCTCTCGAGGTTCTCTTCGAGATTAGGTTCAAGTCCGTGGACCGGCTTCAGAACGCTGACCGGCGGACAATACGCGGAAGCAGAGCGAAGTTGGCTGCGCTTCCTCGCAAAGCGCCACGCGCCGAGAAGAACCAGCACGAAGTATGCAGTCGAGGTTAAGGTTCCAAAGATGGCGATCGCCAGGAGTGCGCGCAAGAACATATAGGGGATGAAACCTTTGATTCTACAGGCTGAGGACGATCAGGTTCGGGGCCAGATCGCTGCCCGCAAACCGGCTCAACTTGAAGTCCGCTTTACCGCCACCCGTTATGGCGTTTCGGCTCCGTCATTCTGGGATGGAACTCGTTGATCACTGACGTATTAGTTTGCACCTCGGTGGGCGACTCGGGAAGTTGCGGCAACACCTCCCGCAGGGCCCATTGAATCCGCTCGACGGCCTCTACAACGCCAACCTCCTGCTTCTCGCCCTTGCGGCTGTAGAACGTAATCACTTGCAGTGCGTTGCGAATATGGTGGTTCATCTCGGCGATCACGCGTAAGCGGCAGTCGACGTAGGCGCGACGTTGCCGTTCCCGAACTGAAAGAAAGTAAATCAAGGCTGCGGCCACGAATCCTACCAGGAAGCTCGAAAGCAGAATCAGGTCGCGGCTAGGGATGCCATTTCGGTGCAGGCGCACTTCAAGTACATAGTTGCTTACCGCAACTAGAAGCAGGACAAGAAGGCTCTTGGCAACACTTCGGATGGTCACATCTGAGTAGACGTTGAAAGGAAATGGATCGATCTACGACAAGGACCTTAGGTGAAGAAGCAAATTGCCTGTTGATGGCTCCCCCAGACCATCCGGGCCCTAAGATTCTTGACTGGCGTTTACTGTTCAGACCCGCGTGCTGCATTGCTCATTGTGCGAGTCGCGCTTTCGCGATTTAATGCGCCCATGATCCTACGTAAAGAGCAATCCAGGATCGGCCTTTTTGCTGTTGTCGTTCTCAGCGTTCTCGTTCTCACGGCAGACAAGCGGGAGCAGCAGTTCACTGGCGTGATTTCGGATTCGCAGTGCGCCTACAACATTCACTCAGAGACGCATTCTCATAAGGAGATGCTCAAAATGCATACCATGGGCGGATCTGAGGCAGATTGCGTAAAGACTTGTGTAAAGATCGGCGGATCGTATGTTCTCTTATCGAAGGACAACAGAGTGTGGCAGCTGAGCGACCAAAGGACTCCGGCAAAGTTTGCTGCACACCGCGTTATCGTGAGCGGCACTCCTTCGCCGGACGGTAAGAGCATCGAAGTCGCGGCGATCGTGGCGGCGAAATAAGCCTCTTTCAACTTTTTCCATCGACTCCCAACGCTGCGTAAGCCTCGGCGAGGCTCCGCACCACAGTGATGTTCGGTCGTGTGCGTGACGCGAGGCTTTGGAACATGCGCGAAGTGCCATACGCAATGTCAGAAGGAGCAACCATCACTCGCATGGCGTCTGCCAGCGGAGACTCGGTATCAGCAACAGAACGAATCTCGCTGGATGAAATGTTGAACTGAGTCACTTGAGTAAAGTCGGTGATCACCCGATACGCGGGACCGTACGGGGCTTGCTGCTTGATCTCACAGATTTGGCGGACGACGTCCGCGTCTGTGACATCTCCGGAATACGTGGTGACCACAAGTTGTCTGCTGCGATCTATGGAAATGTGAACGGGCATTCGCTTGCGTTATTTGGTTGGATTGCCGAAAGCGACTTCAATCAGCGTCTTCTGTTCCATATCGTGAGCCTTGGCCGAGCCGGTCGCTGGACTGGCGCTGGCTGAGCGCTTTACGGTCAGGACCGGCCGGCCGCCGGAGATCCGCTTCAAACGCGGCACTACGAACCAAAGGGCGCCCATGTTCGAAGGCTCTTCCTGTACCCATACGATCTCTCGCGCATTCGCATGACGCTGCAATTCCGCCATCAGCTCTGCTTCGGGCCAGGGATAGAGTTGCTCGATGAAGATGATACCGATTGAGTCATCCTTCCGCTTCTTGCGCTCCATCCGCAACTCGTGCCCGATTTTGCCGGTGCAGATCAGCAGGCGCTTGGGATCGGCGATTTCCGTTTCGGGAAGCACGTTGAGGAAGTGAGGACGACTGAAGTCCTGCACCGAAGAGCTTGCGTCGGGATGCCGCAGCATGCTCTTCGGAGTGAAAACAACCAGCGGCTTGCGCCACGGCCGCAACACCTGCCGCCGCAACAGATGAAAGTACTGTGTGGCTGTCGACGGTTGGCAGACCTGCATGTTGTCGCGGGCAGCCAGCTGCAGATAGCGCTCGATGCGTGCGCTCGAATGCTCCGGTCCCTGGCCCTCGTAGCCATGAGGCAGCAGCATCACAATCCCGCTCAAAAGCCCCCATTTGTCCTCGCCTGCGGCGATGAACTGGTCGATTACGATCTGCGCGCCATTGGCAAGATCGCCGAACTGCGCCTCCCACAAAACCAGGGACTCGGGATAATCACGGCTGTATCCATATTCGAAGCCGAGCACACCGGCTTCCGACAGGATCGAGTTGTACACCTCGTACTTCCCAGCAGCTTCTTGATCTTAGGATGAATATGGAAGTCTTTCGGATAGCTCGCCAGCTTGTCCGAAATTTGCGCCACCTGCTCTGACGAGATTCCTGTTTCGACGTCGTATTCGGGCTTGAGGCGCCCGCCGTGGTACTTGTCCCAATACTCCGGAAGCTTGGCCAGGCGCGGCATCTTCTTCAGTTTCGTCGCCTGCTTCTGCGCTTCCCCGATTTCAGCCGTGATCTCTTGCACCCGCTTGCTGTTATCGACGCCTATCCGTTTGGCATAGATCTCATGCAGCGGCGGATGATCTTTAATTCGCGCGTAGCGAATCGGCTGCGTGATCGTGGGATCGTCAACTTCGCTGTGGCCGTGTCGGCGATATCCCACGAGATCGACTACCACATCACTGCGGAAGGTGTAGCGATACTCAGTTGCGAGTCTTGCGATCCGCAGCACCGCATCCGGATCTTCGGAGTTGACGTGAAAGATTGGCACTGGCAAACGCTTCGCCAAGTCGGACGAATAGCGGGATGAATTCGTTTCGTAAGGCTCGGTCGTAAATCCGATTAGGTTGTTGGCGATTATGTGCAGGCCGCCGCCGACCGTGTATCCATCGACGCCTGCGAGATTCATCGTCTCAGCCCAAATACCTTGACCAGCGAACGCAGCATCGCCGTGGATCATCACGGGCAGAACTTTTTCTTCACCGCCCATGCGAATCTGCTTGGCTCGCACACGTCCGGTTGCGACCGGATCGACGGCTTCGAGATGACTCGGGTTCGAGACCAGGTGGAGATTAATCGTTTGACCATTGCGGCCAGTGAAGGCTCCCGTTGCGCCTTGGTGATACTTGACATCCCCCCCACCAAGCACACTGCGAGGATCGACGTCCTCAAACTTGGCGAACATGTCCGCAGCGGTTTTGCCGACCGTGTTCACCATCACGTTGAGCCGCCCGCGATGGCTCATTGCAATTACCACTTGCACAGCTCCGCGCTCGGCTGCGTCGTTCAGGACTTCGTCAAGAAAGGGAATAAGAGCAGTTACGCCTTCGAGAGAAAAACGCTTCGTGCCCAGATAGCGCGACTGGATCACCTGCTCGAACAAGTCTGCCTTGGTCAGGAGTTCGAGTATGTGTTTCTGATCTACCGGTGCAGATTCTGTCTCAAGGCGCTCTTGAATCCACTCGCGCTTCGCTGGATCAGGAATATGCATGAACTCAGCGGCAATCGTGCCGCAGTAGTAACGACGAGCCTCATCGGCGAAGTCTCCCTGAATATCGAGCTCGGGGACCATTTGGGGAGCAAGATACTGGCCTAAGGGATCGAGCTGGGCCTGAAGGTATCCCCAACGCCGGAACGCCTCAAAGACGCGCTCCCGGTCATGCGGATCGATGAGGAGAGAACTCCTTTGATATTCCTGAGTGGTAGAAGCCATATATCGATTGTAATTGGCGATCCGAATGGCTTGAAAATCGGGTGATCGGGCCATCGGGTGATCGGGTGAAGTAAGAAGCAGTTCGGATTTCCGCTGGTTTTAGGGTCTAGCACACGATAGGTCTGCAAAATTGCTAGCGTGCCGCCTTTTATTTCACCCGATCACCCGATCCTTCTACGCTTTCGCCGGATCGATTTTTTCCGGGTTAATATTCAGTTCCTGCAGCGCCTTTTGCGCCTTCTTCGCGTCGAATTTCTTGTCGCGCGAGAGCCGGGAGAGTGTCGCAGCGGCGATGGACTCGGCA
>QIBC01000081.1 GCA_003225215.1 Acidobacteriota bacterium
GTCGGTTTCCAGTGAACAGGCGAACTATCCAAGTCAAAATCACTGCGCCGAGAATCGCAACGAGGATTGTATAAATGGTTCCTCCCTGGCCGGCAAATCCGAGTGCTCTCATAATCCAGCCACCGACGATTGCGCCCACAATGCCAACAACTATGTCCATGAACGGGCCGAATCCCGAACCTCGCATGATTTTTCCTGTCGCCCAGCCGGCAATCAGACCAACAATCACCCACCATAGCAGGTGCATAGAACCTCCTGTACTTATCTGTACTCTCTGAGTTTTGAATAGATCTGATACGAAGCGTTGAAGAGTGGGTTTGCCATTTCTTAAAAATATTCGTGCGCTGTCGTCTGATAGCTTCGAGTGTGAAATCGTCAATTCTGACGCGCTGCTTTCAATCTGCCGACACGGCGAAGAGCACAGACCAGAGCGGCTGCTTATCTCACTTCCAGCAAGCGCTTGCAGCGAGCCTCTGCGGCCGTGCAGGCATCTCAAAAAAGAAAAATTCGAGGAGAAAGACATGCCAAAGCTGGACACTGCAAATCTGCAGAAGTCGCTGGAGCTGTTCGGAAAGCCAATGCCAAAAGTCGTGTCTCCGAGGGTCCACGCAATTGCTGACTACGTGACTGCGGCAGGGTTTCTCGTTGCTGGTGCACTGTTTTGGAAAAAGAACAAACGAGCGGCTCTTGCCTCACTCTTGTGCGGTGCAGCCGAGACAGGCATCGCGCTTCTTACCGACTATCCAGGGGGAGTCAAGAACCTGATCAGTTTTCCGCTGCATGGAAAGATTGACTTCGGTGTGGCGGGAATGGTTGCGGCCATGCCTCAGTTTCTCGCGTTTGAAAATGAGGGCGAAAAAGGATTTTTCCGGGTGCAGTCGATCATGATCGGCGGGCTTGCGGCGGCAACGAAATTTGAGCCGCAGCAACTTTCGGGAGAGCGGGAAGAGCCGGAGAGGAAAGCGGCATGAGCACAAGCATTAAGCCGTCATTATGGAAGTTTGGCGGCGTTACGCCACTCAGTCTAGGCAAGCAGGTCTTCAAAGACATCGGTGAAGACGAGGTGAGCGTACGTTCGGCAGCGCTTGCCTACTATTTTGTTTTCGCCGTTTTTCCGGCAATGCTGTTCATCTTGTCATTGCTTGGCTTTTTCGCCGGCGCCGGAACCCAACTGCGACAGAGTCTGTTTACGACGTTGGGGCACGTCCTGCCTGGCTCCGCATCTGATCTCGTTCACAAAGCGCTCGATGAAGTGACCCGATCCAGCGGAGCCGGGAAAGCACTTTTCGGCATTTTAGGAGCGTTGTGGTCGGCCTCGAGTGGCGTCACTGCCGTTATGGAGAGTCTCAACATTGCGTATGACGTGAAAGAGGATCGTCCTGTATGGAAGCAACGTGCAGTAGCGGTCGGGCTGACACTTGCATTGGCCATTTTGGTTCTAGCTGCTCTAGCACTCACTCTGTTTGGAAATGTCGCAGCCGATTGGCTGGGCGCTCACATCGGCCTGGGTAATGCTCTCGTCATTGCCTGGAAGATCGTGCAGTGGCCGGTAGTGCTCGGATTCATGTTCCTGGCGTTCGCTGTCACATACTATTTTGCGCCCAATTTGGAAGAACCGGAATGGCACTGGATCACGCCGGGCTCTGCGCTCGGTTTGATCTTTTGGTTGGTCGCTTCATTCGGTTTCAAGCTGTACCTTCACTTCTTCAATTCTTACAGCAAGACTTACGGATCGGTAGGCGCGGTAATCATCCTGTTGCTCTGGCTCTACATTACCGGCTTCGCAATACTCGTAGGTGGAGAAGTGAATTCAGCAATCGGCCGCGCGGGAGATGCTCAGCAGAAATATGAAGAGCGGCACAGGCGAATCGAAGAAGAACTCAAGGCAGCCTGAGTGTTGATTGAACCAGCGAGGAAGGTGCGACAAAACAATGAGGAGCCACCACAGTGAGGCTCTTCCGTCAGAGGTGACATCATGCCAACTGTAATGCGGAATAGTTTAGTCAGGCACGATCGTGAGGAACTGGAACCCGATCCACCCGAACTCCAACAGGCTATTTCCAGGCTCACTGTTGTGAGCCAAAATGCGAAGAGCAGTCTGCGCCGATGGAGCATAAGCGCCGCGTCGAAAGCGAAGGAACTCCAAGACGTGGCTAGAGTAAAAGCAGCCGATCTGAGAGATCGATCAAGAGCTCGTTCCGCAGAAGCTCGTGCCGCGCTGAATGACATCAGACAGGAGCGCCCATTCGCCGTGGTTACAGCCGCTGCGGCGGCCGGTTTGCTGCTAGGAGTGACGCTCAGAATCTGGAGGGACAGCCGTGCATAACGAAAAATCAATTCGGGAAGTTGTCAACGAGACAAAAGCGGACCTGAAGCAATTTCTTGACACAAGATTCCGCCTCCTTAAGAGTGAGGTTGAAGAAAAGATACGTAGTTTCAAATACTCGATTCCACTGCTGATCGGCGGGGCATTCTTCATCCTCACCGGCTGGATGACTCTGACATTCTCGTTGATTGCTCTCGTACATGCCTGGTTCGTGCCCAGTGCTTACGCGTGGGCAGTGGGAGCATTCATCATCACAACTTTATACCTCCTGGTCGGCGGGCTTCTCGGATGGATGGGCTACCGTGAATTCAAATCGGCCACATTGGTACCAAAACGGACCCTGACTGTTCTCCAAGAGGACAAGTTGTGGATCGATCAGGAAAGGAGAGCCGCATGAACCTCCCTGTTCCGGTTGATCTACTTGAGGAACGTGCTGCCGAGGAGCGCCGCAATCTACGTCGTGACTTGAAAAACGTAAAGTACACGTGGGAGCACAAGCTTAATATCAAGCAAAACCTTCGCGAACATCTCTGGCAAGCTGCCGGGATCTCAGCTTTGGTGAGTGGGGTACTTGGTTACGCAGCAGCCGGCTTACTTACCGGGCGCCGCAATGACTCACGCTGGCAGTCCGATGGTCCGGGAATGGGGCTCTAAGTCGGATATTTCCTTGATGCGTGCTCATCGTTAGAACAGCACAGATCGAGCAACTCGCGATAGGCGATCAGGTAAGTCAACAGCAACACCAAATGGCCGGCCGAGGGGTGCTGGAACTACTTTGGGAGGCGAGAACACAGGTAGCGGTCTTTTTTCGCTTGCCAGGATTAGGGCTGGGGACTACGAAACTTTTTTCCAACCCGATGGCAGCACGTACGTACAGACTAAGTAACTAAGTAGATGTTGTTCATCCTTCCACGTGTGTGAGGCCCCCATGCCAAAGTTCCTCAGTTGCAGATCGGCGCAATTCAGCGCATTCGCACTCCCTCTCCTCTGTGGCTCTATGTTGTTCGGGCAAGACTCCAAGACTTACGTCGTTGCCTTCCAGCAGCAATCCCTTCCCGCAAACGTTGATCAGCTTGTAGCAAACTCCGGGGGCAAAATTGTGGCAAAGCTGCCTGAGATCGGCGGTATTGAAGTTGATTCTTCCGATCCCAATTTCATCACGAACATCGCGAAAGACGCGTCAGTGCGAGCCGCCGATGAAGCCACGCCGACGAGGCTGATAGATCCGGTTGCGCAGGATGCTGCCGACAATGGCGGAACTTATTCCCCAACCGGTTCCGACACCGATCCGAGAATGCCGGACCCGCTGGGCCATGAACAGTGGGACAAGAAGAAGATGAATGCGGCGCTGGATGGGTCCTATGCGATCCAGCGGGGCCGCAGGGATGTGCGCGTATTTGTCATCGATACGGGTGCTGATCAGAGTCATCCCGACGTAGCGCCCAACCTGTCGCCGCAAGCCCCGGCCGGAGATAGCGTGTCTTTCGTGCCGACCGAACCATCCATTCAGGACATGAACGGCCATGGCACATGGACAATCAGTGCGGTGGGCGCGCCTATCAATGGAATCGGCATCTCCGGAGTTGCCCCAAACGTGACTCTGGTTTCAGGTAAGGTGCTGAACCGACTCGGCCGTGGCCTCTTTCTCTGGACAGACCAGGCTCTCGTCTATGCCGGACTAAAACACTTTGATGTTGTCTCGGCCAGCCTCGGCGGCTACATCCCGAAGTGTGGCGCGGTAAAAAATCCGAAGCAGCCATGCGACCACGCAGATTACATTCTCCTGCAGCGCGCCACACAGTTTGCCCGTGCGAACGGTGTGTTGCCGGTGGCGGCGATGGGCAATGAGGGTTTCGACCTCTCCGACGGCAACTTCGTGCGCAATTTCGTTGAGGCTCCGGGCGAGGTGGCCGGTTGGGTAGGTGTCTCCTCGACTGGCTATGACGATGGCAAGGCCTTCTATTCCAATTACGGCACCAGTTCGGTGAACGTCGCCGCTCCCGGAGGGTCGACTCGGAATTACTCTGGTGTTCCCGGCAGCTCTGCCGGAATCTGTCCTCACGGTAGCCTTTGCCGTCTGATCGGCGCCTGGTCTTCGACCGGTTCGTCGGCTCCGTCAAATCCGATCGAAGTCTGCACCGGACCGGGGGGAACCCCTCCGTGCGCGGAGTACGGCTACGTGCAGGGAACGTCGATGGCCACACCGAATGCTGCGGGCGTCGCGGCGCTGATTGTCAGCCAATACGGGGACTTCAGCTCCAATAACCAGAACAAACCTCACATGTCGCCGACAAGAGTCGAAACAATTTTGCAAACGACAGCGAACAATCAACCGTGCCCAAGCCCCAATACCGTCACGCAATCGGTAAATCCAACTGTAGATCAGCTTCCCGCAACAGCAACCTGCCAGGGCAATACCGGCCAGAACAGCTTTTTCGGAAAAGGAATTGTCGACGCACTTAAAGCTGTCACTTTCCACTGAGACTGAGCTTCATTTTGTCGAAAACCGGAGAGCCCTTGCGCAAGCAGGGGCTTTTCTTTGCACCAGACAGAGTTCCAGATGGGGAAACAAGAAAGAAGGGATCGTCAAGCATGCGTCTGAAAAAAGCTATCGGTACGAGCTGCGGTTGCCAGCGGACTGCAGCTTGACACCTGGCCGCGCTCAGACTGGTGCTGAGTCACCTGATGGTTTTTGCGAGTGGCTGTCGAACCACGCCAACACCTTGTCCCAGAACATCTCTGGGTGGGTTGAAGATGCGCCGCAGTGGGCAGCGCCTGGGACCTCCCATAGCTTCACGTGTGTGGGAGATTGCGCGGCGATCAGTTCAGAGTGGTGGGGAAGGATGTTGATGTCGTCCGTACCGTGGATGAGCAGAACGGGAGTTGAGGAGTGGCTCACGGCGTCGGCGGGGCTATCGCCGTCGAAGTCGAGGTGGTAGCGCAGCTTTGCGTAGTCCATGCCTACTTCGACCGGGAGACGAAGTAGCGTGCGTCCGACCCACGTTGGGGCTCTCACGTACAGCGCGGCACGTTCGTAGGCAACTGAGCGGAATGTTGAGAATGGCGATTCGGCGACGATGGCGCAAAAGCGGTCTTCGGCGGTGAGGCTATCGAGGACGAGAGCGGCGCCCATAGATTCGCCGAATCCATAGACGCATTTCGAATGCCGGCCAGAGTAGAGCCAGTCCACCCAGCGATGAATGTCGTCACTCTCGCGCAATCCGTAAGTAGCAAGCGTGCCGCCGCTTTCGCCGTGAGCGCGCGAATCCGGAAGCAGGACGCCGTACCCGCGGTTCAGCAACATTGCCGCGAAGTTGGCAACGCCTTCGCGGTTGTCGGCCACTCCGTGAAGCATGAGAACGTCACGTCCGTTCGTCACTCGCGCGCGCGCATACCACGCTTTCAGGATGATGCCGTCGCGCGCAGTGATCTCGACGTTCTCGAGCTTAGTGCCATAACGGGCAGAGGCGAGGGCAGAGGCGGCTGCCTGTTCGCTTTGCGGGATCAAGCGTCTCCAAGGATGGAGTTGGAGTTCGGCGAGGGTAATGCCCCCGGCGACAGAGAAGAACAGATACCCAATCGTGCCCGCGATCACAACCCGGCGTAAGAGACGCTGATCCATGCTCATGAATACGAGACTGTAGGAGGGGAAGTTCGATTAGCGGGGGATGGCCCATTCCTTAAGTTACTGAAGTAGTCCAGGGAACGGTCAGCCCGAGCTTACCCCCAACCTGGAGTGAGATGGTAATTTTGGCTTTGTCGCTCATCGCGTTTATTGGTAGACCGAATTACCGAAACCTTGATCGCGGGCCTGGTCCTGCAGATCGCTGAGTTCGGCCTTCTGCTGTTCCAGCTCCGCTTTCAGCCGTTCTACCGCCAGCTCTTTCTGGTGCTGATGCTCGTTGTACTCCGGAGCATTCGTGTAGATGTTGCGGTTGTTTTGTACGAAATTTACGGAAGCTTGAAGTTTGTCGATGCGCTGCTGAAGAGCGACAATCAGGTCTTTCTTCTTCTGGATATTCGCCCGCAATTGATCGGCGGACGCGGCCGGCTGATTCTTCTCTTTCTCTGTCGCTGAGTTGGTTGCGGGCTTCCCGGCGGCGGGTGCTTTGCCAGCATCCGTTGATTCCGACTTGCCGATATTTTCATCGGTGTAAACCTTCTTCGGAGGTGACGCTGGCTGGGTGTTGGATTTCTGACTCTTGCTGTCTTTCTGTTGGCGAGCTATTTCGCCCAGTGATTGCGCGTGACCGGCTATCGGCGCGGTTAAAAGTGCGAGAACGGCGGCACAGAAAACTCTGCAGTTCATGGACGTGACCCCCACTTCAAAACCTGGGTAGAGATACGGGAACCATGCACCAAATGGGGAACAAGGGCAAGATTACTTAGGTTGTCTCTTGATATTGCAGGGCGTAGCAACATTACGTCTGCACAGTGACTTAGGAGCACGACCCGGCGCCATTCCCAGGAAGCGGGGTGTAGACGCAGCGGGGTGGAGACGCAGCATGCTGCGTCTCTACCATGGTGCGGTTACGCGCCGTAGTTAGGCTCAGCTCGCGGCTGCAATGTCGCTGGTGGCTGAGGCATACGTGGCCGTGAGTTCGTCGATCTGCTTCATGTGGTGACGGGTATGGAGTAGATGGAACTTGCGCCACCCGCTCAGGCGGATGGGCCCCAAAACGGGATGGTCGGCGATCTTTACTTCATCTCCAAATAGCTTTTCGCATTCTGCGAAGGCTAGCTCCATTTTTTCTAAGTTCGCAAAGATAAGTTCCCTGGCTTCGCGGCCGCTGATTCCGGTTGGTTCAACGCGCTTGGGAGATTTTGTGCCACTCGGGATGTAGCCGAACGTCAGGACGAAAAGCTGCGCAGCGCGATGCCTCAGCGTTGGCGAGGTGGCGAGCGGGCGTCCTTCTCTCAATATCTTGTGAAAGAGGCTTGCAGTGGTGCCGAAGGTGAGGGCCAGGTGCTCGAGGATGCCCGCTGCATCCCACTTACCGTCGGGATGCAGGCGAAATTGCTGTTCAGAGAGACCGTCGGTTGAGTTGGCAATTGCGTCGCGAATTTGCTTCGTGGTCGGATGCACGTCCCCTACTCCCAGAGTATTAAGACTTCAGTTCCTATGAACCGGGCCGACTGCGCTCAATAATGGATGCTTTCACAATCGATGCCTCGCGTGGCGAAAGGGTTGAACTTTCTTTCTGCGCAAATCTCTGTCTTATAAACCCAACTCTGCTCCGCAGGTTGTGAGCTTGATTCCCAACCGCAGCATCCGGACATCTTACGAAAAGTTGAGGGTATGATTAGCCTCGATGACGACGATCTGCAAGACGCTTCTCACGCTGTGTGCGGCTTTCGCGATGATGGCATGTTCTTCATCCCCCTCGGGAAGCGGAGCGGCGGCGCCTCCGGCGAAGCCTGAACCTCCGAAACCAAGCGATGTTGAGTCCGGTCGCGTCGCCTTCCAGCGGCTTTACACCACCTCGCGTGGATGGGCGGGTGACACCGAGCCTGTCAGCTTGCAGTCGCAGAATTACAAACATGCCGGCGGCAATCCGGACGCCCCGCTCGGACACGACGGAAAATCCGCGATCTGGCGTGGAATCTTCGCCTCGTCCGGGCGTCATTCCATGAAAACCTACATGTGGTCGGGCCTCACCGGTCCGGACGCGCCTAGCCCGGGCATCACTCCCGGAACCGAAGATAGTTGGAGCGCTACCAACACTTCTACGCAGCCTTTTCAACTCGTCTATCTTAAATTCGATACTGATCAGGCTTTCGAAACCGCCCAGAAACACGGAGGCGCCGCACTGCTGAAGAAAGATTCGGACCTGCCGGTGAACTACACACTGGCATGGGAGCCACGGAAGTCCATGCTGGTGTGGCATGTGCTCTACGGCAAAAGCACCAACGAGCCGGATCTCGACGTGGTGGTTGACGCGACTACTAACCAGTTCGTGCGCGTAGAAAAGTAGCATGGTAGATCCTGGGCGGCTCAGGAACATACGATGCTACACGGGTCATCAGTTCAAAATGATGATGCCGAACCTGTCGGTTTGACATCAAGAGGCGGCGCAAATCCTCGAAGCCAATTGCGGACAAAGCTCTCACCATTTCTGGCCTGATGAAATCGGCATCTTCGATGCCTTGCAGCCCATTCGCCAGCGACTCACTGGTCATCGGCAGATCAATCACGCGTACTGGCCGGGCTTGGTTTTACATAAAAGGGAAGACTGGTGACTCTGGATAGGGCGATTTTCTCGCTGTTACCAGAGGCTTCGTGGCACACGGTCGTTGTGATCGGACCTACCCCTCAACGCTTTTTGACCTGGACCATGGCACCGGACTCGATAGCTTCGCACTATTAGGTACTTTTCTTGACAGAGTGTTTCGGCGCGGGCGGACTGATTACATCTCCTGAGGGCTGCTTTCAAGTTACCGAAGATTTTGGTTCCCGCAGAAAGGCATTCAAGCGCGGGTTCGAGCTAGTGGAGAATCGGTCTCTTGCAGGTGCGTTTGCTAAGTCACAAAACGCGCATCTGCAATTGCTCCTCAATCCGCTGAATCTATGCCCTTGTCGATCCAAAGGCTCTTGAGTCGAACCCTGCTGTCTCTAGGGCTGCTCTTGCTTGTCTCGCCCTGTCTGTTTGGCCAGGACGGTACCGCACATCTTGGCTCGTTTGTTGGCAAATGGCTTACATCGAGTAAGCAGGGAGTAGTCGAGATCTATGACTGCGGAGGCACACTCTGCGGACGCGTGGTTGGGCTGAAGCACAATCGGGATGCCAACGGCACGCCATGGCATGATGAATATAATCCCGATCCGGAAGCGCGCAACCGACCGGTCTGCGGCAGCCTGGTATTCAGGAATCTGCAGTGGAACGACCAGCGCGCAACTTGGGCGGGAAGGCTCTACGACGCTGAAAACGGCAAGGAGTACGAGGGGAGATTAACCATAGAACGGCCCGGAGAAATGCATTTGCGGGGCTCGCTGATACATTTTTCCTGGCTGAGCGAAACCGTCGTATGGACTCTGTACCGCGGCGAACTTGGCGCCGACTGCGAGATGAGAGAGTCCAATGCGCTGAGAAGCAGCAACTAGCAGTAAGCCGCTGGCGTCAGCGAACGTCAAAACGCCAACCTCACCGATCTAGAATCCTGCCGACACCGTGTTCTAGAATTCAATTATCCAAAGTTTCCAGATTGGCTCACACCGCAGCTGCCTTCTGAGGCTTGAGGTTTTCTATTCATGTGCAGAAATATCAAAACTCTCTTCAATTTCGATCCACCAGTGACGGACGATGAAGTTCGAGCAGCTTCGTTGCAGTTTGTAAGAAAGATCAGCGGCTTTAATAAGCCGTCGAAAGCTAACGAGGTCGCGTTTCAGACGGCGGTCGATGAAGTCGCAGCCATCTCAAATCGTTTCTTGCGCTCCCTTGAGACTACGGCTCCGCCGAAGAGTCGCGAGGAAGAGGCAGCCAAGGCCAGAGCTCGCGGCCTGGAGCGGTTCGGAGCCTGAAGCAGCAATGTAGCGACCAGGGAGAACAAGCTAGCCGACACCGGCCGCGCGTGGCTTGACCGAGCGCGGGGCGGCTCGGTTGGTCTTACCCGAATTTTCCCTTCCTAGTTGGCCCGTTTTGGACTTTGATTCACGGGAAGCGCTTGCGCTACGGCGTGATCGGGGCTTCGCCTCCGCCTCAGTACCCAGCTCCCTTACGTTGGGAAGGCGCTGTTCGAGCGTGAGTACCGGGGAGAAGATGTCGCCCATCTTCTCCACTCGCGCGAGCACCTGTTTGGAATCGAAGACGAGAAGATTTACGTCTTTCTTCTTCCGGCATTTTTCGACTTCATCCCAGGACACTGGAGTCGAGACGGTCGGACGCTCCTTCGCGCGCAGGGAGTAGACGTTGATCGTGGTCTTGTGCTCGTCGTTTTGGCTCCAATCGACAAAAACTTTGCCTACCCGCAATGCCTTTTTCATATCGGAAACCACTAAATCGGGATGCTCTTGCTCCAGCAGACGAGCCAGTGCGTGCGAGAAGCTTTTGGTTTCGTCGTAGGCGACCGGCGTATTTAAAGGAACATAAATCTGGAGTCCCTTGGAGCCTGAGGTTTTGGCGAACGATTGCAGTTTGAAACGGTCAAAGATGTCCTTCAGCCAGAACGCCACTTGGCAGCAGAGGACAATGTCTGCCGGCGGTCCGGGATCGAGATCGAAGACCATCATCGTGGGACGCTCGATCTTTGCGGCGTAGGAGAGCGAAGTGTGTAACTCGAGGTCGGCCAAGTTTGCAGCCCAGACCAATGTGGGAAGATCCTGAGCCAGGCAGAACTGGATGTAATCCTTACGTCCATGACTGTAAATCGGCGCCGTCTTCACCCACTCCGGACGATGCTTAGGGCAGTTCTTCTCATAAAAGAACATGCCATCGACGCCTTCGGGGTAGCGCTTCAGCGTGAGCGGGCGGTCCTTCAGGTGGGGAAGCAGTATCGGGGCGATGCGGACGAAGTAGTCGATTACCTGCCCCTTGGTGAATCCAACTGCCGGGTAGAGAACCTTGTCGAGATTGGAGAGCTTAAGGGTCTTGCCCTCGATCTCGATGACCGTTTCCTTTTTCGCCACGCCGCCTTTCCTTTCTGCGTTCAACCTGTTGCGATTGAGCGCGTGGACAGCAATGTATCAGGTCTTCAAAGCTGGGAAAATTACCCAGCTCAAGGGATTGGATGTCCCCGGCAGCGGAGACGCAGCAGGCTGCGTCTCTACCATGCAGTGGAGGGACTCGAGAATGTTATGGCCCTTCCCTGGCCTTAGGTGCCGCGAAGTCCCAAGCTGCTGCCTGACGATTTTCCCTTATAGGACCGCAACATAGGGCTCAAGAGTCGCCATCTAAGCCTAAGCTGTGCCAGACACCAACAAACCGCTGCCGGTAAGCTCGTCGCAGCCGCCGCAGTTCGCGCCCGAGCAGGAGTACCTTTTTCGGGAGGTACTCAAGATCCTGAATGCGGACCAGGTTCCGTGTGCGGTTTCGGGAGCATTTGCACTCCATGAGCATACCGGCATCTGGCGCGACACGAAGGACCTGGACGTGTTTCTCGCTGCCGATCAGGTCTCGCCAGTGATGCAAGCGCTCAACGAGGTCGGATTCGAGACGGAAATTTGCGATCCAGTATGGTTGTGCAAGGCGCGACAGGGAGGCTACTTCGTAGATCTCATTTCGGGAATGAGTAACGGCGTCATTCGGGTGGATCAGTCTTGGATTAATCGCGCGTCCGAGTCGGAAGCATTCGGGATTCCCGTGAAGGTGCTTGCGCCTGAGGAACTAATTGCTTCCAAGCTCTTCGTCGCCTTTCGCGAGCGCTTCGATGGTTCCGACATTGCCCACGTCATTTATGCGGCCGGGAAGAGGATGGATTGGCGCCGGATTCTGGATTTGGCCGGGGAGCATTGGGGTGTGCTGCTATGGTCTCTGGTTCTCTTTCATTATGTGTATCCAAGCTCCGACGCAGTGCCAAAATGGGTCTGGAGCGAGTTGCTAAGCAAATTCATCAGCGAGGTTGGAGGCGCTGAGCCAAAGGCGGAATTCCGAGGCAGCCTGATCGACGAAAGAATGTTTGCTATCGACGTTTCCGAGTGGAAGCTTGAAAATCTAATCGAGAAGTATCGAGCAGAAGCTGAGCCGAAGATCGAGGAGCCAAAGCTTAGGGAGATCGGAGAGCCGGCGGCGTAAAAACGTTCTTTTTTTTACCTTCCGCAGTGAAACAACCGCATTGAAAGTAAGAACCCATGCGAATCGCCGCTATAGCCGATCTTCATTTTTCCCCGCAGAGTTATGACCGCATCCGCGATGCCATGGGTCGCCTGCGCGACGAAGCGGATCTTTTGATCCTGGCCGGCGACATTACCAATCTCGGTAAACCCGAAGAGATGGAGTCGATGCTGGCTTCCTTCATGCGCCTGCGTGTACCGATTGTTGCAGTGCTCGGCAATCACGACTTCGAAAGTGGCAAGCAGGAAGACCTCGCGAAAATGATGTCTGCTGAAGGCGTGAAAGTTCTGGATGGCAGCGGGTATGAGCGCGACGGAGTGGGTTTTGCCGGAACCAAGGGCTTCATTGGCGGGTTTGGGCGTGGGGTTTTGACCGCCTTCGGCGAGCCCGAGGTGAAAGCGTTCGTACAGAGCGCGATCAATGAAACCCTGAAGCTCGAGCGCGCATTATCCATGCTGCGCACGGAAAAGCGCATCGTGGTCACACATTACTCGCCGGTTGTCGATACAGTGAGAGGAGAGCCTGAGCAAATATTTCCTTATTTGGGGAGCGGCCGACTGGCGGAGGTAATCGATCGTCACCAGGCCATTTTAGCCGTGCATGGGCACGCGCATCATGGAGCACTCGAAGGCAAGACGACCGGCGGAGTTCCCGACGGCAGCGATTGAAGCGCGGTCAGCAGATCCTCATTCGCATCAATGCGCTTGTAGACCTGGTTAAAGGCAGCGCTAATTCCAGAGCAGATCTGGTCATTTCTCTTTAAGGCATCAAATAAGTTGGGACAGTTGGGATCGCGTTCTGCGATCGCCTTATACACGAGGCGCTCGGTGTACACGCGCTCGAATAATGCGGCTATACCGCTTGATCCCTCGTTCTTCCGGGCTTCTCTTGTGCCATTCTCGGTGTTTTTGGGAGTTTCGGTGAGCCTGGCGCCTTCCATTTCCCTGGCGCTCTCAATCAGTCTTGCTCCCTCCTCCATCTTGGAGCTCGTAATCACTCTCGCTCCCTCCGCTACTTTGGCGCTCTCAATCAACCTGGCGCCTTCCACAACTTTGGCACCGTTTACTAGCCTGGCACCCTCAATCACTCTGGCCGATTCAGCGAAGTGACCGTTGACTGACTTGCCGGCTGGCTCGCTGTCCGACTTGTGGGTCTCCTGCGGACGAAAGGTTACTCGGCCGCAACCGTCGCCGCGGCACACGAGTGCGAACAGCGAGAGCGTCTTTCCATCTTCGCCGGTCAGTAGCATACGCACGCCGATCTTCTCCAGATCGGTATTTCCGCACGTGCAAGTCGCCATTTTGGTCTTCAGGGTCATCGGGGAGTTCTCCACTTCAATTACTGATCTAGACTCATTCACGACGGAGGCATGGAAGAAGTTGGGCTAAAACAAATCCTTTGGCACTTCCCGAAACATCTCGTTCCAAATGCCTGTTTCTCGCTTTTGTACGTGACTCGGCGTCTCCAAGCTGAAATACCACGTTTCATTCCTCGTCTCGCTTGTTCTCAGCCGACACGACGTCTTTCACGAACTCGAGTTCTGCCGGTTGCTCATGTGTGTGCGCAACTTTTACGCGGCGTGCGGGCAGTGTGATCGCATCGGCGCGCAGAAAGTGGCCGTTATGGATGAGTACGTTGAAGCGAAACCAGTCCGTCCGAAACATGCGACCCGCGGCAAAGAAGCTGATCGAGATATCGACGATGCCTTCAAAGTCTTTTCCTGTCATCCCGGTGAGGCGCTCACCGATGCCCTCGGTCCAGGTCATGCCTCCAATCAGTGGATCATTCAGAGTGCATTTCTCGAATGGCTTGCCGCCTGTGAGGTTGCGGAATTGCAACACCTCCAGCAGGACAGAAGCCTTGGCCAGGTTGGTGACATAGATTTCCAGTTCCGTAGCCGAAAGGCGACGCAGCTTGATGTGCAACTCGGGAGACCATTCGCGCTCGAACTCTTCGCGGGCCAGAGCCAACCCTTTATCGGTTGCTTCTACTTGGCGTAGAGTGGCGCGGGCGAGCACCAAACTGAAAATGCAGGTGACGACTGTGGTAACTATAGGAACATAGTTGATCAGAGTCGTGACTAACCCAGTGTGGTCGTTAAGCCAGGACATAGCTGCGCGCAAGATTACCTAAATCTATGGTGTGCTCCCTAGATGCGTCTGGGATAGGACCTTTAGTAATGACCGCGAGATTGTTGGAAGCAAGGGGATTGCGGGGATTACTCGCGAGGTGCATTGCACTATCGGACGAGTTTCAGATTATTGAGCGCTGGTACCGAGAAACGGAGAACCCCAAAGTCGAAGAACTAGCGACCTGCAGCCGCCCGGTCGGGTGTTTGTGTGGAAGGACAACACGTTCAGGTCTGGCTTCGACGTGAACGTGTCTTCAGTAAACACTAAACCCGCGCGGGGCGTGCCTCGGTCCCTACGATTCAGAATCAACTTGCGCAATATTTCAACCGATTTGTCTCGGCTGAACGGTCACGCCGCTTCGCGTAAACGTGAATTGCAGGAGCCACGTCCTTGCATTTTGCGTAGGCGCGAACGTCCACTCCCGCGCAGATTGCATCGCGAGATTGGCGAAGTAGCGGCTTGGTCCAGCGGATGCGAACTCGGCCCTTTCAACACTGCCGCGTCCATCGACGTGGGCGCGCACGGTGACCTTTAGCCTTCCCTGAATGGTTCTCAGGGATTTCTGTGGAACCTCCGGAACTACCTGACGAACTACTTGCTTCGCATCAGAAGTTCCTGGTGTTACGGTCGCCGCCTCAGCCCGCGCGGAGCTGTGTGGGACGGCTTGAGCTGACGATGTGGCATTTTCTCCAACCCTGCGCTGCTGCCTGGGTCCATGGTGCGGCAAGCCTGCCAGCAGCAAGATGATGCCGACCATGGCCGCGATCGGAATTGCATAGAGCCACTTGTTGTTGCCCTTTTGCTGATTCCCAGATGCTGTGTCCAGCTTCGCTTTCGGCTGCTCCTTCATCGTCGGGGAAGATGATGGGGCGCTTATCGCAGGAGAACGTGAAGGCGCGTTCAGTCGTGAGCCAATCTGCGCAATCGTCCATCGGCTTCGCGGATCGCGTACGAGGCAGTGCTTCGCGATCTCGGCGAAAGCTTCCGGCATTTTGCCGGAAGGTGTGGGTTCGCTCCGCAGCCGGTCCGTCCAGTTTGGCAGGCGCTGTGTGAGAGCCTCGAACAGAGTGACTCCCAATGACCAGACGTCGCCTGCAGGAGTTACTCCTTCATTCGAAGCTTCTGGCGGATCGTAAGCGGTGGATTGAACTGAAGCGGGAGAGCCAGGCCGGCACAGTCCATCGCTTGAAAGTTTTATCTGCTCGCCGGCAACCAGAATATTCGCCGGCTTCAGATGTCCATGAGCGAATCCGTTGTTATGAATGAATGCGAGCGTATCCAGTGCAGGCGTGAGCAGGTCACGCGTTTCCTGTGGACTTAGCGGGCGCTGCGGAAGGATCTGCGACAGCGTCTCATCCGCATACTCCATTGCCACAAACAGCAGTTGATGGTCCTCGAGTTGGCACTTTCCTACTTCAAAGATCTGGAGCAGGTGGGGATGCGAGAGCTTGGCCGCGAGCTTTAGACGCCCGAGCTGGATGTCCGCATTGGCTTCGTGTGCTGCGATCAGTTTGATCGCCGCTTTCCGTGGATTCTCGCTAAGAATTTCTGTGAGGAAGACGGCGCTGTGATCGGAGCCGCCGACGTACTGGCGCAGCGGGTAGGTCCCGTTTACGACTTGCCCTTCCCACTGCTTGCTTTGTTCAAACACAATTTCGGCGCTCGCTCTCTGGGTCGCTTCGAGCATGGAATCTGCTCCTTGGAGGTTTTTGGTTCAGAACGGCAGCGCTTGGGCAATTATGCCCTGTCTGGGAGCAGACTTGCCAGCACGAAAGGGCAAGACCCAAGACCGAAGAGGCTGGTCTTCGCTGCGGACGATGTGGAGACTCTTCATGGAGCTGACTTCGGAAAAACGTCGCCGCCATGGAGCAGATAACTTTCCCCGTTGCTCAAAATCGCCAATAAGCCGTCCAGATTGCGCTCTGCGCGCTTCTGCCAACAATTTGCTCCAGAGCGCTGCTTTTCTTTTGTGGGAGCTTGCGGCAGCAATTTTGGGGCAGACGTCTGAGCCTGGCCGCATAAACAGCTCAAGCGCGATTGTCGCTTTAACTCTCGGCACGAAGAGTCTTCAATGAATCGCCGAGTCCTGCGAGATGATCAACGAATCGTCCTTAGGCGCTTTCTCTGCGCGACATGGTCGCAACCGACCCACGCGGAGACGAATGAAAGGCGTTCACTGCCTTCTGCTCATCATCGTAGCTCTCGAAGACTGTAATCAGCTTAGTGATCTGCAGCAGATCTCCAACGCGCTTCGTGAGATTGGCCAGCTTGATGTCGCCACCCGCGTTACGCGCTGTGGTGAAAAGACTGACCAGAGTACCGATACCGCCGCTATCGATGTAACTGACTTCGCCAAGGTTCAGAACAACACGATTGTTGTCAGTCAACTCGCGCTTAACCGTCTCCCGCAAGTGACTGGCTTCGTCGCCAAAGACAATGCGTCCGACGCAATCGATAACCTTGACACCGTCCACAGTGCGAGACGTGACTTTTAACGCCATAGTGCCCCCACGGAAATGCAGGCCGAAGCGTACTCCCAACCAGTCCGCATTGCAAGCAAAAGGGGCCTGGGTCACCCGGGACAAAGCAGAAAAATTCAGGTGCGCTGTCCCAACACACTAAACGGAGTAACCAGCGTATTTCTAACGATTTGGAATGCGCATACGCCCTCGCGGAGACGCAGCACGCTGCGTCTCTACTGTGCCGCGGGTCAGTGCGCTGCTTCCAGCTCTGGCTCGGGCTTCACTTGGCGAAGCTTGCCGCCTGGAATCGGCGCAAGAAGTTGTTCTTTGCGATAAATCAGGTTGGTTGCGTTGAAAGTAGCCAGCTCGAAACCGTGGCCGTGAGTAATGGCGTCCGTGGGGCAGGCTTCCACGCAATATCCGCAAAAAATACAGCGGTTGTAATCAATGTTATAGACCGCGGCATATCGCTCGGCTCCGCTGATGCGATTCTCCGCCGTGTTCTCGGCGGCTTCGATATAAATGCAATTCGCAGGACACGCAGCAGCGCAAAGGAAGCAGGCAACACACTTCTCCAGACCATTTTCGTCGCGCTGTAACACATGGAGACCGCGGAAGCGTTCCTGAAATCTGGCGCCACGCAGCGGGCCCGAGCCATCGGGATAGTTCTCGACTATCGTGGGCCGAAACATTTCCCTGAAGGTGATCGCCATGCCCTTGGCGATAGCTCCAATGCTCTTCACGATCGACATATCTGGATTATACCCGCGCTTATTTTCTGGATTTCAGGAGCGGCTGTGAGCGCGCTAGTCAGCTACTTTGTCCACGAACTGCATTCCCAGGATATTGCCTTCCAGGCGACGCACGACAACGTCGACGACATTCGTCTCTCGCGAGCTCGACTCGATGATGCTGATCCGCATTCTGCGTCCTGGTACAAGAGACTGTGCAAATGGAAGCGATGAGACTTCGATATTCATCCCATTGCCGCTGACTTGAGACAGCAAGCCCAGCTCGCGTCCGGTTTCGTCATACACGCGTGCCTCTTCTCCTACAACCAGGCGCGGAAACCTGCGGCGATTGCTGCTCGACTTCACTTCGAAAGCACCAACTTGGCAATGGTCTGAAGCTGCATATTCGACGTACCTTCGTAGATCTTGCCGATCTTCGAGTCGCGGAAATATTTTTCTACCGGATACTCTTTTACGAATCCGTTACCGCCATAGATTTCTACCGCGAGAGAGCTCACCCGCTCGGCGACTTGTGAGCTGAATAGCTTGGTCATGGCAGCTTCTTTCACGAAGTTCTGCCTGGCATCTTTCATGCGGGCGGCGTTATAAACCATAAGTTTCGCGGCCTGAATGTCCGTTGCCATCTGCGCCAGCTGAAACTGAATCCCCTGGAAGTCCGAAATGGGCTTTCCGAATTGCTTGCGCTCCTGCGAGTACTTCGCTGCAGCCTCCCACGCGCCTTGCGCCAGTCCCAGCATTTGCGCGCCGATGCCAATGCGTCCTTCATTCAGCGTTTCGATCGCGATCTTGTAGCCTTTGCCGACTTCCCCGAGGACGTTCCCTTTTGGAACTCGTGAGTCTTCCATGATCAGTTCGCAAGTGCTGGAGGCGCGAATGCCGAGCTTGTCTTCTTTCTTGCCCACGGAGAATCCGGGAGATTCCTTCTCGACAATGAATGCGGTGATGCCGCGGTAGCCGGCAGACGGATCGACGTTCGCGAACAAGATGAAGATGCCGGCTTCCTTGGCATTGGTGATCCAAAGCTTGCGGCCATTAATAACGTACTCGTCCCCGCGCAATTCGGCGCGCGTTTGCATGGCAAAGGCGTCGGAACCCGAACCAGCCTCGCTCAAGGCATATGCGCCCACGGTATTGGCTGCCATGCGCGGTAGATAGCGACGCTTCTGCTCCTCAGTTCCCCAGCGCAGAAAAGCATTGTTGACCAGCGTATTCTGCACATCTACGAGCACTCCGGCAGATGGATCGACGCGCGAGATCTCTTCGACGGCAAGGATAGCTTCGAAGAAGGTCCCAGCGCCGCCGCCGTATTGCTCGGGGATCTCGATGCCCATCAGCCCGAGCTGGAAGAACTGTTCGATCAACCCATGATCGAACACTTGTTTCTCATCCATCTCGCGCACGAGGGGACGTAGTTTTTCTTCGGCGAACTGGCGCACGTTGTCCCGAAACAAGACTTCGTCTTCGGTAAGGTTCGTGAGCGGCGCAGGTCGTGTCGTGGCTTCGATAAGTGCTTCAGGCATCTCGATGACTCCGAAAGGCGGACAAACAGGTGATTTTAACATCGAGGAAACCGCGTCAGGTCAGCGGTAGGGCTAGGTATGAACTCGCAATCGGGAGAGTTCAACAGCTTTCTGTTCACGACTTTGCGCTGTGGTGATTTGAAGTCACGCAAGCACAACCTCGACAAAGCCCGACCGAGGATGGCCGGAACCACGTAGACGAGCGGAACTACGTTATTTTGCGTGCGGAAGCAGCCCGGGCGTGCGCCAGACGATCCTTAACTTCTCATTGTCGAGGATCTTCTGCATTTGTCCGCGAGCGTAGTTGGACCAGGCTCCGACAGGATCCATGCGCACATACGCGCGCCAGTGAGCCAGGGCTTTGCGCGGTTTACGCAGGCGCTCGTATGCGAGCGCGAGGTTGTAGTGCGCATCTGCATAGTTGGGCGCGATCGCGATGGCGGAACGATATGCCTCGACTGCTTCGTCAAGCCGTCCGGTCTCGTCGAGGACGTTGCCCAGATCGAAGAATCCCAGCGCGTATCGCGGATCGATCTCAACCGCCCGGCGATAGTGGTTCTCGGCTTCGCGATAATTCTGCTGGTTGTAGTAGATTGTTCCCAAATTGATACAGGCAGCCGCGTGCCGCGGATCGAGTTCCAGAACTCGCCGGTAAGTAGCAAGCGCCTCCTGCTGGCGCGCTGGAGTCTCCTCCATCGCCACAGCCGCGACGAACAACTCCGCGGCTGTCTGAGCCACCCGAGGCTGCGCAATCCGGGCCTCAACAATCTTCGGCCGGTCAAACGCCAGCAGAAACTGCCCCGCGAGTGGATCCAGTTCGCGTCCCTCGTGCCGGAAAGTAAGGCGAGATCCACGCGAAAACACTCCGGCTTCAAGCAACGGATTCTCCATGCCGGAAACCTGACGCTGCATGGCATCGAGCGATGCACGAATCATCGCAGGACGCACTTTGTTGGCGCGAAGTTCGCTTAATTTTCTTATCTGAAGAAGGTCGTAAAACGAGTAACTTTCGGCGACAGCGATGAGTCCAGCGCGCTCCCATCCCGCCAACTGACGCGGACTGATGCGCAGCATGCGGATTACTTCAGCTCGAAGATATCTTTCCACGGCTCCGGATTCGCCTGTTCCTTGGCATGGGTTGAGGTTAGTCTCACGTCAACTTCGACGGAGCGATTCGCCTTCTTTTCACTCTGATTATGAAAAGGCGAAGGGTAAATATCAAGTGAAAAATCAGAGGGTTACCCGGAAAGGATGAGGAAAACAAGGTCCCAACCCACTGGCGTGGAGCGGTAACGGGAAAGGTACGGCTCGCAGCCGAACCGATTATGCCTTCTTGAGCCCGCGCTTGAGCCGCTTCTGCCGCCGCAGGTCTTCCTCTGAATACATGGTTCCACGGCAATTCTTCGAACCACAGAAACAAGGTGCCGGATCGTCTTCTGCTCCGTCATAGAGCATGTAATCGTAGGTGAGTTCCTCGTCCGCCTCGATGTCGCGGATGGCGATGATCCATACATGTCCGTCAATCTCATCGGTTTCGCAATTGGGATCACAGGAGTGGTTGATGAACATCGCGGTGCCGTGTCCATCGATGATCCGCTTACCGTCTCGCAATCCAAACAGGTAGGTCGTCGAGCGTCCGTCATAGATTTCGTCGGCCTCCTCAGGCGAAATGAGTGGACCGGTGTACTCAACCACAAACGTTCCCTTGCGTATTCTCGCAGTCGTGTAACAGCCTGCCGCGTGAATGTCGGAGGAGCGAATGATGAGTCCCATGCAGAGTCTGCTTGCGCGAGATATGCCCGAATCGGCAGTATATCCAACGCTGCGATTACGGTTTATTAAGGAGACGTGACATGAAGACCGCCGGTTACTCAGGCACTCCGCTTTACAAGAAACTGGGCATTAAACCAGGGCAGCGCGCGTGGTTCACCGGAAATCCGTCGGGCTATGAAGATGAGCTGCGCAACATCGGTGACTTCCAGCGAGTACAGAAGCTGGGTAAGGAATTGGACTTCCTCCACTTCTTTACAGCAAGCCGGAAGGCTCTAGCGGCAGAAATCTCCAAGCTGCGCGCTGCGATGAATGCCAATGGCATGCTCTGGGTTTCGTGGCCCAAAAAAGCTGCTGGAGTTCCAACAGATTTGGATGAGAACATTGTTCGAGAGATCGGACTCAAAGCGGGGCTGGTAGATGTAAAGGTCTGCGCGGTGGATGAGACTTGGTCGGGACTGAAATTCGTGTTCCGGCTGAAGGACAGGTGAATTTATCTATCAGCACGTCCTAAGCGCCGAACGCGCATCATTCTTGTAGCCATGTGCGGCGAGCCATGGGAGTAAGTGCAGATCCTCCCTGAGCCCGAAGGGCGGCATTCAATGGAAGAGACATTTGGATCCACTTGGTGTAGGCAGACATCTATCCAGCAGGAATGGCGCCCTTCGGTCTCACACAGGTTTGATCCTCATCACCCATGGCTCAGTCGCACATGGGCTACAAGAATAATGCGCCTTCGGCGCTAATGAAAACCATAGCGACATGACGCCTGGTTTGATGAGGCCGTTCCACTACAATCGATTCAGGAGCAATCCATGGAAACCGCAACCTTCGGCGCTGGATGTTTTTGGGGAGTTGAGGAGACGTTTCGGCAGATACCCGGCGTTGTTGACACCGCCGTCGGCTATCTTGGCGGCCAGACGAACAATCCGACTTACCAGGACGTCTGCACCGATGAAACCGGTCACGCGGAAGTCGTTCAAGTCGCCTACGATCCCGCCAGGGTTAGCTACGAGCAGTTGCTGAACACATTTTGGGAATCGCACGATCCCACTACGCTAAACCGGCAGGGGCCGGACATCGGAACGCAATATCGTTCAGCGATTTTCTTTCATTCGCCCGAGCAGGAACGCGTGGCTCGCGCCTCAAAAGAGAAGATGCAAGCGTCAGGCAAGTTCCGTCGGCCGATCGTGACCGAAATTACGGCGGCTTCCACGTTCTATCGCGCCGAGGAGTATCACCAGAAATATCTGGCGAAGCGCGGCGTGAGCCACTGCCACATCTGAAGCTGCTGGCTACTCGCTACTGGCTGCCGGCCAGCGACTAGCTAGAAGCGCGCAGCCGGCAGCAAGCAGCTTTGATGAAACTCTACACCCCACGCGACGCCGCTCAGGTGCTTGGCATCAGCTATCCTGCGATCAAGCAGTGGATTTATCGCGGAAAGTTGAAGACGGCGCTTACGGCGGGTGGGCATCATCGTGTGCCCGAATCGGAACTGGACAAATATCTGTCTTCGATTCGTAAGCATGGCGCCGTGCCCAAGCGCCGCCAGACATTTCGCCGCATCAGCGGTCGTAATCAACTCATCGGCAGAATCATGGATCTGAAGATCGAAGGACTGCTTGCCCAGGTAACCCTCGGGATCGGCGACCAGAAGATTACTTCCATCATTACCGCGGACGCAGCGCGCGAGATGCGTTTGGCGAAAGGCATGGTGGCAGCGGCCCTGGTGAAATCTACCGAAGTGATGATCGTCCTGCCGGATTGAGCCTACTCACAACCGATTCGTATTGACGAATTGAATTAAATCGTCTGAAATCGTATATCGAGCTTTTTCGGCAAGACCATTGAAACCCCTTCTCATTCTTCCGCTGTTGCTCTGTGGGGCGCTGCCTATCTGCGCTCAGGACGAGCTGACCATCGCTGCCGCTTCCGATCTGCAGCCCGTGATGAAAGAGGCCGGCGCTCGGTTTGAGAAAGAAACCGGCAGCAAAGTAAAGCTCGTCTTCGGATCGTCAGGGGACTTCTTCGCGCAGCTTCAGAATGGCGCACCTTTTGATGTCTTCTTGTCTGCCGATGTGGAGTATCCAAAGAAACTCGAGGCTGCTGGGTTGACTGAACCCGGATCGTTGTACGAGTACGCTACCGGGAAGATCGTGCTTTGGGTTCCGAACAACTCGCCCGTCGATGTGGAGAAGGGTCTGAGTACTCTGGCCGATGTCCAAATTCACCGGCTCGCGATTGCGAATCCTGCTCATGCCCCTTACGGCCGGGCCGCGAAAGCAGCACTCAAGAATGCGGGACTGTGGGACCAGGTTTCGTCCAAACTGGTTCTGGGCGAGAACATCTCGCAGACCGCTCAATTTGCCAATTCCGGCAACGCTGACGCCGCCATACTCGCGCTTTCGCTGGTGCTTTCCCCGGCTATGAAGGACAAAGGCAAGTATTTTGAAATTTCTCAAGAGATGTATCCGCCACTGCGACAAGCCGCAGTGATCGTTAAGAATTCCGCACATACCAGTCTCGCGGCTCGCTTTCTCGAATTCCTAAAGCAGCCCTGGACTCGATATCTCTTCATGCGATATGGGTTTATGTCCGCGAAGGACGTGCGATGAACTGGCCTGCGATTTTTCTGAGCTTGCGCCTGGCTGCGACTGTCTGCCTGGTGCTGCTCGTCGTGGGTGCTCCGGTCGCTTATTGGATCGCATTCTCGCGATGGCGGTGGAAATTCCTGGTGGAAGCCATCGTCGCGTTGCCGCTCGTTCTGCCTCCCACGGTACTCGGCTACTACATGCTGGTGGCGCTTGGTCCGAAGAGTCCGGTGGGCAGGTTTGCCGAATCGGTATTGTCCACTCGACTCACTTTCTCCTTTGCCGGACTGGTCATCGCATCGGTGCTCTACAGTCTGCCATTTGCCGTTCAACCCATGGCAAACGCATTTGGCTCCGTCGACCGCAAGCTTCTCGACGCAGCGGCAGTGCTCGGTGCGTCGAGGTGGCGCAGATTCTTGACGATCACTCTGCCGCTGGCCAAGGCCGGCGTAATCACAGGCGCTGTGCTGAGCTTCGCGCATACGATCGGCGAATTCGGAGTCGTGCTCATGGTCGGCGGCAATATTCCCGGCGTGACGCAAACGATTTCAATCGCGATCTACGACGAGGTTCAGGCGCTCGACTATACGGTGGCGGCGCGCACATCGGCGCTGCTGTTGATTTTTTCTTTCCTGACTCTCGCGCTCGTGTACGCTCTGAATCGGCGAAGCTCACTCTGGTGGTCGAGCCCGCGGAACGCTTGAACGTACTCACAGCAGAAATCCGACTGCAGTTATCTTCATCGTTCCGGCTCGATTGCGCTTTCGAGATTCCGGCCGGCTTCACCGTACTGTTCGGGCCATCTGGAGCCGGCAAGACGTCGGTCCTCGATTGCATTGCTGGAATCAAGACACCCGACTCGGGAAAAATCGCGATCGACGGAAAAGCGATGTTCGATTCGTCGCAAGGCTTGAACCTGTGGCCTTCGCAACGGCGGTTGGCCTATGTGTTTCAAAGCCTCGCATTGTTTCCGCATCTGAGCGTTGCGGAAAATGTCGCCTATGGACTGCGGCATGAACCGAAAAACGTCGTCATGGAGCGCAGCCGCAAGATGCTGGCACAATTTGGCATCGAACAACTGCGAGGACGACAGCCCGGAGACCTCTCCGGCGGCGAACGCCAGCGGGTGGCGCTGGCGCGTTCTTTGGTGACTGAGCCATGCGCTCTCTTACTCGACGAGCCGCTGGCGGCTCTGGATAGGCCAACGCGAAAGAAAATCGTGGAGGATCTTCGTGGTTGGAATGCAGCTCAAAACGTCCCTATCCTCTACGTGACGCACTCTGTTCGCGAAGCTCGCGCCCTCGGCGAGCGGGTTTTGGTAATGGGACAAGGACGCATCGCCGCCACCGGCGCCCCCTCAGAATTGCTGAATCCCGAAGATTGGGATTGATAGGAACTGCAGAACGCGGCTGCCATTACCAGACTTCATCTCAGCGATGGTCGTAGAGCTCTGCAAGGCATAAGCGCCAACGTCCTGGCAAAATCTGACGCATCAGGGAGGGGCACGACTTCGAGTCGTGCCGGTAAGTGCTTAGTTTTCGGTAAGGCTTTAGCCGCTGAGGTGTTCCATTTTGGAATAACCATCATTTTTTCGCAGCCTGTTCGGCCGTGCCAGTCAGAAAACGATTAGCCGCTGTGTTACCTATTAGGTTGGGTCGCCTGGGCTCCGCTCTAGTTCAGCGCCGGCAGAAACCTCAGTGGCTAAAGCAAAAAAGTTTTTCTTTACTCTCTTGACGGCACGGCTAAAGCCGATGCCCCTCCCTACGGCAATTCTCAGAGTGGTCATCAGTTCTATTTCTTTACATGTGTTCTTCACATTCTTCACATGTCGTAATCTCATCCAACTTCGCATGGAAGCGTTTCAACCTGACGTACTCATCATCGGCGCCGGAGTAGCGGGAGTGGCCGCAGCCGGAAAGCTGTCGCAGGCCGGGCTTCGCGTTCTGGTTGTCGAAGCGCGCGACCGCATCGGTGGCCGCGTGCTCACGATTCATCCCTCGGGATTCCAAACCGCCGTCGAGCTCGGAGCGGAGTTCGTTCACGGGCGTCCGCCTGAGAGCTTCGAGTTAATCAAGAGTAGTGGGCTTCACGCGGTCAAAGTCGAAGGCCAACCCTTCTGCTCGAACGAGCAGGTCATCGGAAAGTGCGACTTCTGGGGACGCATCGAGAAGGTGCTCGATGCCATGAAGAACGAAGGTTTACCGGATCTCTCCTTTGACGCCTTCGTGAAGCAGCTCCGAGATCCGGAGATCAGCGAAGAAGACAAGTCCGCAGCGTGCATGTATGTGCGTGGATTTCACGCCGCGCATCCTGAGGAGATCAGCGTGCAATCGCTCATCGAAGGCATAAAAGCCGAAGAGGAGATCGAGGGCGACAGTCAGTTCCGTCTGCCGCAGGGATATGACCGTCTCGTTGCTACTTTAGCGCAGAAGCTCAGCGGGGAGCGCGCGAAGACTCAACTGAACGCAGTTGTAGCTCGCGTGAGATGGAAAGCTGGTTCAGTACAACTAGAGATAATTCCGAATCACAATACGCAAGTCACGCTCTCGGCTCCGCGGCTGCTCTCGACTTTGCCGCTCGGTCTGCTGCAAGCGCCCGACAACCGGAGCGGAGTAGTCAATTTCGATCCGCCGCTCTCTTCAAAAGCAAAATCGCTATCGAGACTACGCGTTGGGCATGTAATCCGCGTGCGTATGGGCTTCCGCAAGCGTTTTTGGGCTGAAATGAAGGCGAATGGACAATCGCTTGCGAAGATGAATTTTCTCTTTTCACGAGATTCGGATTTTCCCACTTGGTGGGCATTCGCTCCCCTCGATGTGCCGCTGCTTACCGGATGGGCTCCAGCCGACGCTGCCGAGCGGCTCTCGCATTTGAGTGATGACGAGATTTGCCAGCGTGCGCTTATCTCGTTGGCCCGTGTCTTCCATCGT
>QIBC01000268.1 GCA_003225215.1 Acidobacteriota bacterium
CCTTCAGTCCGATCGAGGAATTGCTGGGCGTCATTGATCGTTAACGGTTTGGCCACGCTTTGACTGGTGATGGCCTCAGCAGCATAGGAACGCACTAGCTTCGGCCAATACTTTTCGAGCAGTGCAGTGCTGGCGAAAAGATCGGCCCAGATAAGCCTTCCGCCGACCGCGACAACTATTCCGACCGCGTGCTGATCTCGCAGTTGTCGGATCGAGGAACTATACGACTGCTCGACGGGAGCTGCCTGATCGGCGATTGCTTTGCGCACTCTCTCGTCATCGAAGGTCTTCGCATATGAGGAAGGCGCTGGCGGCGGAGGACCGGGCGCGGCTCCAGCGCTTCCCCCGATAGCTCCCATAATTGCTCCATTTGCTTCTCCGACAGAGTTCCATACCTGCTGCTGATCCTTCGCAATCATCGCCTTGCTGCGCACGCTCGGTTGCGCCATCTGCGACTTCATCGTGGAGAACTGAACCGACGTTTCCGTCCAGCGTCCGGGCTCCACGCAGAAAACGCCCAGATCGACGGGATCGCTCTCGGCGGGAATTACCCGGTCTTTAGCGACTACCCGATCCTGCTTTCCTCCGGTGACAATTTCTCCTGCCAGGAGGATGAGCGGGCGCTTGGAATTGTTCACGAGCACAAGGCTGTTTACTTGCGGGCCGGATACCGGAATTCGGTGGTGCGGCCCCCTGATGAGCCCGCCGGTACGGCCGCCCTCGGTGACGACAACCTCTCCGGATCGGATTCCCTCATCGAGCGTTATGAAGCCGCTGGTATCGTGAGTGATCGAAGTCGCAACTGGAAAAATTGTGAGATTTCCGTGTGAAATCGGGTTTAAGACTTTGTAGTTTGGGTTTGCCATGCCGCCCCATACGAGTGACGGGCAGGCAAATGTGACAACCAGGGCCCCCAATCCAAATCGGGAAAATGCAGACCGGGACATAGCTTTCCTCCGGTGGCGAGCAGAGGCTTTAAAAGGGGGAAAGCCCTGCGCGTCGATGACAGAAGAACGTCGATTCGACGGCGGCTTGCAAAGAAATTTGCTACCATCCGCCTTGGCCGAAAGTCTTCCTGAATCATGCCTGTAGTTCAGACCAGCCACGCCGAGGCGGTGACGCCGGTGTCGATCGACGCACATCTTGCGGCAGAGCTGTTTCAGCGCAGCGGAGGCTCCGCTTACGCACTGACTCTGGAGCGATTTGTAATGATCCTGCAGGGCGTAGTGAACCGCACCGAAGGCATAAGCGGCGCTAGAAAAGAACAGATCAGCGGCTTTCTTGGCACGCTTAAGCTGGACGAACTCGCCCTGGCACATGGCTGTGCGGCTGGAAATCAACATGCCTGGGACGTGTTTCTAACCAGGTACCGCGAATCGATTTACCTATCGGCGCGCAGCATTACGCGCAACGAGACCACCGGGCGCGAGTTGGCTGATTCCCTGTATGCGGAGCTCTATGGTTTGGGACCCGCGGAGGATCGACGCTCGAAACTGGCTCTTTATTCAGGGCGAGGCTCTCTCGCCGGGTGGTTACGCATGGTGCTCGCGCAGAGCTACATAAATCAGATTCGCGCGGGCAAGCGTTTCGTCAGCATTGAAGAAGAGGAAGAGGAGCACGGCCGGCAATTCCCTGCGGCGGCGGCTGAAGCCGCCGCTCCGACAGACTCCAGGATCAAAGATGCCGCGGACGAAGTTCTCGCGAGCCTATCCGCCGAAGAACGCTTTCTGCTCTCGTCGTACTTCCTCGATGGCCAACGCCTGGCGGAGATAGGGCGAACTCTGGGTGTGCACGAGTCCACAATCAGCCGGAAAATGGAGAAGCTGCTGTCCGAAGTACGTAAGCGGATTCGTAAGGGACTGGAACGGCGGGGTATGAGTCGTCGTCAGGCGGAAGAGGCATTAGAGACGGACGTGCGTGATTTGGAGCTGGATGTGGCGGCACGCTTGCGCCCGCCTGCGGAGAACAGTCCGTAAATTCCAGCTTTGGCAGGTGCAAGATTTGAGGTTTTCGACGTTCCACTATCAACGATAAGAATTGAGGCAGTTTGGATCGCTTTAGCAACATCCTGAAACGGCGGCTCGAGGCCACACAGTCGGAGCAGGCGGCACATCCGTCCTCGGATACTTTAGTCGCGTTCGTTGAGCAGGGTCTCGCCGGTTCCCCGCGCGAAACCGTACTGGCGCACCTTTCCATGTGTCCGCAATGTCGGCGCGCAGTAGCGCTGGCGACACCCGCAGCCGCCACAGAACCCGCGGCGGCCCAAACGCCCAGCTCTGCATTGCGATTTCCAACTGCTATGCGGTGGGCGTCATTGGCAGCAGGATTGGCTGTAGCCGTGGGAGTTGGCGTGATTGCGTATGAACACGAAGCATCTCCGACACGGCAGGCAACCTTCAGCGTTGCACAGGAGAAAACGACCAATCCGATTGCGAGTTCAGGCACGGTTGCGAATGAGAGCAGATCTAGTAACAAGCTGAAATCATTGGACGAGAAGTCCCCAACACGCGCAGAGCCACACGCTGCGGTTGGTCAGAAACAGGAACTCAGGCGAGAGCGGGCGACGGCAAAAAAGCCAGCGCAAGCTACCGGAGCCATTCTGGGCGCACTCTCGACGCCTGCCCCCAATACGCTGAGCAAGGACAGCTACGACTCGCATCTCAAGACTCTCCCATCCGCGCCCGACTCTCAATTTGCGCTTAAACGAGACCGAACTTCCATCATGCAGGCTGCTTCGGCTGCGCCTGCACTGTCTCAACCTGCTTCCGCCGACACTAGAGCATCAGAGGAGTTCAATGCCACGATCGCTGGCGTCCCGTCCAAAGAGGCTGGTGCTGGAAATGCGGGGATTGCCGGATCTGGGAAGGTAGCTTCCGAACAAATGCAATTCGTACCAGCCAAAACCCTGAAGGCTGTTGCAACTAGTGGATCCGTAGCCAAGACGAAGCACGCGTACGGCGTGCTCGGATTTGTCCATTGGACCATTTCGGCTGCGGGCAAGCTTCAGCGGCGCGCGATCGACGGCACCTTGACGGTTGTCGAACCCCTGCCTGGGGCGATCATACGAGCGGTCGCGGCCGAGGGAATCGAAGTCTGGGCAGGAGGCCTACGGTCCGCTCCGAGCCCTCAGAACGCACAACCCCGTTCGCTGCTCTTTCACAGTTCCGATGCCGGGGAGACATGGAAGACCATCGACGGTCCCTGGCAAGGATCGATTCAGCGAGTAAACCTCGCCGGTCTGGGCAGTATCACCGTCGTCACAACCGACGGCACCTGGAGCACGGGCGACGCGGGTAAGAGCTGGAGTACGCCATAGGTCGGTCCCCCTTCGCGCTACAACTTTCTGATGAATTCCCGAAGCAGGGAAAGTAGCAGGGAATTTTTCCCGCGCAAAAAATTTCGCTTTACGGAACCCGCATAAATACGGGCGATTTGAAATTGACCAGGGAATCAGCAGGGGAAAAGCAGGGAATTGGATTTCTCAGCGGCATCCGACTTTGCCAATCCACCGACTCCACGACCTTCCGCCCATACCTGGCTTCGTCTACCATTCTTTGCTAGCACGCAGACGATCGAATTTGAAAGAAGTTTTATTCTGACGGTGGCCCCGTCACTATTGACGCGAGGTCTGGATCTCAACCGGGGAGCGCACAAAGAAACAATCGCTATCCGTTAGAATTTACCTATGCCCCTATCGCAGCAATTGTTGGATATTCTCGTTTGCCCGGCGTGCAAAGAACCGGTCAAGTTGACGGAGAAGCAAGACGGCCTGCGGTGCGCCGCTTGTGGCCGGGTCTATCCGATTGTTGACGACATTCCCGTCATGCTCATTGACAAAGCAAAGCAAGGCTAGAAGTGGCGGCGAAAAATCCCGCCGAGTAGGTAGAGACGCACCATGCTGCGTCTGCACGACGCCGCTTACAACTCGATGGCTAAGCTTCCCAAGATCCATGGTGGAGACGCAGCATGCCGCAAGCCTGTCCAAAGCTTGCCATCCCCGAGAAGTGCCGCGCTTTTTGCGGCACGGTTGAGAAGAGCCCGGAGTGAAACTCCGGGTTGGCGCATTTTATGTTCGAGTCCCGCGTCGTTTGCGGGACGACTGGATTTGATTTCCGCGAGAAAGGCAATTCAGCCGTCCGGCTAGAAGCCGGACTCAATTTCGGAACAACGTTCACCCGGGGTTGCACCGCCGGGCTATTCTCAACCGTGCCGCAAAAGGCGCGGCACTGCTCCGGACGATGCTCTCTTCGCTGGAGTTATTTGACGGGCCTACAGCATGCTGCAAGCTTGTCCAAATTAGCTGGCGTGTTTCTTGGTTTCCTCAGGTTTTGAAGGGGCACGGCTTCAGCGAAGCGTAGCCGTGCCGTTAAAACCGGCCAGAAATCCGGCTTCAGCCGCTGAGGTACCCTTTCTAAATTGGAAAAAAAGCGCCGGGGGCTGAAGCCCGATTCCAGGTCTGGGCTGATGGCATGGCTCCGCTTGCGCTGAAGCCATGCCCCTTCAAAACCATTTCCGCAAAGCTAAGTTGACAAGCCTGCGGCATGCTGCGTCTCTACCTACTCATTTAAACTGATCTTTACATGCCTATGCAGATTTCGCACGCAATCGCTGCCATTCTCGACGGGACCAAAATCGCTTCACAAATCAAGGACGAAGTAGCAGCTCAGGTGAAGGAACTGACAACTCAGGGAATTCGGCCAGGACTGGCCGCGGTTCTGGCTGGGAACGATCCTGCCTCTGAGATTTATGTCCGCAACAAAGTGCGGGCTTGCGAGCAGCTTGGCATTTACAGCGAAAAACTCACGCCGCCCGATTCGGTCACAACGGAAGAAATGCTGAGGCTGGTCAGCGAGCTGAACCGGCGTGACGACATCGACGGAATCCTCGTGCAGCTTCCTCTACCGCCGCAGGTAGATTCAAAGCGCGTACTGCTGGCCGTCTCACCCGAGAAGGATGTGGACGGTTTTCATCCCGTGAACGTGGGATATCTTTCCACGCAGCGTCCCGGGCTCACACCTTGCACTCCGGCAGGGGTCATCGAGATTCTCAAACGCAGCAACATCGAGATCTCAGGACGAGACGCCGTCGTGCTCGGCCGCAGCGACATCGTCGGCAAGCCCGTCGCCATGATGCTGATCAATAGCAACGCTACCGTGATGATTTGCCACAGCCGCACGGTCGATCTCGCGGCTCACACTCGGCAGGCCGACATTCTGGTAGCGGCGATCGGCAAGCCGGCGATGGTCACGGCGGATATGGTCAAGCCCGGCGCGACTGTCATCGACGTCGGAATCAATCGCGTAATGGACAAGCAGAAGCTGCGTGAATACTTCGGTGACGATCCTAAGCGCCAGGAGGAGTTCGCCAGGAAAGGCTCCACACTGGTTGGCGACGTCCACCCACGAGTCGCCGAAGTGGCCGGAGCCATCACGCCTGTGCCCGGCGGAGTAGGTCCTCTAACGATCGCGATGCTGATGTCCAATACCGTCAAAGCGGCGCGCCTGCGCCGGGAATTGCCGGTTCAATGAGCTTGCGCGTCGGGCTTACCGGCGGATTAGCGAGTGGCAAGAGCACAGTGGCGCAAATGTTTGCAGGCCGTGGTGCCTACGTGCTCTACGCCGACAAAGTTGGCCACGAGCTGATGGAACCCGGCCAGCCTGTTTACGACGAGATCATCAAACTCTTCGGCGAATCGATCGTGAGTTCTGACAAGAGCATCAACCGCGCAAAACTGGCCGAGATTGCTTTTGGCAGCGGCAGGATCGAAGAACTAAATCGCATCGTGCATCCCGGAGTAGCGGCCCGACTGGAACAATGGATCGAAGAGATGTCGGAATTCGATCCGCGCGGAGTCCTGATATTCGAGGCTGCACTCATCCTCGAAGCCGGAATGGGAAAACATTTTGACAAGCTGATTGTCGTCAACAGCAATCCCGAGCAGAAACTGGAGCGTTTTGCGAAGCGCACCCTCGGTACAGGACTCGACGACGAGCCGGAGCGCGCCAAAGCTTTATCGCAGGCCGAACGGCGCATCGGCGCACAATTGTCCGATCAGGAAAAGATTGCCGCGGCTGATTACGTGATCGATAATTCCGGTGAACTTTCGCAGACCGAGCGCCAGGTCCATAGGATTTACAAAGAGCTCCAGCAGCTCGCTGCTGGGAGGCGGCTCCACTCTCCCGTCTAGCGGGTTTGCTGAATAGCGGGATTTTGAATGACTGTCATCATGAGGCCATGTTTTGGCCGAAGGATCTCCCGCAATATTTCAGTCTTAAATGCTTTATCCCGGCTCTTTGGCCGGAAATCCTGGCCGAAGAGCCGGGATGTTGCAAATGAGTCCGATGCACCGGCGGGAGATCCTTCGCCCAAAAGAGGGCTCAGGATGACAGGTTGAGGCATTCAATTCCATTGCATCTTCAGCGCATCCGAGGTTTCGAATGAAAACGTTACGTCCATTGATTTTTTCGGTTTTTCTAGTCATCGGCTTTTACATCATGACCACGCACGGACGTGGCACTTTTCAACTGCCGCTCGATAAGAGCTGGGTCACGCGTCCGGCGAAGATTGAAATCACCGAGGCGGCGGCGCCTCCAAACTTTGATCCCGAAGAGCAGAACAACATCAGCGTGTATCGCAAGGTGATCCCGACGGTAGTCAACATCACCTCCACCGCAGTTGCTTTCGACTTCTTCTATGGCGCGGTGCCGCAGCAGGGACAAGGGTCAGGATTCATCATCGATTCTGATGGTCACATCCTCACCAACAACCACGTGATTGCCGGGGCACGTCAGGTTGAGGTCACTCTCTGGAACAAGAAGAAGTATCGTGCCGAGGTGATCGGCACAGATCGGCAGAAGGACCTTGCGGTGATCCAAATTCCCGCAAAGAACCTGACTGCCTTGACGCTTGGCGATTCCAAGAGCCTCGAAGTCGGGCAGAAGGTGTATGCCATTGGCAATCCCTTCGGACTCAACGGGACCATGACCAGAGGAATCATCAGTTCTATTCGCTCGGTGCGCGGCCCTGAAGGAACTGCAATCGATCAAGCCATTCAGACCGACGCAGCTATCAATCCTGGAAATTCCGGCGGACCCTTGCTGAACTCACGCGGCGAAGTGATCGGGATCAACAGCATGATTCTCACCGGAGGCGCGGAACAGAGCGCAGGGGTAGGCTTTGCCATACCCATCAACTCAGCGAAAGCTGTGCTCAACGATTTGGTTCAGTTCGGTCGTGTACGTCGTCCCAGTCTGGGAATTGCCGGGCTGCTTCCTATCGGACCCGAGCTCGCCGATCAAATGGGCCTCGCTGCCGATGCCGGCGTGCTCGTCCAGCAGGTTGTCCCTGGCGGCGCGGCTGATAAGGCCGGAATACGAGGCGGGCGCGAGCGAGCATATCTGGGGAATACCCCGATTTATGTGGGCGGCGATTTGATCGTTCAAATCGACGAACAGGATATCGAGACTCCGCAGGACATCGCCAACGTGCTCGACAACCATCATTCCGGCGACGTTGTAAAAGTAACGGTGTATCGCGGCAAGCAGAGGCTCACGCTGAACGTGACGCTGGATGAGATGCGGGGAGCGCAGCGGGCTACATAGGCAAGGCGTTTTGAAGCCCGGGGGAGAGGCGAACACGAAGGGCACGAAGGTAAAACGAGAGGTCACGGAGCCGCTTTGTGACCTCCGATGTTTCCTTCGTGCCCTTCGTGTTCGCCTCTTCTGGGCTTCACCAGGAAGCTCTGCTGTACAATTTTGCGGGTGACAATCCGCGCTCGTTGTCTTGCCTCCTTCCTGGTTTTCAGCCTTCTCATTCCAATCGCAACCGCCCAACAGCTTGATCCAAAGCTCTACCAGGGCCTGCGATGGCGTATGGTCGGTCCATTTCGCGGTGGACGCACCGTCTCAGTCGCCGGCATTCCCGGCAACCCGAACATCTACTACTTTGGCTCCGTGGGCGGGGGAGTATGGAAGACGACCAACGGTGGTATCACGTGGAATCCGATCTTCGATTCGCAGACCGTCGCCTCCATCGGCGCGATAGCCCTCGCGCCTTCTGATCCGAACACGATTTACGTCGGAACAGGCGAGCCGGATCTGCGTTCTGACCTGTCTACCGGCAATGGCATGTACAAGAGCACCGATGCCGGCGCGACGTGGCAATACATCGGACTCGAAGACTCGCGCCAGATCGCGCGGATCGTCGTCGATCCACACGATCCGAACATCGTGCTGGTTGCAGCACTGGGGCACGCCTATGGTCCCAATCCGGAACGAGGAGTGTTCAAATCGATCGACGGCGGCAAGACGTGGAAAAAAGTTCTCTTCATCGACAACAACAGGGGCGCCATCGATCTTGCGTCAGGTCCTGACGACTCCCGCACACTGTATGCAGCCATGTGGCACGTGCAGCGTCCGCCATGGAGCCAGTATCCGCCCGACAACGGCAATGGCGCGATCTACAAATCCAGCGATGCCGGCGATAACTGGACGAGGCTCGAAGGCGCGGGGCTGCCCTCCGGCGATTGGGGGCGCATTGGCGTGCGCGCAGCGGCCGGTACCCATGGCAACCGGCTATACGCGCTGATCGACCATAAAGAGACGAAGCAAGCCGGCTTCTACCGCTCAGACGATGGCGGCGCTAACTGGTCCCGCATTGGGACTGACTCGCGCATACTCGGAAGGCTCTGGTACTTCGGCGAGGTTGCGATCGATCCTAAGAATCCCGACGTTGTTTATTTGCCGAATGTCTCTTTGTATCGCACCCAGGATGCGGGCAAAAGCTGGGAAGCCATCAAAGGCGCGCCCGGTGGCGACGATTATCACGCGCTCTGGATCGATCCCACGAATCCGCAGCGCATGATTACGGGCAGCGACCAGGGGGCAACGATCAGCGTGGACGGAGGCAAGAGCTGGAGCTCCTGGTATAACCAGCCGACCGCGCAGTTCTATCACGTGACCACGGACAACGAGTTTCCCTACCACATCTACGGCTCGCAGCAGGACAGTGGGACGGTTTCCATCGCCAGCCGCAGCGATTACGGAAGCATAACCTTCCGGAACTGGTACTCGATTGGAGCTGGCGAGAGCGGCTACATCGCGCCGGCAACTGACGGCAACACGGTCTATGGAGGCGATCCCTATGGGCCGGTGATGCGATTTGAGCGACTCACGGGACAAACGCAGGATGTATCGCCACAGCCTGTACAGGCCTTCGGCACGGAGATCTTTCAGCGCAAGCTGCGCGCGACATGGACCTCTCCGATCGTGATGTCGCCACGCGACCCAAACACGCTTTATTTCGGCTCACAGTATTTGTTGCGCTCGACCGATCGTGGTATGAGTTGGCAGCAGATCAGC